>JAZRVA010000065.1:0-10946 GCA_045598865.1 Clostridia bacterium | reverse complement strand
ATTATATGTTTTTTCAACTAAAAGACAAACCCAAAAATTTTATTGGCAATAATAAACAAAAAAACAACACAATGTGTTGCTTTTTTGTTATTTTTTTAATAGGTTTTTAGTTATAATTAAACAAGTTTCCATAAATAATTTTTTTCATTTTTTCCACGTCAATATCCACGCACACAATTGCGTTTTTCTTTTTAGAATTAAAATCGCAATTTATGAAACCATATTCCTTATCTTTTTGTTTATGATAATCTATTTTTATAAAAGCTTCTTCTGTTTTAAATATTTCTGGGTTAGAGAGATAAAGTGCGCAGCAACTATCGTGCACGGCAGCCCCAAGTTTGCCCACATGAAAATCGTTATATTTTGTGAACATCTTATAAAATATTTCGCCAACTGCATTCGCGCGCTTAATTTTCCCCTGCTCTTCTGGTGTAAAATATGCAATATGTCCTAGCTCCATTGGTACCATAACAAGAGGTATGTGAGAATCAAAAACAATTTGCGTGGCCTCTGGGTCATACGCAACGTTAAACTCTCTATAAGGCTCAGTTGAACCATTTTCGTCTTTGCTGCCACCCATAAACACAATGCGAGAAATCATATTTTTTGCTTCTGGATATTTAAGCAATAGGTTTGCAATGTTTGTCATTGGTCCTGTGCACAACAAAGTTGTGTTTTTTGCTGGGTTTTCACACAAAAAATAATGAATTGCATCTGGGCTTTTGAGCACAAATGGCTTTGTTTTTGGTTTGGAAAATTGAAATCCCCCCAAGCCTTTTGAGCCTTGTGCCATGGAAGCATAAACACTTTGCCTTTTGTAAGGTTTGTCTGCTCCCTCTGCCACTGGAATATTTGTGCATTTGCAAAATTCAACAATTTTAAGGGCGTTTTTAACTGTTTCTTCAATGGTCAAGTTTCCAGAAACAGTGGAGATAAGTTTAACCTCAATGTTTTCACTGTTAACGGCGTTCATAATTGCCATTGCGTCGTCTATTCCCGGGTCACAATCTATAATAACATAATAATCTTTCATAAAAAATTCCTTATATTTCATGTTATGAAACAAAAAGTTTTTTGCTACAATTTATTTTTTCACAATTTCGCCAGACTCTTCAAGTGCCTTTTGTTTTAAAAGTTCTTCCCTCATCTTTTTTCTTTCTTCTTTTGTTGGGAGCGGCTTTGTGCATTTTATTGCAATTTCATGCTTACTATCTTTGGTATAAAAAATTTCTTTGCAGTGCTTTTCAACTCTGGTAATAAAGTCTTCAAACAAAGGCAGGGTATCTTCTGGGGAAAGCAGCCTAAACTGGATAATTTCTGATTTGCTTTTTCTCTTTGTTCTTTTGTTTGTTATTTCTAATTTTTCGTCTTTAATTTCAACTTTCAAACCACCATAGCCAAAAAGCTTGCTGGTTTCTTGTTTTATTTTAATAATCAAATTTACAGATGTGTGTTCAAACAACTTGTCTGGGTCAAACTGCAAGTTGCTAGAAAACATGGAGTTTAGCGCATTGTTTAAGAAAAAAAAGTGTTTAGAAAGCGGATCTTTTGCGGCAATTTCCTTTTCCCTCTCATGACTCCTTAAATTGTCTGTGTAAAAATATTGTGGGTTAAAATATCTTCTTTTTATTTTAAGTTCTGCCTTAGGTCCAACCACTCTTTTTCTAAGCAAAAGGCCATTTTCTTCAAGCAAATTGTTTGGGCTATCAAAATAGTAATCCACTATGGTTTTTCTTGTAGTTTCGTCAAGAGTATAGGTTGTCATGGTATTAATGGTTTTTAATAACCTTTGGTATGTTTTTTCGTCAAAAACGGTGTATCTTCTTTCTAATTTGAAAATATTTAACATTTTATAACAAACTCCTATGTAATATTTTAAATAATAAACTTGCAAATGGCAAACAATTTAACAACATTAGTTTTTGTGTTTTTTTTATTTTAATGAATAAAAACTTTTGCAAAAGTAAATATTTTTTGCGGAGGTTTTTATATGGTAAATTTTGAAGAAAGCAAAACAAAAACAAACTTGGCAAGAGCCTTTGCTGGCGAGTGTCAGGCCGGCGCAAGATACCAATTTATTGCGCAAAAAGCAATTGGCGAAAATAAAAAAAATATTCAGATGTTGTTTAAAAATTTGGCAAAAAATGAAATGGCCCACGCAAAAAGATTTTGGCAATTAATTGCAAAAAACAGCAAGCAGCCACAAAAAAACATAGAAATTTGCGCGGGTTTTCCTTTTGAAGATGGGGAACTTTTGGAGCTTATTAAGTATGCTGCAAATAACGAAAAGTCGGAATCCACCACCATCTACCCAAGTTTTTCTAAAATTGCGGAAGATGAGGGGTTTAAAGAGGTTGCAAACGCGTTTAAATTGGTTGCCATGGTGGAAAACGACCATTTTATTACAATTGACAATCTATACAACAAACTAAAATCTGATGGTTTATACGAAAGTTCTTCCGTGCAAGAGTGGAAATGCAGCCAGTGCGGACACATTGAATCCGCTAAAAAGGCTTTTGACACTTGCCCTTTGTGTGAACTTTCAAAAGATTATGTTGACATAAATTTTTTAAGTGACAATTAAAAAAGTTAAGAAAAATCTTTCTTAACCTTTTACATAAAAAGTTGTGTTTTTTAACAACCCAACAACTTATTTACAACATACGAAACAATTGTTCCTGCACACATAAATGGGTAATAAACCACGCTGCCAAGCACGTTATTTGTGTGCTCTGGCTGCTGTTTTGTGTAAACAACTGTTTGTTTTTTTATACCATTTTGTTTAAGTAGTGTTCGCATTTTTTTTGAAAGTTTGTCATAACTTGTTTTAAAAATATCACACACTTCAAATTGCGGAATTTGTTTGTATCTATTTGCTGTGCCCATTGCACAAATTAGATTAATGTTTTTGGAAGCACAATGCTTTATAATTTCAACTTTTGCGGCTGTATCATCAATTGCATCAACCACAAAATCATAGTTTTCGATTAACAATTCGTGCACATTTTGTGCATTAACCTTGCTTGTTTTTGTGATTAATTTTATGTTTGGGTTTATATCTATTATTCTTTTTGCAAAGGCATCTGTTTTGTTTTGCCCAACTGTTGAGTTAAGTGAAATAATTTGTCTGTTTAAGTTAGATTTGTCTATTTTGTCAAAATCTATTATTGTTAAATTTTTCACCCCAAGGCGTGCAAACATTTCGGCAACATATCCACCAACTCCACCAAGCCCAACAACGGCAATATTGCTATTTTGCAACTTGTCAAAATTATTTTTTCCCAAAACAGCTTTTGTTCTTGAAAACATACAATAAAAACCTCTTAAACCTTTGATATTTTTTTAATAAGTTTTAGTTTTGTTTTATTAACTGGTGGATATTTAACATTTATTTCAAAATTCTTTTTTTGAAGAACGCTTTTTTCGTGCACAAAAGCATAAAAAGTTTTTTTGCCGTGGTAAGAGCCCATGCCACTATTGCCTATTCCACCAAACGGCAGCTTTTCCTCTGTTAGGTGCATAATTGTGTCGTTTATGCAACCACCGCCAAAGGAACACTCATTTTTAATTTTTTCTATTTTTTGAGGGTTAAAGCCAAAATAGTAAAAAGCAAGTGGTTTTTCTAATGTTTGCAAAGTTTTAATTTCTTGGTCTAAGTCGTCAAACTCTATAACAGGCATAATTGGCCCAAAAATTTCTTCTTGCATAACGGGGTCTTGCCTTGTAACCTCCGTTAGTATTGTTGGCTCTAAAACCTGATTTTTAATTTTTCCACCAAAATAAACCTTGTTTGGATTAATTAAGCCAGAAAGCCTTTCCAAATTTTTTGAGTTTATTATTTTAACAAAATCATCATTTAATTTTTCGTTTGTGTAATAAAATTTGTTTATATATTCCTTTGCTTTTTCTAACCAAGCATCTTTTATGGAACTATGCAAAAGAACATAGTCTGGTGCAACACATGTTTGGCCTGCATTTAAAAATTTGCCCCATACAACCCTTTTTGCACTTGTTTCTATGTTTGCGTCTTCGTCTATGATGCAAGGGCTTTTGCCGCCAAGTTCTAATATCATTGGCGTTAAATATTTTGCCTGCTTTTCCATAAGTTCTTTTGCTTTGTTTGGCGAACCTGTGTAAAAAATAAAATCAAACTTTTGGTCAAACAACTCTTGAATTTCTTTTTCGTTTGTAACCACATAAATATAATTGTCATCAAAAACATCAAATATTTTTTTAATAACTTTTGTTACATTTGGCGTGTTGCGAGATGGCTTTATAACCACGGTGTTCCCGCCAGCAATTGCACCAACCACTGGAACAAGTGTTAACTGAAATGGGTAATTCCAAGGTGCAGCCACCAAAACGGTTCCGTATGGCTCATAAATTTTGTAACCCTTAGATGGAAAATTAACAAGTGAAGTTGAAACCTTTTTTGGCTTTGCCAAATGTTTTAAATGTTTTAACATAAAGTCAATTTCTTTTAAAACCATACCAACTTCGGTTGAAACAACATCAAACTCTTTTTTGTTTAAATCTTTTTCAAACGCAAGCAAAAGTTGGTCATAATAAGCCCTTACTTGAAGCTTTAATTTTTTTAACTGCTCTAGCCTAAATGTTACATCCAAAGTTTTATTTGTTCCAAAAAACTGTTTTTGCTTCAATAAAATATCCAAAATAAATTACCTCTCTTTTTGTTTATAATAACAAATTTTTAACAAAAAACAAAAAAAATAAGCAATCTTGTGCATAGTGGCCTCTTCATTTTTTATGATATTGATTTTAAAGCAATTTTGTGTTAAAATTATTATAAGGTAAAAAATATGGATAAGGTTGTTTTAACAGTTAAAAATCACACATTTAGAGGTAAGGGGGATTTTCATATTTCCGAAATTGGAATAATGTCCCCAAAAACAAGAAACTCTGCCATTTGGGGTTCTATTGAAGCGGGTTTTTTACCCGATATTATTTTTAAAGACCAACATTTTGTTGTGCCAACAGAAGGCAGAAGAATGAAGGATGGCAGGCCAATTACTT
This sequence comes from Clostridia bacterium, assembly GCA_045598865.1. Taxonomy (GTDB): domain Bacteria; phylum Bacillota; class Clostridia; order Christensenellales; family UBA1242; genus UBA7862. The sequence continues at coordinate 5,912 of JAZRVA010000065.1, read as the reverse complement.
TATCTGCATTTTACAAATTTTCTAAAAGCAATTTTAATGTTTTTGCTGAATATTTGGGTGCAAAACTTGCCTCTCATTTCAACACAAAAACAAGCTATAATTGCCCTGCTATTATAGATAAAGAAGAAAGTTCTATTTATGATGCTTTAACCCAAATTCCAGAAAGTAAAAACAATTCTCATGGCAGTTTGGTTTTGAGTATGCTAGGCCCTAACGACAAGTTATTTTCTTTTGCATATGTTTTGGGTAAATCAGAACCTGTAAGTGATGTGCGATTTATGTTTAAAGCAATTAAAGATTTTGTTTTTAGCAATGAACCCGATAAAAAAACAGCCGAAGTTTTAGTTAGCCAGTTTCAAAGAGAATTTGCTTATCAATATTTGTTTAGAGATTGTTTTGGCGACGTGGATTTTACTTCAAAAAATTCTGGCATGATAAAAAATGAAGAAACCAAACAAATATCTTTGGCTCCCCAGTTTGATTTTGGCGAGCTTTTAAACACTCTTTATAGAGCAAAAATTTGTGAGCCAAAACTTGATAGAATTGAAAATTACCCTGAACACATAAGGTCTAACGCAATTATAGAAATGATAAAAAGAGTTAATGAAAATGCAATTAAAGAGAATGAAGCACCGGCAAGTGAGGTTGCACAAAAAAGCACTTTTGGCGAAGAGTCTTTTAAAAACATTTCCAACATTTGTGGCAAATATCCAGATATTGTTGCATATTTTTTGCAAGACATACAAAACTTTCAAAATGGAGAAACAAACATTTCTGAACTTGTGGAAAACTGTGCAATTCAAAACAATGAAGAACTTATAAATAGCGAGCAAAGAGAACATGTTTCTTTATTTTTGCAAGAAAGATTAAAAGTTTACTCTGAAAATTTGCAAGAAGGAATGGAAACTTTTGGTCCAAAAGATTATCTAAAAAACTTTTTTTCAAACCAACAAAAAAGCACCGTGCAAGATGATGCCCCGGTGCAATAAATATTTTTTGTTATTATTTTAAATTTTCTCTAGTTCATAAGCGTCTTTACTATCTTTAATTTTATAACCTAAAGCAAGTAATTTATCTCTCAGTTCGTCACTTTTTGCCCAATCTTTGTTTTGTCTGGCAATTAGTCTTTCTTCCGCAATGTTTTTTATTTCTTGCGGCACTTCTTGTGTTTGTTCTGGCTGAGCATTTTGCAAATCAAGCCCAAGGGCTTTGTCAAAATCTATCACCAAATCATAAACTTTTTTTGATTTTGGCTCCGACTTTAAAAGTGTCCACAAAACACCAATAGCCAGTGGATAATTAAGGTCATCATTAATAGCCTCTAAAAACTTATCTTTGTATTCTTGCGCTTTTTCTTGTGCAAAATCTTGTGTGCCATTTTTATGTTCAAGCAAAAGAGTTTTTAGGTTTTTATAGCCCGCAGCGCTGGCTTTTAAACCTTCAAAAGTAAAGTTTAGTTTTTTAGAATAGTGCGTATTTAAGCAAAAAAACTTAAATGCTAACGGCTCAAAACCTCTTTGTTTTAAATCTGATATTGTATAGAGGTTTCCTAAGCTTTTACTCATTTTTCCGCCATCAATAAGCAAAAACTCGTTGTGCATCCAATTGTTTACAACTTTGTGTCCGCTTAATGCATCATTTTGGGCTATTTCATCTTCGTGGTGAACGGTTTTGTGATCTATTCCACCTGTGTGGATATCTATTTTTTCTCCCAAAATTGTTCTACCCATTGCAGAGCACTCTATGTGCCAACCAGGGCAGCCAACACCCCATGGGCTAGGCCATTTCATAATGTGGCTTTCTGGCACAAACTTCCAAAGAGCAAAGTCAAATGGGTGATGTTTGTTTGGGTTTTCTTCTATTCTGGCATTGCCAGGTTTATCCAAATCTTTATTACTTAGTTGCCCATAACCAGAAAATTTTTTAATGTCAAAATATATGCCATCATCTAATTTGTAAGTATAACCCTTTTCTTCCAAACCTTTAATAAAATCTATCATTTGAGGAATAAATTGTGTTGCTGGAGTTATGTTTTCTGGAATGTCAACATTAAGCTGTTTTAAATCGTCAAAATAAATGTCTGTATAAAACTTGGCAATTTCTTGTGGGGTTTTATTCTCTCTTTTTGCAGATTTTTCCATTTTGTCGTCACCAAAATCATCATCGCTTGTTAAGTGCCCCACGTCTGTAATGTTCATAACTCCATTAATTTTATATCCGTTATATTTTAACATCCTGCGCAAAGAATCCATAAAAATATATGCTCTCATGTTGCCAATGTGCTGATAATAATACACTGTTGGCCCGCAGGAATACATTTTTACAAGTCCTGGCTCTTCGGATTTAAAAATTTCTTTTTTGTTTGTTAAAGAATTAAAAATTTTTATCATTTTTTCTCTCCGCTTTTATCAAACAACTTGTTTAGTTGTTTTACTTGTTGATTGATTTTTTCTAAACTTGATTTTTCAAAAGAATTGCTCATTTTATTTTGCAAATCTTTTAACATATTTTCCACATATTCTTGACCCTTTGAGGTCAAACAGTAATATATTATTCTATGATCAAAAGAATCTTGAATACTCTTGATGAATTGTTCTTTTAACAAATTTTTGCAAAAAAGAGCAACATTGGATTTTGCCATTTTTAATTCGTTAACCAAAACAGAAGGCGAAACTTGGCCCTCTTTATATATCAAAAACAAAATTTTTGAGTTTACGCAAAGAATTTCTTTGTTAAAAGATTTGTCTATGTTTTCTTCACAAAAACTTTGAGTTTTTAATATTAGATTATAAAATTCTAAAACGTCGTCCAACATACTGCTCCTTAAAAAGTAATAAAATTATAACAATCAAAAAAAGCTCTGTCAACAACTCTTTGTTTCTATTTTGTTGTTTTGTAAGTTTTAACAATTTTATTTTGTATATTACAATTAAAACTTGCAAAAATATTTTTTTTGTTTTATATTTACAAAACAAGATGGCATATCGAAGTGGTTATAACGAGGTGCACTCGAAATGCATTTGTCGCGCAAGCGACACGGGAGTTCGAATCTCTCTGCCATCGCCAAACAAAAAGCGCAAATCAAAATAATCTTTTGGCTGCGCTTTTTTTGTTTTTATTTTTCAACTAATATTTAAGTTTTTTTGTCGCCATATTACAAAAAACAATTGCTTTTTTTCTTGGATTTTAAAGTTTTTTGTGATATTCTTTTTTTAAAGGGTAAAATATGGAAAATTTAAGATTAAACAAAGTTAGAAAAATTATTTGGGGTTCTCTTTCAATATTTTTTGCATTTGTTTGTTACATAGGCTCGCTTGTGCTGTGCTTTGAGGGGTTTGAAAAGGTTGGTTTTGTTTTAAGCATTGTATCTCTTCTTTTGTTTGCCTTTTTCTTCTTTATGCTTATGCTGGAAAACAAATATTACAAACTAAAATATTTTTTCTTGGGCAAAAATTTTAATAACCAAATTGAAGAGTCTTTATCAAAATTTAAAAATATCGATGAAGAATTTAAAAAGAAGTTTGTTAAAACATGTAAGCCTGTTTATAGAAGAACTGGAAAAATATTTTATGATGATGCCGAAAACAATTATTCTGCCTGGATTTTTAAAGACAAAAAAAATATTGACAGATTGGAACTTTTGTATGTTGCACTTTTGAGTTGTATTAAAAACAAAAAGGGTTTTGTTGGTTTTTGTAAAAGATTGGAAAGAACAAAATTTAGTTCCAGTTGGGAAATTTTTTCCTACTTTGACAACGACCTTTGTTCCAACGAACTAAGATATTTGCTTGGTGAAGTTTATGCTTTGTGTGAATTTAACGTTGCAGACAATGGCCTTTCAGAAAGCTTTACAAAACAGAACAATCAAAATATTAAAATTTTGGACGATATTTATTCCCCAATTTTGTTTGGGTTTAGAAAGGAAATAACCGCCATTGTTAAAAAAATTAAACTAGAAAACAAAGACCCAAAAACCGAAAAGAAAGTAAAAACAAAAAAATCTAAAACCGCTAAAACCAAAAAGAAAACAACAAAAAAATAAAAGTTTTTATCCTTTTAAAAATGTATATTATAATTTTTTTAATAAAATTTTTAAAAATAAAAAACCCGTTTAGTTCGGGTTTTTCTTTTTTTATTTATTTTTTTGTTTTTCTTTTATAATTTGCAAACAACGCTGTGTGGTTTGTTCTAGTGTTTCGTTAGAATTGTCAATTATTATTGCATCTTCTGCTGGAAGCAATGCTCCGTGTTCACGGTTTATGTCTTTATAATCTCTTTCTTCCAACTCTTTTAAAAGTTGTTCAAACGTTGGGCAGTCTGGGCTACCCTTTAACTGCTCAAATCTTCTTTGAGCTCTAACTTGGTTTGAAGCGGTAACAAAAAGTTTACAATCTGCGTTTGGCAAAACCACCGTGCCAATGTCACGGCCTTCCACAATACAATTATTTTCTTTTGCAAACTCTCTTTGAATTTGTCTAACCTTTTGCCTAATTTCGTCGTAAGGAGAAATTATCGCCACAAAATTATTAACCTTTTCTTCTCTTAAAAACGGGGTGTAATTTGTGTTGTTCACAACCACGTTTTGTTTTTCTTTCTCAAAAAAAACCTTTATTTGTAGGTTTTTTACAAATTTATTTATTATTTCTTCTGTTGGAGCTTGTTGATCAAACTGCTTAAAATATTCGCAAGTTATTCCTCTATAAACAGCCCCTGTGTTAAATTTTTTAAGGCCCGCTCTTTTGCTTAACTCGTCTGCCAAAGACGATTTTCCGCATCCGGCTTTGCCATCTATTGTTACACAAAACATTGTTTTATCCTCTTTTTTTTATTTTTTTAAATTATATGTTCAACACACCTTATTTGCAAACGTTTTTTAACTATTTGTTGACTTTATTACACTTATGTATTATTCTTTTTTTATTAAAAAAGGAGTTTTTATGAAGGATTTTTTTAACTCTATTGGCAACTGGTTTGTAGAAAACTGGAAAACAATTGTTAGTTTTTTTGCAATTGTAATTTTGGGTATTTTGGTTGTTAAAATTGTTTTGGCAATTGTAAAAAGGCAACTTAAAAGAACTAAAATTGAAAGAACAATTCAAACCTTTATTCTCTCTATTGCAAAGTTTGTTTTATATTTAATACTAATTGTTTGTGCTTTGTCGTCTGTTGAAGTTTCCATAACAGGGCTTACGGTTGTTATCTCCGCAATATCTTTGGCAATAACACTTGCCCTGCAAGACAGCCTTAAAAATTTGGTTAATGGTTTTATTATCATAAGCACCAAGCTTGTAAAAGAAGGCGACTGGGTGAAAATTGGTGATATGGAAGGCACGGTTAAAGATGTTAGAATGCTTTATATTGTTTTGCAAACTGCCGATAATAAAAAAATTACCATACCAAACTCAACCGTTATTGGAAAAGAAATTGTAAATTATAATGTTTACAAAACCAGACGTGTGGACCTAACTTTTGATATTGCATACGATAGCAATGTTGACCTTGCAAAAGAAATTGTTTTAAACGTTGTTGATTGTTGCCAAAACGTTTTTTTGGAACCAAAGCCAAGCGTTGTGCTTTCTTCGTTAAACGAAAGCTCTATAACACTCACCCTTAAAGTTTGGTGCAATTCCTCCGACTATTGGGATACAAAATGGTTTTTACTGGATAATATTTTTAACGAATTTAAACGCAACAATATTACAATTCCATTTAATCAACTTGAAGTTTGCTTGGTGGATAATAAAAAAGACACTTACATAAGAAAACAAAAGCTAGAAAAATCTTCAACTCACAAAATTAAAATAAAAGAAGATGAAGATATAATTGAAGTTTTTAACAAAAAATTAAAAAAGGTTGTAACCAAAAAAAATAAAGTTAAAAAAGATAAAAAAGATGGCAAATAATTGCCATTT
>JAZRVA010000064.1:0-3104 GCA_045598865.1 Clostridia bacterium | reverse complement strand
ATAGTATTTGAAAAGATAAAAAAACAAGATTATAAAGTTGGTTTTCTACGTGTTAAGCAATTAAAATATATAAAAGGTATTTGTATAAATTACACATAAACTACATAAAAATAATCAACAATGAAATAATTGTTTCGGTCATGGCAAAAACCAACTTAAAACACTTAAATAGAAAAATAATAAGTATTTATTATTCTTTTTTTTTGCACAACATATGCAACACGTATTTATAAATAAAAATATAGTTATAATTTTATAACAATTATTTGGTCGAAAATGAAATTAAATAATTTTAACTTGCATAATATTTGCAGCAAACAACGATGTAACATTTAGTCGAAAAACATAAATCTTTTAAAAAAAAGAAAAAATTGCTTGTGTTTATATCTGTATTAATGCTCAAAAGTTATTGATTTAAAAAAAGTATTATGATAATATTTATTATATATAATTGGAGGATAATGTGAAAAACAAAGTTAAGGGCTGGTTATTTTTTATAGTGGGAATATTGCTGGTGGTTGCTTTAATTTATTTCACCCAAGGTGGAAAAAATGGGCAACAGTTGGATTTTGCCTCAATAAGCAACATGATTGGAACAAGGGATTCGGCAGAAGGCAGCAAATATAAAGAAAAGAGTAAAATAAGAGTAATAAGGGTTAGAGCTGATGGCATCGGCTTTATTTTGGTTGATGGAAGCGAAAATACGGTTGAAAGAATAGACACAAATAGTGACTACTACTTTTATTTTGGCACAGATAGCGACATTAAAGACATAAAAGAATTGGTAAGCGATTACAATGCAAACAGATTAAACACAGATTGGGAGGAAATTTCATTTGCGTGGATTCCTGCCCCAACTTCTTGGTGGGAAAACTTGCTTCCGTATTTAAGCGTAATTGTGGTTGTAATTTTTGGTGTTATATTAATAAGAAGTATTTTGGGTGCGAACTCAAAAAGTTTTAATTTTGGAAAAACAAGGGCTCAAATAGCACAAAATGTTAAGGTTAGATTCAGCGATGTTGCTGGTATTGACGAAGAAAAAGAAGAGTTGCAAGAAATTGTTGAGTTTTTAAAAAATCCACAAAAATTCACCGAACTAGGTGCAAAAATTCCAAAAGGTGTTTTGTTGGTTGGCCTTCCAGGAACAGGAAAAACTTTGCTTGCAAAGGCAATTGCGGGAGAGAGCAATGTTCCTTTCTTTTCCATAAGCGGCTCGGATTTTGTTGAAATGTTTGTTGGTGTTGGCGCGTCCAGAGTTAGGGATTTGTTTGACCAGGCAAAAAGAGAATCTCCCTGCATTGTGTTTATAGATGAAATTGACGCTGTTGGTCGCCAAAGAGGCGCAGGTCTTGGCGGTGGAAACGACGAGAGAGAACAAACATTAAATCAGCTTTTGGTGCAAATGGACGGATTTGAATCTAACGAAGGTATTATTGTTATTGCAGCAACAAACAGAAGTGATGTTTTGGACCCTGCTCTTCTTCGACCAGGCAGGTTCGACAGACAAATTCACATTAATCCGCCAGACGTTAAAGGCCGCGAAATGATACTAAAAATTCACGCAAGAAAAAAGCCAACTGATAGTTCGGTGGACTTTAAAAACATTGCAAGATTAACCAGTGGATTTACTGGTGCTGACCTTGAAAATTTGCTTAACGAAGCAGCCATTTTGGCCGCTAGAAAGAACAAAAAATATGTTTCAATGAACGATATAACAGAAAGTATTAATAAAGTTTTGATGGGTCCTCAAAAAAGAAGCAGAATTATTACCGACACAGACAAGAGGATTACCGCCTATCACGAATCCGGCCATGCAATACTTGGAAAAGTTTTGCCACACTGTGATGTTGTTCAGGAAGTTTCTATTATTCAAAGAGGTATGGCTGCCGGTTACACTTTAAGCAGGCCAGATAATGACGAAAGTCACATGTCTTATAATAAGTTGTTTGACACAATCACCATGATGTTGGGAGGGCGTGTTGCAGAAGAGTTGTTTATAAAAGATATTTCAACTGGCGCTTCAAACGACATTGAACGTGCAACAAAAATTGCAAGAAAAATGGTTACAGAGTGGGGCATGAGTGCAAAACTTGGCCCAATAAATTATGGCTCGTCAAACGAAGTTTTCTTGGGCAGAGATTATCAAACTCAAATTAATTATAGCGAAAAAACAGCAAGCGAAATAGACGAAGAAATTAAAGCAATTTTGGATAAAGCATATCAAACCGCCAAGAAAATTTTGTTAGATAACACAAGCAAAATTAATGTTATGGCTGAGGTTTTGCTTGAAAAAGAAACAATTTATTATAACGAAGTAGAACTTATTATGAAAGGTAAAACTAAAAAACAAATTGTTTCCATTATGGAAAAAGAAGAAATTAGAAACAAAGAAAAAGTTGAAATAGAGCGCGCAGAAGCTGACCTGGAAAGAGTGAAAAAAGACCAAACAATTAGAATAAAAACTGCCGAAGCTTTAAAAAATGGCGGAGTTATTACACAAGAAGAAATTGAAAAAGTAAAACTAGACGCAGAAAAAGTGATTGCAGAAGCGGAACAAAAAGTGGCAGAGTTAAAATCAAAGTTTGAAAAGAAACAAAAAACAAAGGCAACGAAAACTTCAAATTTTGACAACACCAAAAAAGTTCTTAAAAAAAGCAAAAAAACAGAAACAAAAAAAGTTGAAGAAAATAAGGACGAGTAAAAATTGAGAAAAAGGGTAACAGTTTTTATATTCATTTTAGTTTGCGTGTTTTTGTGTGTAACAACCGTTACCATGGCCATATTACCCACCGGAATTAATGGCTTTTTTGAAAAACCATACGAAATATATGTTTGTTCCTATCAAACATCAAATGTTGTTTCCACCAAACAATCAAGAATATTTGGCAAAGATTCTGCCGAATATTCTTTTGTGTTTTCTAAATTTGAAGACGCAGCAAATCAAAAAATGTTAAATATTTTTTTGAGAGGTAAAGATTTAGAAAGAGTTAAACCAAAATACATAGGCAGAGAACCGCAAAAAGTCAATAAAAATCTGGAAAATAATAATAAAAAAACCATTATTTTTCATTACAATTCTCCACAAAAATTTTGTTTAAATAATA
>JAZRVA010000063.1:0-10626 GCA_045598865.1 Clostridia bacterium | reverse complement strand
TAATTAAATGATTTTTAAAAAATTTTTAAATATAATCTACAAAAAATATTGTGGGCTTTTTATCTTTTCGCCACAAAAAAAACTCACAAACAATTGTGAGTTTTTTAATTACTGTTTTTTAATTACTATTTTTTAATTACTATTTTTTTAATTATTAAATTTTTATTTCAAATTTCCAAAAGCAGCCTTTATTTTTAAGCTCTTTGTTTGTTTATCAAATGGTTTACCCTTTCCAGTTCGCTGCTCAACAGAGATTAAATCGGAGTTTTTCGTTTTTATTTCCCCACTTTCACAAACTGCCACTATTTCGTAAGGGTTTGTAACAACGTCTGCAAACACAACAGCCGCTCCGCCATCCGTTTGCAAAATCTTCAAGCCCCTCCTGTATCTAACCATTTTGTCTATGCCCGCAAGCACCACTCTTTTTGCTAAACCATTAGAGGTTAAAAGCAAAATTTCGCCCTCATCTTGGCAAGCGGTTGCAAGAGTACAAAATTCTTTGTCTGAAATGTTAATTCCCTTAACACCCCCAGAAACTCTGCCTTGAAGAGGGACATCTTTGTTCTCTGCCTTCAAAACCATACCGGAAGAAGAAACAAAAACAAAATTGTAGTTATCCCCTAGTTTACTTTCTAGCATAACATTTACAAGTTCGTCTTTTTCTTTTAACTTCATGCCTGCAAAATATTTTTTAAGCAAGGCATATTCCGCCGTTTCGGTTTTCTTAATCATGCCAAACTTAGAAAGCATAATAAATTTATCTTTGCTAATTGTTATGTCAAAATCAAACATCGCCACAATACTTTCGTTATTTGCAAGTTCCTTAAATAGCAATCTTTCGTTTATACCCTTATCTCTAAACCTGCCAAGACCAAACTCTTTTGCTTCAATCTTAAAGCAATTACCAAAATTAGAAAAAGCAAGAATAGTTTTTGTTTGATTTGTAAAATGTTTAAGCATTATTACGTCATTTAAAGTAGAAACCTCAGTCAAGTTCTTCACGCCAAGTGCAAATTGTTTTTCCAAAACACATTTAAAATTGTTTTGCGCAGTCTTAAAAATAACAACGTTTTGAGATTGACTTTCTATCACCGCTTGGGCTTCGTCCTCTGCATGTTGCAAAGTGTCGTCATCTTTTAAAATCTTTGTTTTTCTGTCTTGTTTATAAGTCTTTTTAATTTGCAAAAGTTCTTCTTTTACCACGTTAAATTGCAATTTCTGGCTGCCAATTATGGCAGTTAATTTCTTAATAAGTTCTCTTAACCCTTTAATTTCCTCTTGAAGTTTGTTGACTTCCAAAGATGTAAGTCTTGCAAGACGCATGTCCAAAATTGCCTGGGCCTGCTTTTCACTTAGCACAAATTTTTGCCTTAACCTTGCCTTTGCCTCTGTTGTGTTTTTAGAGGTTTTAATAATCTTAACCACTGCATCAATGTTTTTAATAGCAATTATAAGGCCAGACAAAATATGTTCCCTTTCCTTTGCCTGTTCTAGGTCATATTTGCTTCGCCTTAAAACAATTTCCCTTTGATATTCTGCGTAATAAGAAATAATATCTATCAAACTCATTTGTTTTGGTTTACCATTTGCAATGGCCACCATGTTAACACCAAACGAAACTTGCAAGTCTGTGTTTTTAATAAGTGCAGCAAAAACTTTTTTTACACTAGCCTCTTTTTTAAGCCTAACCACAGCCCTCATGCCAGCCCGGTCGGATTCATCCCTAACTTCTGCAATAACACCAAGACCGTCCTTATCTTCATCTTTTAAGGTGTTAATCCTTTGCAAAAGTGTTGATTTGTTAACCTGATATGGCAACTCATCAATAACAATACACTTTTTGTCTTGGTTGTAATCCTCAACGTGCACCTTTGCACGCAAATATAACTTTCCACGTCCGGTTTCATAGGCAGTTTTTAATTCACTTGTGCTTAAAATGTAACCGCCCGTTGGAAAATCAGGCCCTTTTATGTGCTTCATAACTTCTTTTAAAGTAATTTTTGGATTGTCAATAAAAGCCACAACACCGTCTATTACCTCAGAAAGATTGTGTGGCGGAATATTTGTTGCAAGCCCAACAGCAATGCCGGTTGTGCCATTTACCAGCAAATTAGGAAATCTGCCCGGCAAAATTTCTGGCTCTTTTAAAGTATCATCAAAGTTAAGCCCCCATTTAATCGTATTTTTATCTAGATCCCTTAAAAGTTCCATAGCAAAAGGAGAAAGCCTTGCCTCTGTATACCTCATTGCGGCGGCACCATCGCCATCTATACTGCCAAAGTTTCCGTGACCTTCAACCAAAATCATATTAGTATTAAAAGGCTGAGCAAGCCTTACCATAGCATCATAAACACTGCTATCACCATGAGGGTGATATTTACCCAAGCAATCACCAACAATACGAGCAGACTTTCTAAATGGCTTATCTGGCGTAACCCCAAGTTCTAACATAGAATACAAAATTCTTCTTTGAACAGGTTTTAAACCATCTTCCACCCTTGGTATTGCCCTATCCAAAATAACGTGCTCAGAGTAAGGAATCATCGATTCATGTAAAACAGTGTCTAAATTTTTGTAAAGCATACCATCAACAACGTCTTCACCAGAGTTTTCACTAACAACCTTTTCTATTATGTTAATTTTTTCCGCCTCTTCATCAAAGTTTTTCACTTCGCCAAAAACATCTTTACCAACAGTTGTTTCAACTTCCTCAAAACCCTTGTTAACACTTTCAACTTCGTTTAAAACAGACTTGTCTTCTCCCAGAAAAACCTTTTCTTCTTTTTCTTTTGATTCTTTGTCGTTTGTGGTATTCTTTTTACCCTTTAAGCTATCAAAATCTTTGTTTTCGTCAAGATTATTATTTTTCTTAGAGTTTTGTTCTTTTGTTTTCTTATTATTTTCTTCTACAACAGCATCTTTCTTTGCTGAGTCAAAATTTTCTTTATCGTCTTTTTTGATTTGTTCAGGTTCTTCTTCAATTATAGATTCTTTTTTAGGCTCCTTTGCAGCACCAACATCACTTTTTGCTTTGCCAGAAAGTTTGTTATCTACTTCTTTTAGCCTTTTATCAAAATCCTTTAATCTTTCATCGTCATCTTTATAATTCATTTTGGAATTTTCCTTTTCCTTTTTAGTTTTTTCTTTTTGTTTTAAAAGTTCTTCAAATTCTGCTTTCTTCTTTTTTTGTTCTTCCTCATCAAAAAAACTAGATATTGCCTCGTCATGGTCAAAAGTTTTGTTTTCCATCAAGTCATCAAATCCAATTTGGTTTTCCATTGGCTCGGTTATATTTAACTCTTCCTCAGCCTCGTCTTTTACAAAAAACTCTTCAATTCCAATTTGTCCCAAAATAGGTTTGTTTTCTTGATCTTCTTCCAGTGGAGGCAGGTTTTTATTGTTGCTATCATCAAATTTATCTTTACTCATTTAAACCTAAACACCATTTAATTAAAATTAGTTATTTTTTAAAAATTCTCTTATTTATCTACTTGGCTTAAAAAGCTGTCCACCTTGTTAAAATCAACATATTCCGACAAATACTTTTTTCTAGCATCCACATCATCACCCATAAGAGTAGTAATTAAAAGTTCAGCATTTGCAAGGTCGTCAATGCCAACCCTCACAAGTGTTCTCTTTTTGGGGTCCATGGTTGTTTCCCACAACTGGTCTGGGTTCATTTCACCCAAACCTTTATATCTTTGAATTTCATACCCCTTACCCCCAAACCTTGCAATAGCATCAGGCAATTCCCTATCGGAATAAACATACTCTGTTTGGTCTTTTTTGCTTATTTTATATAGCGGTGGAAGGCCAATATACACATTGCCGTTGGTTATAAGTTCCTTCATGTATCTATAAAAGAAAGTAAGAAGTATTGCCCTTATGTGCGCACCGTCTTGGTCGGCATCAGACAAAATAATTACTTTGTGAAATTTTAAACTACTCAAATCAAAATCTTCACCAATGCCAGTGCCAAGGGTTGCAATAATAAGTTTAATTTCCTCATTTGCAAGCACTTGATCAAGCCTTTTCTTCTCTGCGTTAAGTGGTTTGCCTTTCAAAGGCAAAATTGCCTGATAGGCCCTGTCTCTTGCCTGTTTTGCACTGCCACCGGCACTATCACCCTCAACAATAAACAGTTCGTTAAGTTCTGCTTTTTTGCTAGAACAACTTGCAAGTTTCCCCACCAAACTAGAATTGTCAATTGCATTTTTTTGCCTAGAAAGTTCCTTTGCCTTTTTTGCGGCAAGCCTTGTTCTTGCAGCGCCTTTTGCCTTATCTATTATCACTTCAAGAGGCTTTGCAAATTCTTTTTTGCCAAACAAAATATTAAGTTCTCTCACCACCAAATTTTCAACAGCACTTTTAACCTCTGGGTTGCCAAGTTTTGTTTTTGTTTGACCTTCAAACTCTATGTTTCTCATTTTAATAGATAAAACAGCCGAAATACCCTCTCTGTAATCTTCACCCAGTAAATTTTCTTCTTTTTCTTTTAACAAATTTTTCTTTCTTGCAATGTCATTTAAAACCTTTGTAAAACCCACTTTAAAGCCAGTTTCATGTGTTCCACCCTCGCTGGTTGGAATGTTGTTTACATAAGAAAAAAAGTTTTCTGTGTAACCATCTGTATATTGAATTGCAGCCGACATTTTAATCAAATCTGTTTCCCCTTCAATATAAAGCGCGGGTTTAAAAAGGCAAGTTTTGGTTTCATTAATATAGCCAATAAAATCCACAAGTCCACCATCAAACTTGTAAGATTTTTGCTCGTTTGTTTGCTCACAAATAAAATCAATTTGCATACCCTTGTTAAGATAAGCAAGTTCTTTTAATCTTTTTTTAACAACGTCTGGTTCTAAAACATTGTTCAAAAATATTCTAGAATCTGGCAAAAAGGTTATTTTTGTTCCAGTTTTGTTTGTTTTACCAACTTCTGTTAATTTTTTAGTAACAATGCCACCATGAATCTTCCCCTTTGCGTCTGGCAAAGATTCAAACCCAATCTCATACACTTTGCCCCCACGGCAAATGGTTGCATTCAAATATCTGCTAAGTGCATTTGTAACAGATGCACCCACACCGTGCAACCCGCCAGAATAAGAATAGTTGCTAGAATCAAATTTTCCGCCAGCGTGAAGTTTTGTAAAAATAAGTTCCGCGCCCGAAACTTTATAAACAGGGTGCATATCCACAGGAATTCCCCTGCCATCATCTTCAACAGTTGCAGAGCCATCTTTGTGCAAAGTTACCACAATTTTGGAGCCAAACCCATTTGTAATTTCGTCAATACTATTATCCACAATCTCCCACAAAATGTGGTGCACACCTTTGGAACCCGTGGAGCCAATATACATACCCGGCCTAAGCCTTACAGCATCAAGTCCTTCCAAAACAACCAAATCTTTTGAATCATAAGTTTTTGCCATAAATAAACCCTTTAAATTAAAACAATTTTACAAAAAATATTTTATCACACAAAAGTCCTATTTCCCAAGCAAAAAGCGGCGTTTTTAATACTTTTTCAATCATTTTTTTGCATAATAAACACAAAAAATTAAGCTAAAACAATTCAAAACAAAAAAATATGCATAAATATAAATTTTAATAAATAAAAATTCACAATATAATGTGCTTTGGATAAAAATTAAATAATAATCTTGCAATAAAAAACTTTTTAAAACATAAAATAAATTTATGAGAACAATAGTTTTAACAGGTGGTGGCACTGGCGGGCACGTTATGCCCCACTTGGCACTTATTCCAAAGCTTAAAAGCAATTTTGATAAAATAATATATATAGGCACCAATGCCATAGAAAAACAAATTATAACAACGCAGACAAATTTGGAATTTTTTGAAATTTCAGCACCAAAGTTTGACAGGTCAAAACCACTTTTGTTACTAACTTTGCCCATTAAACTTTCAAAAAGCATATTACAGGCAAAAAAAATTTTAAAAAAGCAAAAACCTTGCGTTATTTTTTCAAAAGGAGGGTATGTTTCAGTGCCTGTGGTAATTGCGGCAAGACTTTTGAAAATCCCCGTTGTTGGGCACGAAAGTGATTTTAGTTTGGGGCTTGCAAACAAGATTATTTACAAATTTTCAAGCAAGTTTTTAACCACCTTCCAGCAAACCGCCAAAAATCTTAAAAAGGCTGTTTACACAGGTCCGCCAATAAGGCAAGAATTGTTTTTTGGTATCCCACAAAGGGCAATACAACAATTTAATTTAAACACAAACCTGCCCACGATTTTAATTGTTGGCGGCTCAACCGGTGCAAAAAAAATAAATGAAGTTATAGAAGAAACCGGCCCAGAGATTTGCAAAAATTACAACATAATTCACATAACTGGCAAGGGCAAGCAAACAAAACTAAACAACAAAAATTACCACCAAACAGAATTTTGCACAAACATGCAAGATGTGCTTAGCGTGGCTGATATAATAATTTCTCGCGCCGGCTCAAATGCAATTTTTGAATTTTTGGCACTTAACAAATTAACCATTTTAATTCCCCTTCCAAAAGGCACTTCAAGGGGAGACCAAGTTCAAAATGCAAATTATTTTGCAAAAGAAAATTATGCCCTAGTGTTGCCGGAAGAAAAATTAAACAAAAATTCACTAATAAATGCGATAGAAACACTTAAACAAAACTCTCAAAAATATATGCTTGCCATGAAAAACAACCAAATTGCAAACGGAAATGACAAAATAATACAACAAATCATGTTTTGCACAAAAAACTAAAAAAAGCATGTAAAACCACATGCCTTTTTCTTACTTATTAAAATAATTAAAACAAAAATTAAACATTCTGTTCTTGCCCACCTGCAACCTGAGCATAATCTTGCCTCTTAAAAATTCTATCTTCCAAAGTATTTTCAATTTTTGTGTAAGTTTCGCCCAAATAAAAGCGAGAAATTTGGGTTTGCCCCACCCTTTCCACATCTTGCTTTTTCTGTGGCAAAACTTGATAATATGGCACAACACAATTTTCAAGCTGATTAAAAGAAAATGTTTGGTCAAAACTATCTGGATTAAAATCATGCCCATACACTATTTCTTGCATCAAAATTTGGTTTGCATCATTATCATAAATTGTTTTTCTAAGAGTCAAATCTGCAAGACCATCTTTTAAACCACTGCTTTGTGTTTCACAAATTTTGCTTCCTTCAATGTTAAACAAATCCACTTCCGCCCTATAAAACATAAGACCCTTTTGTTCTTGTTCCTTGTAATCCATTGGCGCGAAACTAAAAACAATTTTCCCATCAATTTCTTTTCTAAAAAACAAATCGGATTTAGTAAACAAATATTGCTTTGGCAAAAGATTCTTGTTAAAAACAAGCTTTAAAAAGTCGTTAAAAACAATGTCTTTATCATTTTCTATTTTATTTATATCAAAGTAGTTTTTATAATATTTTCTTAAACTCTCAAAATTATTTTCTTTCATTTTATTTCAATATCCCACAAAAAAAGAACCCTTCTTAATCTGTGGGTCCTTTTAATGTAAAATATTTTTTGCTTTCTTATTGTGTAGGACCCATATCCATGACCTCACCCAAAATTTCTGCAAATGATTGCATAATGTCATTTTCAAAACCTTGGTTCGCTGAGGCAAATTCTGTTGTAATAGATGCCATAAAACCGTTTGCAATTGTTGCAAAAGATGTTTTTTTGTTGCCACTACCTGCTGTAACAAAAAACAGGTTTACAAAAACTGCACAAATTGTGTTTTGGGCGACTTTAAAAAAGACTTCTTTTTTAGGAGCAGAAACAAACGAATTTAGAATAATAATTTGATTGTTTGCAAAAGAAACATCTTTTTTGCCATTATCCGCAAACAAAACTTCAACAGGTTCTTTTTTAAATTCTTTTTGTTTCTTCTTTGGCAATTTAGACAAAATGTAATCTAAGGTCTTATCTTCATAAAACCTTGCACAAGAAATTATTGCTTCTCTTTTTTGTTCGCTAGTTAAATTTTCATAATTATCGTAGCTTTTTAAAAAGTCTTGCATTAAATTTTTCCCTTCTTTTTGTCTTTTACAATTTCATATTACAATAAATTTTTACATTTTGCAACACAAATTTAAAATTTTAATTAAATTAGCACGTAATAAAAAGTGATTGTAAAAATATTTTTACCTATAAATAATTTTTAGCGCCACTGTTTTATTTGCTGGCAAACTAAAATTGTTTATAACCAAATACTTAGAGTCAAACAATGTTTGATCCTGCAAACCCTTAACTTTTCTTGTGCCATTTGGCAAGAAAATATTGGCAGACATATTGTTTTGGGCTTTTAGTTTTAGTTTCAAAACCCCTCTTTTTTGGTTAAATTCCATGTCGGCCCTAATGCCTTCTTGAAGCGTTAAGTTGGACACACTGCCCTTAGTAAAATGTTTTGGCAAAGTTTTAAACAGGTGAATATTATTTCTACTAGAAGTTACAAAAATGTTTTGTAAGCAATTGCAAAGGCCAATATTCTTATCTATGTTAAAGCTTGTCCAAGGTTCATAAGCGCCAACTCCCATACCAGAATTGTCGCCGCTGGTAATCATTAAATTGCTAGTTAAGAAACTTTTTAGCATTGTACATAAAACTTCGTATGCACCACTGCCATCTCCACTGGTTGCAAGTGCGGTTGCCATATCGCAAAGCGTGGCAGAAGAAAACTTGCCAAAACAGTTTGAATATCTAAATTTAATTGTGTTGGCCACAAGTTCGTCAAAATCCCTCTTTGCTTCACTTGGTCTAAAACCTATGTTATAAGGGAAAAGGTGTGGAATATATGGTGAAGAATTGTTTGTTTCAAACACATTGCCGTTATATTCCTTCAAAACACCCTGCTTGTCAACCTCAATATCTGGTATTTTGCTAATCAAATCCTGCCATTTTTTTACATCTTTTTCTGGCTTGTCAAGTTTTAAACACAAAGTTTTTAAACTTTCAAAAACTTCCTTTGCACAAACAAAATCAGCCAAACAGTTGGAGCCCACACAGCAGGAAGACGCAATGCCTATGTTTGTTGGTGTGTTATAGCACGAATAGCCAATAGGGTTTTCAAAAACATTTGTAGATTTGTTAATTTTAAAAAAATCTTCATAAAAAAGCCCGACGTTTTCCAAAAATTCAAAGCCCTTTTCTTGCATAAATTCTTGGTCGTTAGTTAGTAAATAATATTGGAACATGCAAAGGCCAACATAACTTGCCACGTTATAGTTCATAACAACGCCCGGCAAAGTTGAGCCCGGCAAACCGCTTTCTGGCGCTTCAAGATTAGGCACAAAAATGCCCTTGCACCCAAACAAACGAGTTGAATTTTTTTTGTAATCATCAAGGTTATCACAAAACCTGTTAAATATCGGTAAAAGCACGCCGGATAAAGAAGCTGAATATGCAAAGTTGCACAATCTTTGCAACCCCAAATAATTTTCCACGGTGCTAGTATATGCCTTGTAATCTCCATTAAACAATCCACAAGGGCTAATGCCTTCGCCCATACTGCACGCAAAAAGATATTTGCCAAAAACATATAGTTTTTCAAGCAAACTGTCTGGCACACCATTACCACACTTAACCCCTAACATGGCTGTGTTTATATTCTCAAAAGGTTTGCTGTTTAAACTAATTTCTGTGGAGTTCACAAGTTTTGCATGCAATGGGCTGTGCTCCTTCAAAAATTTTTCATAAGGAGTTTTAAATTTTAAGTTAAGTTCGTTTTCAATTTCTTCAATTGCACTTTCTTTTTGGCTTAGCACAAAAGTTTTTGCAATAATAAAAACCCTATCCGCATTTTTTACAACAAACTTGTCTTCCGTTTTTGTTAAACTTCCACCAAAACACACAACTTTTGCCACACAACCAAAATCTGTTCCATCGGAGTTTCTGCAACTAAAAACCAAAAAATCTTTATCTGTTTTAGTTTCGCTAACAAGGTCAATATCAAAGCTCTGCCAATTTGGCATACGATTGTTAGACCTGTCATGCATTTCCATTTTAAAACTGCCACTTAGTTTTTTTGCACTGGCAGAGCCTATTTCCCAACAAATAATATCGTTTGCCCTTGACACAAAAATGTTTCTATAAAACCTAACATTTTTTACTTTGTATTCAACTTTAACTTCTGCTGTTTCCATGTTTATCTGCCTAGAATAGTCAGAAATACTATCGTCAATTTCGGTGGTAAAAATCATGTCGCAAAGAGGTAGTGGATAAGCAAATTCCGGCTTATAACCCTTGCCAATCAAAGCATCTGTTAAAACTGTTTCTGCCTCTCTATATTTGTTTTCCTTCAAATTCTTTGCAATGAGTTTTGCCTTTTCACTTACATCTGGCAAAACACCTGTTTTGCCCTGCCACCAAAGCGAGGCATGGTTAACCACCACCACTTCCCTGCCGGCACCACCCAAAACGTTAAGTCCAACTTTGCCATTGCCAGTTGGCAAGCCTTCCCTCCATTGACAGCCAAACATCTCTGCCGGACTAATAAATTTTAAAACATTTTTTGCTTTTCTGTTGTAAAACATAATTTTAAAAACCTCTTAAAAAATATAACTACTTAAAATTTGTGCAAAACTTACATATTTAAAGTTTTTTATTTAATATTAGCAGTATAACAAA
>JAZRVA010000062.1:0-28011 GCA_045598865.1 Clostridia bacterium | reverse complement strand
TGTTTAAAAGTTGGTGTCTTTTTTTTTGATTAATCTTTGTAATTTTGATTAATCCTTCAAACTGGAATTATTTAAAAGTTCGTCTGTTTTGTTTTTTACAAAATTTGTTCCCTTTTTTACAGCATTTTGTGCTGGTTTATAAAGCGTAACTGCAACGGCGCCAATTAGCATACCAACAGCCAAACCAAAAATACAATCTTTCATAACAACCCCCTTTTCAAGTTTAGTATTTGTAAAACTTGCGCAATTTCACATTACAATTTTTGTAATCTACTCTTTTATTTTCTAAAAATAATTGATTATTTATTATTTTTTATGTAAAATGTGATAGTATTAATAAAATAATGTGGGAGAGTTTTTTATGCAACTAGAAAATTATGATGAAATAATGTTTAATTTTGAAGACGGATTATCAAAAAAAATTGATAGACTTAAAACAGAATACACAATGATTAGGGCAGGCAGGGCAAACCCAAAGATGCTTGATAAGATTGTTGCAAATTATTATGGAGCAATGACGCCTATTAATCAGATGGCAAATATTTCTGTTCCAGAAGCAAGGATGATTGTTATTTCTCCTTGGGATATTTCAACTGTTAAAGAGATTAATAAGGCTATTTTGGCAAGTGATTTGGGGGTAACTCCTAGTGATGATGGCAGAGTTATTAGGCTTGTGTTTCCAGCGTTAACAGAAGATAGAAGAAAAGAAATTGTTAAAGATGTTAAGAAAATTTGCGAAGAAACAAAAATTGGCATAAGAAACGAAAGAAAAGATGTTTTGGAAACGTTTAAAACAGCAGAAAAAAACAAAAAAATGACCGAAGATGAACTTGCGCAAGCAGAAGATGAAGTTCAAAAATTGGTTGATAAATACAATGGCATTGCTGATAGTCTTTGTGCTGCAAAAGAAAAAGACGTTCTGGAAGTTTAAAGCAAAACGGTTTCTTTTCATAATATACTTAAAAAGGTTTTTTAAAGATGTTTTTATTTAAGAAAAAATTAAAAGATAAGATAGATTTTTCAAGGTTACCAGAACATATTGCAATTATTATGGATGGCAACGGCAGATGGGCAGAAAAACTTGGCAAACCAAGAACTTTTGGCCACAGAGTTGGTGCGGAATCACTTATGATTGTTGCAAATCATGCAAAGAAATTGGGAGTTAAGATAATTTCATTTTTTGCATTTTCAACAGAAAACTGGAACAGACCAAAAGAAGAAGTTGATGAAATATTTAGAATTGCAGAAGAGTTTTTTGATAAGAAAAAAGATGAGTATGCAAATTCTAACATGAAACTTATGGTTATTGGTGGCAAAGAAATGATGCCAAAGTCTTTGCTGGATAAAATAAACGAAGTTGAAGAAAAAACTAAAAATAATGATGGCATTATTGTAAATATTTGTTTAAATTACGGAAGCAGAACAGAGATTATTGATGCGATTAATAGAATTATAAAAGACGGAATAAAGGTTGTTGATGAAAAAACATTTAGAAAATATTTGCAAACCAGCAACATTGTTGACCCAGATTTGGTTATAAGAACTAGTGGCGAGCAAAGATTAAGCAACTTTATGATGTATCAATGTGCTTACTCAGAATTGTATTTTCCAAAGGTTAATTGGCCAGATTTTAGAGAAAAAGAGCTTGAAAAGGCAATTGTTGCCTATCAAAAAAGAGATAGAAGATTTGGAAAAATAAAAACTAAGACTAAAAAAGTTTAAATGGGAGATTATTTTATTATGAAAAATAAAGAAAAGGTTAAAACGGGTTTAATACTTACAGTATGTTTGCTTGCTTGTTTTGTTTTGCAGTATTTTTCTAAATATGCTTTTGATTTAATAATTTTGTTTTTAGCATATGTTGCCACAAATGAGTTTGCAAGGCTTCAACTTAAATCTGGCATGCCGGCTTTTAATTATTGCCCGGAAATTGCAACGTTGTTAGTTTTTGTTTCATCTATTGTTGGTTTTTTGTGTGGGCTTAATGCTGCAACAATTTTACTTATTGTTGTTTGTGTTGTTGCAGTTTTTTATCTTGTTTTGTTTATTGGCAGTTTTTTGTTCTTCAAAAAAGATTTGCAAAATGATGCTTTTAGATTGTCAACAAATATGGGAATTAAGAGGTTTGCATTTTTTAAAACAAATAATACACTAATTTGTGTTTTGTATCCAACTCTTCTTATGTTTTTTATATATATGATAAACCACATTTCTGATATTGGTCTTTTTAACCTTTCAAAGAACACGGCAAGCGCACCTATGGGGTTGTTTGGGTTAATTCTTTTGTTTGCTATTTGCTGTTTAACAGACACTTTTGCTATGTTGTTTGGCAATTTAATTGGCGGTATAAAAGTTTTTCCAAAAATTAGCCCTAAAAAAACACTAAGTGGTTGCTTGTTTGGGCTTTTGGGTGGTGTTTTTGGAGCACTTTTAACCTTGTTTGTATTCAAAAGTATTTTTGCTTATGTATTTATAAATGCTTACTATTGGCAATTTTTAGTTGTTGGCATTTTGGGTTCTGTTGTTGCCCAATGTGGCGATTTGTTTGAATCTTTTGCAAAGAGAAGGGCAAATGTTAAAGATGCGGGCGAATTTTTTAAAAGCCATGGTGGCGCTTTGGACAGGATAGATTCTGTTATATTTGCTGCGCCATTTGTTTTTATTTGCCTTTTGTTTATCTTCGCATAAAAAAGGTAATAAATTTTATAACAAAACTTTATATTTATAAAAGGAAGGTTTAAAAATAATTGTTTGTTTTATCTAATATACTTTACATTTTATTGGCAATTTGTGTTCTTCTTTTTATGATTACAGTTCACGAATTTGGGCATTATACAGCTGGTAAACTGTTAAAATTTAAAATTAACGAGTTCTCAATAGGCTTTGGTAAGGCAATTTTTTCAAAGACCAAAAAAAATGGTGAAAAGTTTTCATTAAGAATCTTTCCGCTGGGTGGTTACTGCGCTTTTGAGGGGGAGGACGAGGAAGAATCAAAAAGTTCGCCAGATGCGTTTAACAATCAAAAAGCCTGGAAAAGGCTTATTGTTTTGTTTATGGGCGCATTTTTTAACTTTTTGTCTGCTATAATTTTTGCTGTAATTTTTTTGATGGTTTTTGGCTATTCGGATAGAGTTCAAATTACCAGTGTTGTAAAGCCAGAAGGTGTGCAATCGTATAACTGGCTAATGGAAGGCGATGTGGTTTATGCCGTAAACGGCAAAGAAACTAATTTTGTTTATGATGAATATTTTGCAAATCTTATAGAACTATATGATGTTGGTGACGCAGAAAACAACAATTTTACAGTTTCGGTTTATAGAGATGGCAAAAGTGTTGATTTAAATATTTGGAAAAGTTGGATTGAGTGTGAAAAGCACTCAAATAACACAGGCAACAAAAGCCCGGTATTTAGCATAGATGGTATAAATTTTAATTACAAAATAAAATATGAAGATGGGCTTTACAAATTTTATGATTCCACTTCAACAACTAACAAAACTTATACAGTGGATTCTTCTACAAATATGGTAACAATAGACTCACAAACATTTTTGGTGGGTAATCTTAACTTGGTTGAAAACACAAATGATTTAAGCCAAGTTACATTATCATCTGTTAAAGTTGGAGTTAAAACTCAAAACTACAAGTATGGATTTTTTGAAGCCATTGCCAGAAGTTTTGTTTTTTGTTTTGGTTGGGCTTGGAAGATTTTGATGATATTGTGGCAACTTATAACCGGCAAAGTGGCACTTACCAGCATGGGTGGAACTGTTACCACGGTGGTTACCATTGCTCAGGTAACACAAACAAACATTTCAAGCTTATTGCTATTAATTCCTCTTATATCTATTAATTTGGCTGTTTTTAACCTTTTGCCATTTCCGGCATTAGATGGTGCCAGGATGGTTTTTGTTTTAATTGAAATGATAAGAAAAAAGCCAATAAATAGAAAGGTTGAAGGAATAATTCACTTTATTGGGCTTATGGTTCTTTTGGGCTTTGTGTTGCTGGTTGACATATTGCATTTTGTTTTATAAAATGTTTCTAGTTATTGTAAAGGTTTAGGGTATGAATAGTTTTGATTTGATAAATGCAATAAACTTAAAAACAAACAACAAGTTTAGTTTTTTAAAACTTAAACAGGTTGTTTTTAATAAAGCAAAAAACATGTGTCAAATCCAAATTATTTATCCTGCGCAAAACGAGTTAACAGATGAGGAAAAGGACCAAATTATTTCTATTATTAAGGCAGAACTTAACCTAGAAAATGTTTTGTTGGTTGTTAAAATTAACAAAAGTTTTGTGGAAAAGGATTTGGTTAAAAATAGTGTTTTATCCTATTTAAAGCAATTTAGCCCAGTTTTTTATAATGGTATAATAGAAGGTGCGTTGCCAGATAATAGCCAAAGCAATTTGCAAATTGAAATAGCAGAAGATAGTTTTGGTGAATTACAAGTTAAAATTTTAATAAAAGCAGAAGAAAATCTGTGTGATTATTTTTTTAAATATAAAATAGAAAAAGGGCTTGTGGACTATTTGTGCAAAAATTTTTGCGCATCTTTTAGCGTTGAAATTGAGAGAATAGATAATACAAGTTTTAATGAAAAATTTTTGGATAATAGAGTAAAAGAAGTTTTGGCAGAAAGTGAAATAAATTCTGTTTTAAATTACAGTCAGGACAAATATGTGGTTAGCAACAAGAAGGTTGTTTTGGGTGATGAAATTATGTTTAACCCGAGGGTTATTTCCAGCATTAAAGCCCCAATGGAGCAGTGCGTGGTTGCTGGCACAATTAATTTTTTTAACGAAAAATCATATAAATCAAAAAAAGTTGTAAAAAACAAAGATGGCAGCGAAGAACAACTTGTGAAGCCATATTTTAGTTTTAACGTAAGGGATAATTCTGGAAATATAAACGTTGTTGTTTTTCCAAGCAAGGCGGGATACCACAAAATGCATCTATTAAAAGATGGCAATTGCGTTTTGGTTCAAGGCAGAGTGGAAAAATATAACGATAAATTTGAAATAATGGCAAAGAAAATTAGTTTTTGTGAAATTCCTTCTAAAAACGAAGTTTCTGTTATGGTAAATCAAAATGAAATTTCAAGTTATAGATATGTGAAGCCTGTTAAGTTTACCAGCATTAAACAAACCAATTTGTTTGATGAAGCAAAAAATATTTCACCAGAAGTTTTAAACGGCAAATTTGTTGTTTATGATTTTGAAACAACGGGTATAAGGCCAGAAAGAGATGAAATTATTGAAATAGGTGCTTTAAAAATTGAAAATGGCGTTTTTACAGAGGTTTTTTCCACACTTGTTAAACCAAATCAGCCAATCCCACCAGGTGCAACCAAAATAAACAGAATTACCAATGAAATGGTGGCAAATAGTTATGGCATAGAACAAGTTATTCAGGACTTTTATTTGTTTTGTAAGGATTGCCAGATGGTGGGGTATAATAATATTTCATTTGATAGCCAATTTTTGGCAATCGCTGCTAAAAAAGTTGGGCTTAATTTTGGCAATATTCAACTTGACGCTTTTAATATGGCAAAACAAAAATTAAAAGGGTTACATAATTATAAACTTGCCACAGTTTCTAAGTTTTTGGAAGTTAATTTAATAGACGCCCATAGGGCGCTTAATGATGTTATTGCAACGGCGGAAGTTTTTTTGAAACTATACTAACATAAAAGCAAAAAACACTTGAAATATATTTTGTGTTGTGATATTATATTTTTAGCTTAAAATTGTTACTTTAAGAGTGAAGTTTGTCTTCACTCTTAATTGTTGAAAAAGGGCTTAATATTTTTTTAAAAGGATATTTAATGCAAGGGAAAATAGCAAAAATTGTTGAGGAAGGTTTAAAGAATAAAATTGATGAACTTGGCTTTGAACTTTACGAGGTTGAATATTCAAAAAAGCAAAACGGCATGAATTTAACACTTTTTATTACAAAAAAGGATAATTCTGCGGTGAATATTCAAGATTGTGAGTTGGTGCACAGAACAGTTGACCCAATTTTAGATAATTTAAACCCAACAAATGACCAGCCATATTATCTTAATGTGTCAAGTCTTGGGCTTGATAGACCAGTTAAAACAAACAAAGATTTTGCAAGGATGGTTGGCGAGGAACTTGAAGTTAAACTTTTTAAAAAAGTTAAAGAGCAGAAACAATTTGTTGGGATTTTGAAGGATTTTTCAGACCAGACAATTAGTTTGCAAGTGGAAAATAACTTGTTGCAAATAGAGAGAAACAACATAGCACTTTGCAAACAAAACATTAAATTTTAAAAGGAGAACAAAAATAAAATGGTAAGTAAGGATTTTTTTGAAGCACTTGAAGATTTGGAAAGGGAGAAAAAAATAAGTAAGGAGTTTTTTATTTCTGCACTAGAAAGCGCTCTTACTTCTGCATACAAAAAGAATTTTGGAGAAGCAAAATCTGCAAGCGTTAAGCTTAACCCAGAAAAAGGAACTATAAAAGTTTATAGCTATAAAACTGTGGTTGACGAAGTTGAAGACCCAGACAAACAGATATCTTTGGAAGATGCAAAACAGATTAAAAAATCATATGAAGTAGGTGATGTTATCTCCGAAGAAGTAACACCTAAGGATTTTGGCAGAATAGCGGCCCAAATTGCAAAGCAGGTTGTTATGCAAAAATTAAGGGAAGCAGAGCATCAAGTTGCTATGAATGAGCTTTCTGAAAAACAAAATGAACTTGTAACCGGTCTTATTAGAAGGATAGATGCAGGTATTGTTTACGTGGAAATTCCTGGTTCTAAAACAGAAGGCGTTATGCAAGGGGCAGACCAAATTCCTGGCGAAAATTATGCAATAGGAGATAGAATAAAAGTTTATGTTAAAAACATAAAAGATTCCACAAAGTCAACTTTTGTCCAAGTTTCAAGAAGTAATCCAGGATTTGTGAAAAGGCTTTTTGAACTTGAAGTGCCAGAAATCAAGTCTGGTGAAATAGAAGTTAAAAACATTTCTCGTGAACCTGGTTACAGAACAAAAATGGCTGTTTATAGCAGCAATCCAAACCTTGATGTTGTTGGGGCATGCGTTGGCAATAAGGGTATGAGAATAAATGCCATTATAAATGAACTTAATGGTGAAAAAATTGATATTATTGAATATTCAGAAAATCCTTTAGAATACATTGCAAGGGCATTGAGTCCTGCCAAAGTTATAACTGTTTATGCGCTTGAAGGAAACAACTACGCAAGAGCGGTTGTTCCAGATGACAAACTTTCTTTGGCTATTGGTAAAAATGGCCAAAACGTAAGGCTTGCAGTTAGACTTACAAACTGGAAAATTGATGTTAAATCCGAAAGTGTTGCAAAACAAATAGACGGCGAACTTTTTTTGAATATTGAAAAAGAAAAATATGAAAATGAAGATCAAAATGATTTTGATATTTCTAATGAATAACAAAAGAGAGGTCTAAATTTGGAAAAGAAAGTTCCACTTAGAATGTGCAGCGTGTGCAAACAAATGCTACCAAAAAAAGAACTAATAAGAATTGTAAAAACCAAAGAAGGAAAGTTTTTTTTGGATAATTCTTTAAAGGCAAATGGCAGGGGTGCTTATATTTGCAATAATCTGCAGTGCTTTGAAAAATGCAAAAAAACAAGGGCACTTAACAAGGCATTTAAAGAACAAGTTCCAGAAGAAATTTATTCTCAAATAGAAAATAGTTTTAAAAGTATTAAGGAGTAAAAATTTGGGTAACGAAGATAAAAGAATAGACAGTATTAAAACACTTTATAAAATGAATTCTGATAACGACATTTCAAAGTTGTTTTATGAGGTTAAAAAGGCAAAACAACAAGCTTTTTCTGTTATAAATAGCTTGAAAGATAAACTATTTGAAATAAAGCAAAAGAAAGAGGAAGAACAAAAGAAACTTGTGGAACAAACAACAGGGATTAGTGTTGTTCCTCATGTTTCAAAAGTTGAAAAAACAAACATTAAAAAACAAGAAGATGAAAAATCTTTTGCTGAATTATTTGCAAGCCAAATGGGTGAAAAACCTGCAAATAATGAAACTGTTTCAATTGCAAAAGCTGATGCAAATAGTCAAGAAACAAAACAAAACAATCAAATAGTTAACAAACCCGTTCAAAAAACAGATTTTTCAAAGCCAGATAGTCAAAGGCAATTTACTCCTAATAGGCCAAACTTTTACAAACCAAATCAACAAAGTTTTACAAGACCTAATCAATTTGTTCCAAGGCAAAATGGCCCTCAAAATTCATTTCAAAGAAAGCCTTATGTTCCAGGTCAAGGTGGTTTTAATCAAAACAATAGGTTTCAAAATAACAATCAAGGTTTTCAAAGAAAGCCTTATGTTGCTGGTTCAAATCCAAAGGGCAGTTTTTCTACTGCAAACCCTCAAAACAAAGCTCTTATGGGTATTATTCCTAAAAAAACGAATTCTTTAACTTCTGCCGCTTCTGTTTTTGCTACTAAGGAAAGGAGTTTTGGAAACAAACGAAAAACAACCGAACATTTTTCTAGTGATGATGATAAGAGGATAAACAAAAAATCTCTTTTAAGAAGGGGTTTAATTGAAGAGCAAAATATTGAAGAAAGAATGGTTACCAGAAAATTAAAACTTAAAAGACCAAAAGTTGATGTGGCACCTGTTGTTAGTGCTCCTGTTACAAATGCCGTTATTACAACTCCAAACTTAACCGTTAAAATTTTATCCGAAAAAATCGGTAAACCAGTAACTGAGATTATTAAACAACTTATGGTACTTGGAATTATGACAACAATAAATAGCACCATAGATTTCCCAACTGCGGAATTGGTATCCAGCGAACTTGGTGTAACTCTTGAATTAAAACTTGAAAAAACATTTGAAGAAAAATTAAAGGAAAACGCAAATATAGATGATGGCACTAACACAGAAAAAAGACCCCCAATTGTTACAATTGTTGGTCACGTTGACCATGGTAAAACTTCGCTTCTTGACTATATTAGAAAAACGCACGTTACCTCAAAAGAAGCGGGCGGCATAACTCAAACAATTGGTGCTTATTCAATTTCTTGGAAAGGTGAAGACATAACATTTATTGATACTCCTGGTCACGAAGCGTTTATTAACATGCGTAAACGTGGCACGGAAATTACTGACGTTGCAGTTTTGATTGTTGCTGCTGACGATGGCATTAAACCTCAAACTGTTGAAGCAATTAAACACGTTAAAAATGCAAAAGTTCCAATGATTGTTGCTATAACCAAAATTGATAAAACAGAGGCAAACATAGAAAAAATAAAACAACAACTTACCGAACATGATGTTTTGCCGGAAGAATGGGGTGGAGATGCAATTATTGTTCCTGTTTCTTCTGTTACTGGTCAAGGAATAGACAAACTTCTTGAAATGATTTTGTTAGTTTCAGAAATGCAATCTTTAAAATGCAATAAATCAAGAAGTGCAATTGGAACAGTTATTGAGGCAGAACTTGACAAAAACAAAGGTCCTATTGCAAACATTATTGTTCAAAATGGAACATTAAAACTTGGAGATAATGTTATTTCTGGTTTTGCAGTTGGCAAAATAAGAGCCATGACAAATGATAAGGGTAAGAGTATAAACAAAGCTGGGCCTTCTATGCCAGTTTCTATTTTGGGCTTAGATAGCGTGCCAAATGCTGGTGACACAATTCAGGTTGTTGATGAGAAATTCAGTAAGCAAGTTTTGGAAGAAAGAAAAATTAAAATGGCACAGGAAAAGATTGAAAGTGGCATGCCAAAGAGTCTTGATGAATTTTTGGCAACTCCTGTTCATGAAGATAAAAAAGTGTTTAATATTCTGTTAAAAGCTAATAGTCAGGGTTCTGCTGAGGCTTTAAAACAATCCTTGCTTGAAATAAAGAACGAGGAAGTTAGAATAGAAATTGTTTCTAGCGGCGTTGGCAATGTTACCGAAAATGATATTCAACTTGCCAAAGTTTCTAATGCAACAATCATAACTTTTGATGTTAAAGTTCTTAATAAAATAGAAAATTTTGCAAAACAGAACAAGGTTGAAATTAAAAACTATAATATCATTTACAAGGCGATTGAAGATGTTGAACTAATGTTAAAAGCTCAAATGGCACCAAAATACGAAGAAAAGGTTGTTGGCCATGCAGAGGTTAGGGCACTATTTAAAATTAGTTCTATTGGAACAATTGCTGGTTGTTATGTTTTGGATGGCAAAATAATAAGAAACAGTGAAGTAAGAGTTTTAAGGAACAATTCTGTTGTTTACGAAGGCAAAATAGCAACTTTAAAGCGTGAAAAAGATGACGCAAAAGAAGTTTTAGCAAACTTTGAGTGTGGCATAAAAATTGACGGCTTTAACGATGTTATGGAAAAAGACATTATAGAATGTGTTGTGAAGGAACAAATTAAGTTATAGGGAACAAATTTTTATGACAAAAAGAATGGAAAAAGTAAATTCTGTTATGCAGCAAGAAATTGCAAAAATAATAGAGTTAGAATTAAATGATCCAAGGCTTGAAAATCAAATAGTTTCTGTGTTGCGTGTTGATACTGCAAGTGATTTAAAGTATGCAAAAGTTTTTTTGAGTATTTATGGTGATAAGCCAAAACAAATGGTTATTGATGCCATAAAATCAGCTAGCGGGTATATTAAAAAATTGTTGGCTCCAAAATTAAAAACAAGATGTATGCCAGAACTTGATTTTAGACTTGATGATTCGTTATCTTACAGCCAAAAAATAGAAACATTGCTTAAAGAAATTAAGGAAGATTAATTTTATGAATGATGTTATTAAAGTTATAAACAAATACAAATCGTTTGCCCTGTTTTGTCACATTAGCCCAGATGCTGATGCGCTGGGTTCTATGAACGCATTACGTATGACTCTTAAAAAAATGGGCAAAAAGGCAATAGCATATTGTGATGGCAAAATTCCAAACAATATTGCATTTTTAAATATTCCGCTAGAAGAAAACACTTCAAAAATTTTAAAATGTGATGTTTGCATTATGTTAGATTGCAATTCGTTAGACAGGCTTGGCAAATATGGTGAAATTTTTGATCAAGCAAAAATAAAAGTTAATATTGATCATCACCAAAGCATGAATTATAAGTTTGATTGCGCATATGTGGATAGTTCTTCTCCTAGCACAGCAGACTTGGTGTATGAACTAATTAAAAACCTTGATGTTACAATAAATTCTGACATATCAGAGAATTTGTATGCAGGTCTTTCTTCCGACACAGGCTGTTTTGTTCACCCATCAACCAACCAAACAAGTCATAAGCATGCTTATGAACTTATAAACTATAAGTTTGATTTGCAAGAAGCAAATTATAACATGTTTAAATACAAACAAAAAAATTATTTGTATTTTTATAAATCTGTTTTAAGAAACACAAAACCTTTTTTGAGAGAAAAAGTTTACATAACATTTTTTAATTATAAAACTTATAAAAGATTTGAAAAAATTTGCGATAACTCTGCATCTTTTCAGTTTTTAGACGGGATTGAAGGCAACGAAATTAGGGTTAAAATTTTTGAAAAGGAAAGGGGTTTTTTCACAATTAGTTTTAGATCTAACAAATATGCAAATGTTTGTGATGTTGCCAAAAATTTTGATGGCGGCGGTCACATAAGGGCAGCTGGCGGAAAGTATAATGGCAATTATAAAGATTTGCAATTTAAGGTTTTGCAATGTTGCGGTGAAGAACTTGCAAAATATACTAACGACGGCAAACCAATAAAACAACAAAAAGAAGAAACTGAACAATGATTGGTGTTATAAACGCTTGTAAGCCAAAAAATGTAACTTCATCTAATGTTGTGGTCAGAATAAAAAAACTTTTGGGTATTAAAAAAGTTGGCCACATGGGTACATTGGATCCGTTAGCAAGCGGCGTAATACCAGTTTGTGTTGGCAAGGCAACAAGACTATTTGATTATTTTTTAAAAAAACAAAAAACTTACATTGCAACTTTTACTTTTGGATTTGAAACCACAACTCTTGATTTAGAAGGGGAGGTTGTGAAAAAATCCTCTAATATTCCAACAAAACAGGAAGTAGAAAACGCAATAAAATTGTTTTTGGGAAAAATAAGCCAACTTCCACCGCAGTTCTCTTCCAAAAAGGTTGATGGTCAAAAGAGTTGCGATTTAGCAAGAAAAGGCAAAGAAGTAAAATTAAAAGAGTGTCCTGTTGAAATTTTTGAATATAAATTAATTAACCAAATAAACGTTGCAACATTTCAGTTTAGAATTGCCTGTTCTGCTGGCACATACATAAGAAGTTTGGCAAGGGATTTAGGCAATAAACTTAATTCTTGTGCTACAATGGTTGATTTGGTTAGAATAAAAACTGGAAATTTTAAGATTGAAGACTCTTTAAAATATGAAGATTTTTCAAAAGAAAGTTTAATTGAAAATTTAATTCCAATAGAAAAAGTTTTGCAGGATTTTAAAAAAATAGAAATAGGCAGCAAGCAATACAAAGATTTGCTTAGTGGGAAGATAGTTAATAATGCCTGCGAAAAAGATTGTAATGAGGACTGTGCAGTTTTGTTTGATAAAAAAATTGTGGCAATTGCAACTTCGCTTAATGGAAATATAAAATTAAAAACATTTTTAGCAGATTAAAAGGATTTTAGTATGATAAAGTTTGGCCCTTCTGGTAATGGAGATTTGTTTTACGATCAAGGTTACAAATCAAGCCTAGATGCTCCTTTATGGCTAAAAAACAGGGGTCTTAGTGCATATGAGTATTCTTTTTCTCGTGGAATAAATATAAGTGATTTTTTGGCAAAGGAGCTTGGCCAAAAATGCAAAGAGAATAACATAGAAATAAGCGTGCATGCACCATATTATATTAACCTTGCAAATCCCGACCCAAATATGATAGAAAAATCCTTTGATTATATTTTAAAATCTTTAAAATATCTAAAACTTATGGGCGGTAAAAGGTGTGTGTTTCACCCGGGGACTTGCGGCAAA
This sequence comes from Clostridia bacterium, assembly GCA_045598865.1. GTDB lineage: Bacteria > Bacillota > Clostridia > Christensenellales > UBA1242 > UBA7862. The sequence goes on along the minus strand of JAZRVA010000062.1, from coordinate 15,008 downwards.
CTTTCAAGAAACGAGGCGGTGGAATTGCTTAAAAAGAATATGCAAGAGTTAAAAATAAGAATTGAAAATGCTGGGTTTGCAGATATGATGGTGTGTCCAGAAACTATGGGAAAATCCATGCAGTTAGGCACATATCAGGAAGTGGCAGAAATTTGCACAATAGCTCCGTTTTTTGTGCCAACTCTTGATTTTGGTCATATTAATTCTCTTTTGCAAGGGAAAATAAAAACCCAAGAGGACTTTGAAGAAATTTTTAACTATTTAATTGACAAATTGGGCTTTGATAAAGTAAAAAATATACATATACATTTTTCAAAAATAGAGTATGGTCCAAAGGGCGAAATTAAACACCTAACTTTTGAAGATAATGTTTATGGTCCAGAGTTTGAACCACTGGCATGTGCAATAAAAAAATTAAAGTTAGAGCCAGTTGTTATTTGTGAATCCAAGGGAACTCAGCCGGAAGATGCAAACACTATGAAAGAAATTTTTGAAAACCTATAATTTTTAAAGGAGATTATTTTTATGTCAGGACATTCCAAGTGGCACAACATTCAAGCCACAAAAAACAAAGCAGACGCAGCAAGAGGCAAAATCTTTACCAAAATAGGTAGAGAAATTGTTGTTGCTGTAAAAGCAGGTGGCCCAGATCCAAACTCTAATGCAAAATTAAGAGATATTATTTCAAAAGCAAAACAAAACAATATGCCAAATGATAATATTCAAAGATCTATTAAAAAGGCAAGCGGAGAACTTAACTCTGTTAATTATGAGGAAACAACATATGAAGGTTATGGTGTTAGCGGAAGTGCAGTTATTGTAAAATGTTTAACAGATAACAAAAATAGAACTGCCGGCGATGTAAGGCACGCTTTTGACAAAAATGGTGGCAGTTTGGGTGCGCTTGGCTGTGTTTCTTATAACTTTGAAAACAAAGGTATTTTAATTTTAGAAAATAATAATATAAATGAAGAAGAATTAATAGATCTTGCTCTTGAAGCAGAGGCAGAAGATGTGATAAACGATGGTGATGTTTACCAAATTGTTACATCACCTGCAAACTTTTCAAAAGTAAAAGAATTTTTGGAAGGCAAAAACTTTCAGTTTTTGGAAGCAGAAATCACAATGGTTCCAAACACCACAATAGATTTAAGTGAAGCACAACTTGCAACCTTTACAAAAATGGTGGACGAACTAGAAAATTTGGATGATGTCCAAAATGTTTATCACAATGTTAACTTGCCAGACGAACCAGAAGAAGAATAATATAGTATTTCATCAAAATTGATTAATGCTATATTAGAATTAAAAGCCATATTAAATTAATGAAAAAACACCTTAAAATAAGGTGTTTTTTTAATTTTTAATTAGTATTAATGGCACAAGCATTTCTTTGGTAAGGGAAGTATGGTGTCCTTTAAAATGCGGGTGAATAGGCGTTAAAAGAGCTTGTTTGTTTGTGTATGTGCCAATGGCTATGTAATCACCTAATAAATTTTGTTTATCGCCAACCTTCCCAAAATAACCTTTCTTTAAAAGGTAAGAAGTTTTGTAAAGTATAAAATCTTTTGAATATTTCTTTTTAAAATAAGTTTCAAATTCTTTTTCTTTACCATCTTTTACTAAAAAAGCAGGGGCACGTGCTTCCATAAATGCTGGTGTTATTAACATTTTATTAAGAGTTTTATCGTTATAAAGTTCAACATATCCTTTAACGTCAATTTGGCCATGGTCGGCAGTTATTATAAATAAAGTGTCTTTTGTTTGTTCCACAAGATGCTGAGTTTCTTGGTTTATCTGGCCAATAATATTCCTGGCTTCCTTGCTTGAAACACCACAATCGTGCATTGTGGCATCTGGGTCTGGGTAATAAGCGTAAACAAATTGTTTTGATTTCTTTTTAACAATTCTGCTTAATTTTTCAAAAAAATCTTCCATATTATCAAAAGTTTGGTTAATTTTTGATTTTTGAACTTTAACATAACTAGGAAATAAACTGTTAATATTATATCCACTTTTTGCATGGTTAAAATAATAATCTAGCTTGCCAAGTGGAGAAGTTTTAATTTCAAGTTTTTCACCAGTTAATGAGTTTGTATTCTTAAATATGTCCACATTTTTATTTATGTTTTCAAAAAATATGCTCCAACCAAACCAACCATGTTCAAGTGGATACTGGTTTTGCATGAGGGAAGTTGTGGCATTAGTTGTGGTTGATGGGAAAGTGGAAGTTAAAACTTGCTTTATATTTTTTCTTAAAAAATCTGTTTTTTTAAGGTTTATATTAATTGGGTTAATGCCGAGGCCATCAAAACAAATAAAAACCACATTTTTATAGTTATTTTTAAGTTCTTTTTTTAATTTTGGTAGAGTTGGAATTTTGTTTTCAACGCCCAAGAATTCTGCCAATGTGGCAGTAATGTTTAAATTTGATTTTTTCCAGTTTGGTTTTATAAATTTTGGCATAAAAATATTTTTAAGTGCTCCTTTTTTAGAAAGATTTTTTAAATTAGTTTTAATCTCAATATGTTTAAATGTTTAACTTTAAAACAAATAGATTAAAAAATACGTTAAATACGTTAATATTTTACATAAAAAACAAAAAAAACCAAACCATTTGGTTTAGTTTTTTTGGTGGGCAGGGATGGATTCGGACCATCGAAGGCGAAGCCGACGGATTTACAGTCCGTTGCATTTGACCGCTCTGCAACCTACCCAGAATGCCGCAATAGTAGGTGGTTATATATTCTAATGAATATATTTGGGTGGAATACTATCACGGCTGGAGCTAGTGGTCGGAATCGAACCAACAACCGGCTGATTACAAATCAGCTGCTCTACCATTGAGCCACACTAGCAAGAGGGAAGTGGTGCCTTAGGGCGGAATCGAACCACCGACACGGGGATTTTCAGTCCCCTGCTCTACCGACTGAGCTACCAAGGCATGGTTACTTACTTATAAAAAGTAAGTGGCGACTTGGAAGAGACTCGAACTCTCGACCTCCGCCGTGACAGGGCGGCGTTCTAACCAACTGAACTACCAAGCCATAAACTTTGTTTTTTTTATTCCACTTTTTAAGTTATAAAAGGGAATATGTCAATTTCCAAATATTTTATTATTTGGTGGGCCTTCACGGACTTGAACCGCGGACCGACCGGTTATGAGCCGGTTGCTCTAACCAACTGAGCTAAAGGCCCAAGATGCCTTGCATACTATCTGCCAAAGGCATTTGGTCGGGGTGAAGAGACTTGAACTCCCGGCCCCATGGTCCCAAACCACGTGCGCTACCAACTGCGCTACACCCCGATAAAATATGCTTTTAAATATTACAATAACTTTAACGCATTGTCAACAAAAATTTTAAAAATTTGCTTATTTTTTTTGTGCAAATTATAGCATAAAATAAACGGGTATTGACTTTTTAACACAAATTTGCTAAAATACTGCCATAAGGTAGAGGTGCGGTAATTATTAGTATCAAAAATATTACGCGAATTTGTTTTTGAAAAAGGAATTATTGCCGAAACTTGTGCTTGTATTGTCGCAAATATTAGCCAGGTTGGGTCAGAACAAAATATGTTTTGAACTGTCATAAGAAATTGTGGAGAGCTACTTATCTGTTTTAAAAAGTAAAATCATAGATAAGTTGCAAAAACATTGCCTTATCTGTGATTTTTTTTGGTAGAAAAGGAATATGAAAAGTTTATCCGAAATAACAAATGATGGTATTTTAATAGCAAATGAATATATGCGTAGTTATGCACAAAATGGCGTAACTATTGTTGCTCCTGCATTTTATCCTTCAAGGCTTGTGGGAACTATTTCTTCGTTTTCTAAAAATGGTTGCAAAGTTGTTATGGCCGGTGGTGGAAAGGGGCAAAAATATTTTGAAAATATCCCACAATACACAATAGATAGGGATACAACTGGTCTTGACGAAACCACCGAAAATGTTAAAAAAATTGTTGATGCAATACCAGAAGGCAGTTTAAGTGGAAAAATTGCAATTCTTTTATATTCTTCTATTTTAGAAGGTGACAAGCTTTGGCAACAATCACTTTCTCAAAGGTTTAAAAATATAACTGTTGTTGCCTCAAACGAACAAAATATTACAAGTTATTTTGAAGAAAAAACAAATTTAACAGATATTTTGAATTTTGCAGGATTAAGCCAGCATGTTATTCCTAATCAGCTTATTAAAAGGCAACTTTCAGCATTAGAAAAATTTGAAGTTTACAAAGAGTTATGTGATGAGAGCGGTAGAATTGTAATCCAATCATGTGGCCCAAATGTAAACGAAAAGGGTGGCGGTTATAGCACACTTATTGTTGATAACTTTCAAGATTTCTGCACTCACACAGATTTAAGTAGTGGATATTTGAAAGTTGCAAAATACATAGAGGGCTGTAACAGCAACGTTTCGTTGTGTATTGGCAATATGTTGCCAAACAAAGGATCCATGGGTGCCTTTAAGGGTGAGTTGTTACCAGAGGAAAGTAGATATAGCATTAAAACGTTAAAAGACTTATATTTTAGAAGGCTACATAGTGGTCTTAACAGACAAAACACTTTTTGTATGGTTCAACCAGGCACACTTAAAGTTGTGGGGGATAGCCACTTAACAGCATCTCCAACAAATGGAGTGGGAAACCAGTTAAACTTTAATTTTCCTCAAAACACATTAGAAAAAATATATGAAATAGGTAATAAGTTGGCATCTTTTATGGCAATTTGTGGCAAAGTGGGGCTTAGTGGAATAGATTTAATAATTACAAAAAGCGGGCATATTTACATAAACGAAATTAATGATAGGCAGCAAGGACCTACCGAAACTGCAAGTTTGAATAATGAAATAAATGGTTTGCCAAGTTTGCAGCGTACTGCTTTTATATTAAATTATGGCAATTTAAGCGATGAAAGAACTTTGCAATATTTTAAGGATATAAAAGAAAGTGCAAAGGAAACATATTTTAAGGCAACAAAAATTCCAAGTCAGTTTTATATTAAACTTATGGGCAAGACCAATTGCGAATCAAAGGTTAATTTGCAAAATGGTGTTTATCAATTTACGCAAAATGAAAATGGCAATGTTACATGGGATTTAAACAACCCAGAGCCAGAAATGAAGGGCGTTAGCGTGGATTTGAGCAGTAGCAAAGCAAAGGTTTGTTTAAGTGATGTTAGTTTGAAGGAAAATCAAGATATTCAAACTGGCAGACAAATTTTGAGAATAAATGGCATTGCAATGCCGGGCTCAGAACCATTTTGTTTGGAAGATGGTGTTTCTAAGTTAAACCCTACCTGGTTGCCAGTAGTTGAATCTCTTGAACAGTCTATAATTAAAACAGAGCAAACAAACTTAGAAAATACGCAAAGCCAGCCAGTTTCAACACCTAGTGGAGAAGAACAATCCTCATAAACAAATATTAGAGACTTGTAATTATGAATTGTATATTTTTTAATTAGCCAAAAAAGTTTTTATATTTTAAACCAAAAAAAACTATCTAAAATTAGATAGTTTTTTTGTGTTTTTAAGTATATTTTTGTGCTTTTTTATGTATTTTTTACCTGAAAAATTTATGAATTTCTACTATTTTTCATAGTTTTTATTTGAGATTTTTAAATTAATTCGTCTTACCAAGTTTTAAAATCTTTGTTATAAACCACTTGGCCAAGCTCATCATAACTATTGCAAATATGTGTTTTTGTATTTCTAAACAAAAACCCATCGTCTTTTGCACATACAACAAGTGGTTGCTTTGTTAGGTCACTTGAAATAATTTTGTATAATTCTTGGCCTTTTTTTATTTTATTTCCTGGTTCTTGCAAAAATTCCACAATTCCTGCATTTTCAGAGGTTATTTTTTCTGTGGTTTCAAAGTAAGTGTTAGTTTTTGTTTCGCTTATTTTTAAAAACTTTGAATCTATCATTTCAAGGCGGGCAAGAATGTTTTTAATTCCATCAACCACCGTGTTTTTATTGTGTTCATCAAGGTCATCATGCCTGCCACACTCTATTGTTATGCTAGGCGTATTGTTTATTAAACACTGCGTATCAAAGGCATTTTCGTATTCCTTTGGAATACCACAATAATAGTTAAAATCAAGATTAAGAAGTTTAATATATTCCTTCAAATTTAAGTTTGCAAAATTTGTGTGAGGAATTCCGTTTTGTGAAGTGTGCAAATCAAGTGTTAAATCACAACCCACACACTCTTTTAAAATGTTATTGGCAATTTTGTTGTTTATATTGCCAGTTTTTCCATAACATCTATTAAAATCCTTGCCATCTTGCAAACTAAATTTTCCCACTGTGTAAGTGTATGCTTTTTGATTCCACGAAAGGGGATTAGCGTATGGCACAAAATCAACCTGACCACAAATTAGGTTTTGTTTTAAAAAGTCATAAAGCTCTTTTATTATGTCAATTGTTACTTCGCCCCCATGAATTCCTCCTTGAATATAAATGTGCTTACCAGGGGTGGACGATATTAAAGAATACTTTTTTGTGTTTATTTCTTCACCAGTGGCATAAAAGCCGCTTGTTATAATTTTTGTTGTTTCTGTTATCATAAAAATATTTCCTAAAAAACAAGTAAATTTTACTCTATTTACATTAAAAAGTAAATATTTTTTTTATTTTTATTATCAATTTTGCAATAAACATAAAAAAACAATTTATTACATTTGTTGTCAAAAAGCGTTTTTGATTTTATGAAAAAATTGTTTTAGCAAAAGGAGAAAAATATATATGGAAATAAAGCACAGAACTTACAATAATGTTTTGTATGTAATGCTTAGCGGTGAGCTTGATGAGAACACGGCTAAGTTTACTAGCAAACGCCTTGATGATTTGTTTTTAACCACGCTATGCAGACAAATTATTATTGATTTGTCGGAACTAGAATTTATGGATTCTACCGGCATTGGGGTTTTGATTGGAAGGTATAAAAAAATGAAAGATAAGGGGGTTAGTATTTTTATTACAAACCCTTCTTATCACGCGGAAAAAATTTTTAAACTTACTGGGCTTTATGACATTATGCCAAAAATTTCTTAAAAAAGGTGAAAAATAATGAAAGAAATATTAAACGAAATGGAAATAAAATTTAAGGCACTTTCTGTTAACGAAAGTTTTGCAAGGGCATCTATTGCAGGGTTTTGTTTGCAATTAAACCCAAGTTTAGACCAACTAACCGACATTAAAACTGCTGTTTCTGAGGCGGTAACAAACAGTATTGTGCATGCATACCCAGATAAAAAAGGGGAAGTTGTGGCAAAAGTTAAAATTTTTGAAGGTAGCGTTGAAATTGAAATTATCGATTTTGGTGTTGGCATAACAGATTTAAACAAAGCAAGACAGCCATTTTTTACCACACGCCCAACACAGGAAAGAAGCGGTATGGGTTTTACAGTTATGGAAAGTTTTATGGACGAGGTTTTTGTAAGCAATATGCCTAATGGCGGGCTTTGCGTAAAACTAATTAAAAGCATTAAAAACCAAGATGTTGAACTCATGGACAAAGCAGAATAAAAAGGGAAGTGAATTTTTAAAAATGCCGGATGAATATGAAAAAACACTTAACCTTTTAAAAAACGCTAAAAATGGCGATGAAAATGCAAAAAATTTGCTTATAGAACAAAATTCTCCGCTGGTTAAAAGTATTGTTAGAAGATACAAAAATAAGGGTGTGGAATATGAAGATTTGTATCAACTTGGCTGTGTGGGGTTTTCTAAGGCAATAAATAACTTTGACGAAAGTTTTAATGTTAAATTTTCCACATATGCCGTGCCAATGATTGCGGGAGAAATTAAAAGGTTTTTAAGAGATGATGGTAGCATCAAAGTTTCCAGAAGCATAAAAAGTCAAAATTATTTAATGCAAAAATATATTGACGAAGTAAGGTTAAAAACAGGTGTAACACCAACCACAAAGGAATTGGCACAAAAATTCAACTTAGAAGAGCCAGAAATAATGTTTATTTTGGAATCTATTCACAAGCCAATATCAATTTACGAAAGTTTAGACCAAGAAGATGGCGGAGGGCAAACATTGTTAGACAAAATGCCGTCTGTTGATGATAGCGCAAAAATTCTTGACAAAATTGCAATTACTGATGCCATAAAATCCTTAGAGGATAAAGATAGAAAAATTGTCATTCTAAGATATTTTAGAGATAAAACTCAGGGCGAAGTGGCAAAAATTTTAAATGTTTCACAAGTTCAAGTAAGTAGAATGGAAACAAAAATTTTAAAAAAAATAAAACAAAAACTAAAAGATTAAAACAACACAAGAGAAAACCTGTGTTGTTTTTTATTTAATAGCATAATTGAATAATTAAATCTAATGTCGTAATTAAATCTAATACCATGATTGGAACTAATATTATAAACTTCTTTGATTTTTATGGTTAGATTAAACACCTCATCTTTAATCTTTTTTGTTAATTTTAAAAATCAAAAAATTTGTGTTGCTATTTTTCAAATTGTTTTGTATAATAACTTTGCTTTTTGGGGGTATGGCGCAGTTTGGTAGCGCGTTTGAATGGCATTCAAAAGGTCACCGGTTCGAACCCGGTTATCTCCACCAGAAAAATTTTAATAACGTTTGACAGGGAAGTTACTAAAAGCAACTTCCTTTGTCTTTTTATTAAAATCTTCTTTATGCCAAAAATTCCACAAATTTTTTGGAACACCTAAACTAAATTGAACACAAAGTTTTCAGTTTCGTTTTTTGCTTTAATCACTTAATTATTACGTATCACATAACAGTAGCAATAGTAATTCATTTATTGTTCAAGAGGAGGAAGGTCCTCTGCTGTGCCTTGAATATGAATGTCTGCCTTGTCGGCTGCTTCTTGAAAATATTTTTGCACATTAGTTGTGTAATTGTCGGCCCTTGTTATAACTTCTTCTGCAAAAGTTTCAATTTTGTCAGGTGAAAAATAGCTATCTGAATTAATATTTTGGCCATTTTCAGTTTTGTGAGATTCAATAATTTCGGTTACAGCAGTGTCAATATTTGTTCTGCTTGTGGTTGCATATTTTGTTACGTCGTGCAGGGAAAGGATAGTTCTTGCATCTTCTGGGGTAAGGGTTTTATCAATAATAGCTTTAACTATGTTTTCCTTAAATTCAAATTTGTTTTCATCTCTACCATATATTCCAAAAGGGTAAACTCTAACGTTATCACCACTTCTAGTGATGCTGCCATTTTGATTTGGGCTATCATTAATTCTGTTATTTTCAAAGTCTATCCTAACAACAGAGTCAAATTTAGCATTTGGTTTGTCAATCCCTAACAAAATCGCATTTCTTGTGTTAGGGTCTTGCTCTCCAATAGCGTTTGGCAAAGTAAAAATGCCAAACATAAGCTGAGCAATTGCCGAATTTGTTAGGTCCTCTTTGAGGGCACCAGATTTATACGCCTTCATTAATGAAGCAACAGAATTTAACTCTATTCCTTTTGACTCTAAATATTTATCCAGTCTTAATGATTTAACGCCATCTATATGGTTTAAATCTAAACCAAAAGTGCCAAATTCTTTGTTGTAATATGCAATGTAATATGGCATTTTGGTTGGGAAGAGTCTTCCGCAAACAATGTTTGAAATAATTTTTGAAGTTGCTTCTTTTATTCCTCCACTTGCCATATCAAATGCTCTAAAGTAGTTAGAAACAATTTTTCCATCAGGTGTTTTTATACCAAGCCTTGTTGGCCAAGACTTTTCAAAGTAACCAGCAGTATTTCTTCCAAATATACCTTGCTCGGAGCTAAGGTTTGTTACTTTGGAATTCAAATCAAAAAAACCCTTAACTGTTGCCTTAAAATCGTTGCTTACAATAGGTGATATTGGAAGTTGCCTTATAGAATATAATGATTTGTAGTAACTAACAACATAAGGGTCCCAACTTCTTGGTTTTTGAAAAGTTGTGGAGTATGCTGCATATTGTGGCATTTCATCTGCATAATGAAAAACACCATCTTTATCAATATAAATTTCTGGCATAAAAACCCCCTCTTTTATTGTAAAAATTGTATCATAAAATGCAAAATTTGTCTAGATGCAAACATTTGGGCATAATACACAAAACAATTTAGAAAAATTATTGACTTTTTTTTGTTTAATTGTTAAAATAATGCCTGCTATGATATTAAGTATTGTTAAGGCTAAGCAGGAAGCTGGCAAATATTTTGATTTTAATGTTGATGTTGAGCTAAATCAAAAGTTTGTTGAAGATAAAAATTACAAATTTTTAACACCTGCAAACGTTAAGGGTAAAATGTGCTACGTAAATGAGATTCTGCACATTGAAGCAAAAATAGATTTTACGCTTTTAGCAGTATGTGATTGTTGTGGCGAGGAGTTTGAAAGGCATTTTACCTTTGATTTAAACGAATCTTTTATTGAAAGTTTTAATTCAACAAATAGTGATGATTATTTAATTAACCAAACTTGGGTTGAAATTGAAAAGCCAGTGGAAGACGTGTTAATTTTAAATTTGCCAACAAAGATGTTGTGTAAAAAAAGTTGCAAAGGCTTGTGTCCAATATGCGGAAAGAACAAAAACAAATATTCTTGCAATTGCCAACAAATTGAAAAAGAATTGGAAATTGAAGATAGTCCGTTTAAAACTTTACAAGATAATAATAAATAAGGAGATATACAAAAATGGCAGTTCCAAAGAGAAAGGTAAGCAAAGCAAGAAGAGATAGCAGAAGAGCAAACTGGAAGGCAGGTGCACCAGCACTTGTTGAATGTTCACACTGCAAGGCACAAATTAAGGCCCACACTGTTTGCCCAGAATGTGGCTGGTATCAAGGCAAGGAAGTTGTTGCAAAAAAAGTTAAAGAAAAAGAAGAAAAATAATCTTCTTTTCTTACTTTTTTTGGGTTTTTCAATTAAATACATCAAGGTTTATTGTTTAACCCTGATGTATTTTTTTAAAAAATTTTTGGCACAAAAAAAATTATGTATTCATTATAATTTATAGGAGATTTTTTTTATGAATATAGCAATTGTTGGCGCCACAGGAATGGTGGGCAGTAAATTTGTTCAGGTTTTGCAGGAAAGGGGAATTAAGGCAGACAATTTTTATTTGTATGCTTCTGCAAAAAGTGCTGGCAAAAAAATAACAATGTTTGGCAAAGACTATGAAGTAATTGAACTTTGCAAAGAGAATATTATAGATAAAAAAATAGATTACGCCCTTTTTTCAGCTGGCGGTGGCATTTCAAAAGAATATGCTCCTATTTTTGCGGGAATTGGTGCCGTGGTTATTGATAATTCCAGCGCATGGAGGAGGGAGGAAAATATCCCTCTTGTAGTGCCAGAAGTTAACCCAGAAGATATTCTGTGGAATAACGGCATTATTGCCAATCCAAATTGTTCCACAATTCAAGCCATTTTGCCACTTAAAGCACTTGATGATAAATTTAAAATAAAAAGAATTGTTTATTCAACATATCAAGCTGTTTCAGGTGCTGGGAAGAAAGGGTATGATGACTTGCAAAATGGTATAAAAGGCGAAGAACCAAAAAAGTTTGCATATCAAATTTTTTCCAACACATTGCCTCACATTGACGATTTTCTTGAAAATGGTTACACCAAAGAAGAAGAAAAAATGATTTTTGAAACCAAAAAGATTTTGCACAATCAAAATTTGAAAATTACTGCAACCACTGTTAGAGTGCCGGTGTTTAATTGCCACAGCGAGAGTATTAATGTGGAATTTGAAAAAAGTTTTAAAATGGAAGAAGTTTTTGAAGCACTTGAAAACTTTGAAAACTTGGTTGTAATGGATAACCCAAAAGAAAATATATATCCAATGCCAATTCTTTGCACAGAAAGAGATGAGGTTTTTGTGGGTAGAGTAAGAAGGGATTTTTCCGTTGAAAATGGCATTAACATGTGGGTAGTGGCGGATAATATAAGAAAAGGTGCTGCCACAAATGCTGTTCAAATTTTAGAAAAACTTATTGAATATAAAAAAGAGGGGAAGTTGTAATGAAAAGTGTTTTTGAAGGTAGTTGCGTTGCGCTTATTACCCCATTTAAAAATGGAAAAGTGGATTTTGAAAAGTTGGGAAAACTTTTGAAATTTCAACTTGAAAATAAGACAGATGCAATTTTAATTTTGGGCACAACTGGCGAGCCTGCAACTATGACAAATCAAGAAAAGGTCGAAGTTATTAAATTTGCAAAAAAGGTTGTGGGTTTAAAGGCAAAACTTATTGTTGGCACAGGTGCAAATTCAACAGAAGTTGCCATTGAAAACAGCAAACAGGCAGAAAGTTTGGGAGCCGATGCTCTTTTGGTGGTAACACCTTACTATAACAAATGCACTCAAAATGGCTTGGTGGAACACTATAAACAAGTGGCCAATTCTGTTTCTTTGCCAATTATTGCATATAATGTTCCAGGTAGAACAGGTGTTAATATTTTGCCAGAAACAGCAGTTAAGTTGTCACAAATTAAAAATATTTGTGGCATAAAAGAAGCAAGCGGTAATATAAGTCAAATTGTTACACTTTGCAGCGCTTTAAACGGAAAAATGGCCGTTTATTCTGGCGATGATAGTTTAAACTATGTTTTTATGACACTTGGGGCAAGTGGCTGCATAAGTGTTACTGCAAATATCTTGCCAAAGCAAGTAAAAGAAGTTGTTGATAATTGCTTAAAGTTAGATTATCAAAAAGCAAGGCAGCAACACGAAAAGTTGCTTGAAATAAACAAAAACTTGTTCATAGAAGTTAACCCAATTCCAGTTAAATATGCTGCATATTTGTTAGGATTTTGTGATAATGAAATAAGGTTGCCACTTACCGAACTTGAAAATAAAAACAAAGAAATATTAAAGAGCACACTTAAAGATTTTGTTTAAAATTCTAGGAGAAAAATTATGAAAATTTTAATTGTTGGTTTTTGTGGAAAGATGGGACAAGTTGTTTATAACTGTGCAAAACAATTTAATAACATTGAAGTTGTTGAAGGTTTTGATAAAAAGGAAGCAATAGATGGCTACCTTTGCCAGGGTGTTAAGCTTGTTAGCAACTTAGATGATGCAAAAGAGAGTGAAGTTGTGGTTGATTTTTCACACTCATCAATAACAAATAGCGTTTTAGATTATTGTGTAAAAACAAAAAAGCCTCTTGTGCTTGCTACAACCGGTTTAACCGCTCAAACGGAAGAAAAAATAAAACAAAGCTCTAAAATAATTCCAATTTTTAGGTCTTCAAACATGTCAGAAGGGGTATATGCATTGTTGCAAATAATAAAACAAGCAACAAAAATGTTAGATGGCTGGGATATAGAAATTGTTGAAACACATCATAACCAAAAGGCAGATGCTCCAAGCGGGACGGCAAAAATGATGTTAAACGAAGTTTTGCAAATTAGGCCAAACTATTATGGAGTCTTTGGTAGAAACCAAGATTCCGGCAAACGTAACCCAAACGAGATTGGTGTTCATGCTGTTCGTGGTGGCGGAGCTGTTGGCGAACATGAAATTGGCTTTTTTAGCGAAAACGAGGAAATTAAAATTTCTCACCTTTCTTATTCAAAGCAAATTTTTGCAGAGGGTGCATTAAAAGCAGCTTTATACATATACAAAAAACAGCCTGGTTTGTATGGTATGAAAAACCTTTTTGAATAATTTTTAATACAATGAAATGTAGGTAGGAAAAATGCTAAATAATATTGTTTGTAAATTTGGGGGCACATCTCTTGCTAATTTTGAAAATATGATGCAAGTAAAAAGCATTGTAAAAAATGAGAAACCAAGATTTGTTGTTGTTTCTGCCCCTGGTAAAAGATATAAAGAAGACACAAAAATTACAGATTGCCTAATCAGCTGTTTTGAAGCCTCAAAAAGTTCTAAAAATTTTTCTAACCAGTTTAATTTTTTAAAAACAAGATTTGAAGAAATTAAACAAAAGTTTGATTTGAATTTAGATTTAAATAAATATTATACAGAACTAGAAAAATCTTTAAAAAAGCATAACGATTACGACTATGTTGTTTCAAGAGGCGAGTTTTTTAGCGCAGTTATTATGGCACAAGTGCTTGGTTACAACTTTTTAGATGCAAGTAGTTTTGTTGTTTTTAACAAAACAGGTAATGTTGATTTAATTGTTTCAAAACAAAAATTTTCTGCTTTAACCAAAAAAAATTGTTGTTATGTAATTCCTGGCTTTTATGGTTGCAGTTACAATGGAAAAATAAAAACATTTTCAAGGGGTGGGTCGGATATTACTGGTGCTATTGTGGCTGTTCTTGCTGGTTGTAAAGTTTATGAAAACTGGACGGACGTAGATGGCTTTTTGCAAGCTGACCCAAAAATTTGTAAAAATCCAAATTTAATAGAACAATTAACTTATCACGAGCTTAGGGAATTATCTTATATGGGTGCAAATGTGTTACACCCAGATTGTGTTAGATTTTTAAGGGAGAATAATATTGTTTTAAATTTAAAAAACACTTTCAATCCTACCTGCAAAGGAAGTTTTATAATGCCAGATAAAACAAAAATTTTACACAAAGGATTAACTGGAATTGCAGGCCAAAAAGGATTTACAATTATCCACATAGAAAAATTTTCAATTAACGAAAGTTTAGGTATTATAGAAAAGATTTCCAATATTTTTAAAAAATACCTAATTTCAATAGAGCATATCCCAACAGGCATAGATTCTGTTTCTGTTATTGTAAAAAGCATGTTTATAAACTCTTCAAATAAGGAAGATTTAATAAAGGATATAAAAACCCAAATTAGCCCAGACGCTTTGCAGTTTGTTGAAAATGTTTCTCTAATTTCGGTTGTGGGAATAAAGTTAAAAGAAGACAAAGATTTAGAAAACAAAATTTTCCAAAGTTTCTTTAAATCAAATTCAAAAATTTTAACTCTAAACAAGGGTGCAAGCGGGCTTTCTATAATTTTTGGTGTGCAAGAAAAAGATTTTGATAAAACAATGGATACAATGTATAATCTGCTGTTTAAAAATTAG
>JAZRVA010000061.1:0-8048 GCA_045598865.1 Clostridia bacterium | reverse complement strand
AAAATAATTTTATTTGGTAAAACATTGTTAATTTCATCTTTAACAAAATAATAATGTGTACAACCTATAATAACTATGTCAGTTTTAGTTTTAAAATTTTTTAATTTGTTTTGTAAGTATGGCACAATATTACAGTAATTTGCTGGTTGTTTTTCAAAGTTATTAGCATATATAACATTTTTTAAACCAGTTTCTACAAGGCTGGCAAGCCGAGGCATTTTTAACAAAATGATATCTGCTTTGTTTTTTAAATAAATATTTTGCTGCTTAATTTTTTCAATTGTTGTATTTGTAGCCAATAGTAATATTTTTTTGTTTAATTTAAGTTTTTTCTTTAAACTAATAGCCTGTTTTAGGCAGGGGTTTATTCCAAATATTTTCTTTTTTCTAAAATGAATTTTAACTCTATCTAAAATTGAAGTTCCAATAGTATTACAGCCAAATACAATATATTCTGGATCATATGTTTTACAAATATTATCAATGTTTTTGCAGGTTAACTCATACAGTTTGTTTGGTGTTTTATTGCCATATGGCAAGTTTTTTGTATCAGCAAAATAAAGATATTTTTTAAAGGGCAAATTTTCACACATACTTTTTAAAAGGCTTAGTCCGCCCACACCGCTATCTATTAGCAAAACATCTATTTTTTTCACAAAAATATTTTATGAATCTGTAATTTAAAAAGTTAAAAAAAAAAGAAGACATGTTAAATGCCTTCTTTAAAATTTAAAATAAACAAATTATTCAGCCTTTTTTGCTGGTTTCTTTGCAGTTGGTTTTACAGTAGCTTTTGTTGATTTTTTGGCAGGTTTTTCTTCTGCTTTAACTTCTTGTTTTGCTTCTACCTTTGGTTCTTCTTTTGCTGGTTCTTCTTTCTTGGCTTCTACTTTAACATTTTTACCTTGTTTTTCTTTGTTTAAAAGTGAATACAACCTAGAAATTTTTCTGCTTGCGTTATTTTTATGAATAACTCCCTTTGAACATGCAGAATCTATATATGAAGAAATATCTTTTAACATTTTTTCGGCAGCAACAACATCATCTTTAACTGCAAGCCTAAAATTTTTAACCATTGTTGAAATTGTTGATTTAATGTATTTGTTTTCTTGTTTTCTTCTTTCTATAACTAAAACTTTTTTCTTTGCTGATTTAATATTTGGCATTATGTATAAGCTCCTTTTTATTTACTTGGCAATTCTAACACAAAAAAATATAATTTGCAACACTTTTTTTATTTTTTTAAAAGGTTTTTATGAATAATTATTATGAGGTTTTTACACCAAAAAATTCTGGCAAAAAGCGACAAATTTACCAAAAACTATATAAAAAAGAACATATTATTGTTGAAAGAAAAACAAAGATAGATAAAAATTTTACTGAGTATTACAGCTCGGTTTTATTTAACGACAATAATTTTTGGCGGCTAAACATTGAGAGTGCGTGCAATATAATAATAAAAGAAATAAAGTTTTGTTTGAGGAAAATATGCTCTGCTCCTAAAATTTTAAACAAATTTTTTGTTGTGGGGCTTGGAAATAGTGACATTGTTGCCGATAGACTTGGAACAATAGTGTGCAAAAAAATTATAACTACATGTGATAACATTAAAAACAGTTTAATAGATAGAGAGATTTTTGCTAGCGTGTTTTCTCTTGCGCCTTCTATTACGCAAAATAATGGAATTTCAACTGCTTCTATTATAAAAACTATAACAGACGAATTTAAACCAGATTTGGTGGTGGTGATTGACAGCATGTGTTGCAAAAATTTGAAGTATTTATTTAACACAATTCAAATTTCAACAAGTGGCTTAACTCCTGGCAGTGTTTTTAAAACAAAACAAGAAAAACTTGACAGTAAATTTTTGGGTGTTCCGGTTATAAGTGTTGGCTGCCCTTTCGTTTTTAATTTAAAAACATTAAAAAATTCTTTTAATAACACAATTTTAACTAGCATTAATATTAAAGAAATAACAAAAAAATATGCAAATTTAATTGCATATTCTTTGAATAGGTTTTTTCACAACAAACTTACAAAACAAGAAATTAAATTTTTGAGCTTTGATAATTTAGTTTAAAATTGAGCCAATTAGGTAGTTAAGCGCTGCATCGGGGCTTAGTTTGCCGCTTTTTGCCATAAACTCTGTTTGCACACACAAATCAAAAATTTCTTTTAATCTTTTTTGAGAAAAATTTGCTGCCTGTTGCAGATATTTGGTTACTGCAAACTCTTTTATATTTAAAAATTGCGAAATTTGATTTGGAGTGTTTGTTGACCTGGCAATTACAAACAATCTTCTAAAATGGTTAGAAATAGTTGAGATTATATTTATTGGTTGTTCTTTGTTGTTTAGCATGGTTTGAATTAACAAATATACTTTATTTGAATTTTTTTGTGTGATTGCAGAAGTTAAATCAAAAACAACATACTCGATATCCTTTGTTACATTTTCTTCCACATCTTCACCTGCAAAAACGCCCGAATTTTTTGCGGGAATTGAAGAAAACTTTGTTATTTCTGTAACAATTTTGGTTGGTGAATAATTGCAGTAATCAAACAATTTGTTAAGCGCCTGAGGGGTGAAAGATATGTTAAGATTATTACAAATAGACATGGCAAGCGCTTGTAAGGCTTGCATGGATATTTTTTCGCACTCGACAACGCAAATATCATTTGAATTAAAAGTTGAAAAGAACTCACTTTTATTTGTTGAAAAGAACACAAGGCAAGTTGAAGGGTTTGGGTTTTTTAGATAATTTAAAAAAATATTTTTTTCGGAATCATTTTTTTTGTTTAGATAGTCGTGAACAATAATTATTCTTTTTTCGTCGCTAAAGGGCATTTCTTCACATGCGGCGACGATATCTTTTGCGGTTTTTAAAGTATTGTCGTAAAAAACTGTTTTGTTAAAATCTGGATATGAAATGTTAAGGGAAGATTCTATCATTTTAAGCGCATGGGTTGTTAGGTAACTTTCTCCCCCATTAATCAAATAGCATGGCATTATTTGCTGTTTTAGTGATTGTTTTAGTTGTTCAAATTTCATTTATTGCTTTCCTTTTAATAATCAAATTTTAACAAAACATTTTGGTTTAACTCAAACAAATAGTTAGAGGCGGTTAAATTTTGGCGCAGTGCTTCCAAATAATTATTGCCATATATTTTAACACAAGAAAAATTAATGTCAAAATTTGTTGTTATGGCAGAAATTAAATCTTCCTGAGAAGAAAACTTAGTTGTGTTTATAAAAGCCAAAGAAAAATAGTTTGAAACAATTACTGAGCCTACTAGTTTGTTGCCATAATAACAAAATTTAATTTTTAAAAAATCATCGATTTGAACAAAGTTATTTTCAACCTCAAAAACTTCTGCACCAATTTGGGTTAAATTTAATTTTACTTGGTGGTCTTTTTGCAAATATACTTTGCAGTTATATTCTTGCAAAAATTCTGACAAGGATTTTGCTTCAAAAAAATCACTATTTGCTATTATTAATGCGGAAATTTTGGTTATATTTTTGGAAGAAAGTTCTTCCTTTAAGTTATCTAGATTATATCTTGTTATTTTAGGATTGACTAGATAATAATTATTTGAATTGCTTTTTATTAACGTACCAAAGGAATATGAGGTTGAATAAGAAAGAATAATGTTTTGGTTATAATAATACGGCAGA
Source organism: Clostridia bacterium (assembly GCA_045598865.1). Taxonomy (GTDB): domain Bacteria; phylum Bacillota; class Clostridia; order Christensenellales; family UBA1242; genus UBA7862. The sequence goes on along the minus strand of JAZRVA010000061.1, from coordinate 4,372 downwards.
TTATATGTGGTGATTGCAAAAGAAAACAGAATAAAAACAACAAGTGCGGTTGCAATTTTAAGTTTTAGTGAAAGCATTATATATTTGCTAACACAGAACATAAAGGCAAAATATAGTATTGTGGCTAGGTGGCTAAAGGCTCTTAGCTTTATGGTGCCAAATGGCAGAAAAGCGGCTAGGCTATTTATGTAAATAATAATTAAAAGCATGCACTTTGGAAAAAAATATATAAAAGCCAAAAATGGTGCAATTAAGACAAGCAAATTACACACAAACAAAACTGGATAAAAAACTGAGAATATTGGGATTGTGATTAAATTGAAGAAAACTGAATAAGTGGCAACAAAGCCGTAATATTTTGCAAGTAGTGGCAAAAGAGCAACCTGAGTAGAAATGGTGACAAGACAATATTTTAGTATGTTTGAAAACTTTTTATTATTTATTTTAATATTTGAAAAAACTGAGCTAAAAAACAATATGCCAGCAACTGACAAGAAACTTAATTGGAAGCCACCATTAAAAAAGACCATTGGATTTATAATAAGTAAAATTATTCCCGCTAGGCTAAAACTGTTTAGAGCATCATTTTTCTTAAAAAATAGTTTTGAGAGAAGAAATACAACTGTCATTACTGTTGCTCTAAAAACAGAGGGTGAAAATGAGCAGAAAATGCAAAATAGAACTAAAAACAAACTTGTTAAGGCAAAGCAAATATAATTGTTTGCCTTTAATTTTTTTAATAGAAAGTAAATAATTGCGGCAATAAGTGCCACATGAAGCCCTGAAACGCTGAAAATGTGGACCACACCTGATAATTTGAAGGAATCCAAAAGTTGACTATCTACACTTGATTTATCGCCATACAAAAGTGAATATGCTAAGTTGCCTTGCACTGACCCAAAATAATCTACCAACAAATCCTTATTCCTTTGTTTTATAATGTCAAAAAAATTTGCATTTCCGGAATAAAAGACAACATCATAGTTGTTGACACTTTCTGTTACAAATTTTATGTTATTGTTTACATAAAAAGTGTTTACTTCCCCGCTAGGTTTAAAAAAATCAATAGATGAAAGTTGAGTTTGAAATAAAACCTTGTCTTTTATATTATACTTGGCACTGTTTGAATATTCAAGCAGACTTAAACTTACATTTCCATCTAATTTAATTTCGGTTTCGCCATCTAATATACTGCAATTTGAAAGTGTTAGGTATGAAAACGTTTCGTTAACATTATTAATATGCGTTATTGTGGCAGTTAAAACGACTGGAGTTAGATTAAAAGTTGTTTTGTTAAAACTTTTTGCATAATAAAAAGAATACAAGCTAACAAAAGTTAAAACTATGCAGGTTATAATTGTGAACAAGTATTTCTTTTTTAAAATTAAAAAAATAATAAAAACAAGTGGCAAAACCAAAACAAAAAGATAATACAAACTAACATTTAACTTGCAAAAAGAATATATGCACAGCATACTTAATAAAAATAGATAAAAGAATGGCCTGAAATTTATTATTCTTTTCATTTTACAAGCTAATTTTACAATAAAAAAAGGTTTTTAAGCAAGCATATTATAAAAAATAAACTTTTAAAAACCTGCTTGCTTTTTTAAAAAAACTTTGATATTATTTACATATCACTTTTTGGCATCATAGTATAATGGTTAGTACGCTGGCCTCTCAAGTCGGTAATGCGGGTTCGAACCCCGCTGGTGCTACCAAAAATAAGAACACCAAGAAATTAATTTTTGGTGTTCTTTTTTATTATTATTTTGTTATTAGTCTTTTAAATCCAGTTTTATATGAACGTCTGTGAGTTGCTGAGGGAAAACTGTGTTTGGTGCACCCATAAGTGGGTCTTGCGCAGATTTGTTCATTGGGAAGGCTATAACCTCTTTAATGCTATCTTCTCCACATAAAAACATAAGCAGCCTATCAAAACCAATTGCCGCCCCGGCGTGAGGAGGTGCGCCATATTTGAAGGCATTAAATAGGGCTGGAAATTTACTTTCCACAACGGATTTATCATAACCGGCAATTCTAAAAGCTTCTACCATAACTTCTGGGCTATGGTTTCTAACTGCACCGCTTGCAAGTTCTACACCATTTAATACAAGGTCGTATTGGTAGGCAATAATATCTAGTGGGTTTTGGGTTTTTAATGCTTTCAACTCGCCTTGTGGCATTGAAAATGGATTGTGTGAAAACTCAATTTTACCATTATCGTCTTGCTCATAAAATGGAAAATCAACAATAAAACAAGGTTTGAAACAAGTTTTGTCAATAAGATTTAACTTTTCACCAAGTTCATTACGCAAAAGCCCCGCAAGTTTTTGAGCTTTTAAGTTGTTTGCGTCTGCTATTATAAAAAGAGTGTCACCATCTAAAATATTTGTAATTGAAACAAATTTTTGAGTGTCTGATTCATCAAAAAACTTGGCAGCAGGGCCAGACAATGCGCCGTTTTCGTATTTTAAATAAACAAGGCCGGCTCCCCCTTGAAGTTTAATAAAATCTGTTAGGCCATCAAAAAATCTTCTTGGCATTTCGTTTGCTTTTGCCTTGATTGCATAAATATTTTTGCCATTAAAAACTGTAAATGAGTGATTTTTAAAAGAAGTTGTTAAATTGACAAGCGTTAATGGGTTGCGCAAATCTGGTTTATCGGAACCATAAGTGTTCATTGCCTCTACAAACTTAATTTGCCTAAATGGAGGTTTGTCAACAGGCAAATTTGTAAAATGAGTTAGTGTGTTATACAAAACTGTTTCCATCACCTGCAAAATTTCTTCTTGGGTGGAAAAACTTTGCTCAAAGTCTAGTTGATAAAAGTCGGTTGGACTTCTATCTGCCCTAGAATCTTCATCTCTAAAACAAGGGGCTATTTGGAAATATCTGCTAAAACCGCTAACCATTAGAAGTTGTTTAAACTGCTGTGGGCTTTGTGGCAAGGCATAAAACTGCCCTGGATTCATTCTGCTTGGAACCAAAAAATCTCTTGCACCTTCTGGACTTGAAGAGGTTAAAATTGGGGTTTGAACCTCTACAAATTCCAGTTCATTCATTTGATTACGCAAAAATTTTAATAATTCTGCACGAAGTAAAATGTTTGAATAATTTTGTTTGTTTCTTAAATCTAAATACCTATATTTTAACCTTGTGTTTTCTGCCTGCTCTCTTGCTTTTAAAATTTCAAATGGCAAAACCTCTGTGCAAGGGCCTAAAACATCTATTTTGTTTGCCAAAACCTCAATTTCACCGGTTTGCATGTCGGAATTTATATTTTTTTCTCCCCTTGACCTTACAATGCCGGAAACTGAAATGGCACTTTCCCTAGTTAAATTTTGAATTAAATTTTCATCTTCAACAAAAATTTGCACCACACCTGTTTGGTCACGCAAAGTTAAAAAGGTTAAACCTCCCATTTTTCTTATATTGTTTACCCAACCCGCCACCTTAACTTCTGCTCCTAAATATTTTGAAGATAATTGACCGCACATATGTGTGTGATATTTATTGTTTTTTAAGCTTATCATAAAATTTTGCCCTTTTTTGTTTGAAATATGCCTTATTATACACTGAGAAGCAAAAAAAGTAAATTAATAATTTGTTTTTTGAAATATGTGCATAATACATAAATTAAATTCGCAAGTATTGACAATAAAAGGCTTTTATAATAGAATATACTTAACAAATTGGAGGTGTTATTATGGCATCTAATGTAAAACATGGTCTTAACAAGGTTTTGATTAAACTTGGAGTGCCACTTTTGGCTGGCTCACTTGCTCTTACAATTTTTTTTGGTGCAAAATTTGGAACAAAATTTGATAATAACGACGATAAAAAACCAAGTGAAGACCCATCAAAACAAGAACAAACTATAGATGATCCAGACATTGAAAATCCTTCTAATCCAACAGACATAATTGATAACAACGATAAGGATCAATCTCAAAGCGATAGTGGTGATACTTCGAGCGAAGAGGGTTCTGAACAACAAGATGAACAATCAGAAAATGGTGCCATAAGCAATCTTGACCCCGCTAATGATTTGCCAAATATTGAAGACTCTAATACTGGCTCTAATGTTGAAGATAATAATTCTAATCAAGAAAAAGAGGCTGAGGTTAACCCAGAATCTGATGAAGAACAAGTTGAGAATGAGCCATTAAGCGGTGATATAATGGAAAGATTAAAGCCTAATAACCCACAAATTTCTACTTCTAATGAAGAAGGGCTTTCACCTGACCAACAGTAAAACACTAACTAATTATAAAAGAGTGTAAGCAATTTTCTTACACTCTTTTTTTTGCTTTTTTTAAAATTAAAAAATTACTACTAAAGATATTTTTATCTTTTCTAATTACCCAAC
>JAZRVA010000060.1:0-36201 GCA_045598865.1 Clostridia bacterium | reverse complement strand
GAAACTCTGACCCAGCAACGCCGCGTGAAGGAAGAAGGTCTTCGGATTGTAAACTTCTGTTATTAGGGAAGAAGATAGTGACGGTACCTAATGAGTAAGCCCCGGCTAACTACGTGCCAGCAGCCGCGGTAATACGTAGGGGGCAAGCGTTGTCCGGATTGACTGGGCGTAAAGGGAGCGTAGGCGGTTTGGTAAGTCAAATGTGAAAGCCCGTGGCTTAACTACGGAATTGCATTTGATACTGCTAAGCTTGAGTTCAGGAGAGGTAAGTAGAATTCCTAGTGTAGCGGTGGAATGCGTAGATATTAGGAGGAATACCAGTGGCGAAGGCGGCTTACTGGAATGACACTGACGCTGAGGCTCGAAAGTGTGGGGAGCAAACAGGATTAGATACCCTGGTAGTCCACACTGTAAACGATGGATACTAAATGTGGGAGGTATCGACTCCTTCCGTATTGTAGTTAACACGATAAGTATCCCGCCTGGGGAGTACGGTCGCAAGATTAAAACTCAAAGAAATTGACGGGGACCCGCACAAGCAGCGGAGCATGTGGTTTAATTCGAAGCAACGCGAAAAACCTTACCAAGACTTGACATTTTGTGCATATCTATCAAAGTAGAAAAATTGAAGCAATTCAACACATAAACAGATGGTGCATGGTTGTCGTCAGCTCGTGTCGTGAGATGTTGGGTTAAGTCCCGCAACGAGCGCAACCCTTACTGTTAGTTGCTAACATTCAGTTGAGCACTCTAGCAGAACTGCCGTAGATAATACGGAGGAAGGTGGGGATGACGTCAAATCATCATGCCTCTTACGTCTTGGGCTACACACGTGCTACAATGGCCATTACAAAGAGTTGCAATATGGTAACATGGAGCTAATCTCAAAAAAATGGTCTCAGTTCGGACTGTGGGCTGAAACCCGCCCACACGAAGTCGGAGTTGCTAGTAATCCCGAATCAGCATGTCGGGGTGAATGCGTTCCCGGGTCTTGTACACACCGCCCGTCACGCCATGGGAGTCGAGGGGACCCAAAGTCGGTGAGCTAACCCAGCAATGGGAGGCAGCTGCCTAAGGTAAAATCGATGACTGGGGTGAAGTCGTAACAAGGTAGCTATACGAGAACGTGTGGCTGGATCACCTCCTTTTAAAGAGAAGTGAAGTCGACGAAACCGGTTTTTATAAATCGGCAGGTACACAAAGTTAAAAAGAAAATTAACTTAAAAAATAACACTTGAAAAAAACAAGTAAAAATACAACCCAAAAATCTTAACTATTGGTTGGAACATTTAAAACAAAAAAGACTAACGAATTTCGCTAGTCTTTTTTTTGTGTTAAAAATTGGTATTGATTTTGTGCTTGTTGTATTGTAAAATACATGTGGTAATAAAATGAAAAACTTAAACAAAATAAATGAAGAAATAGAGAACTCTTATATAAGATATTACTATTTAGCAAAAAGCCATGTATTGCTTAGAAAAATAAGGTCTGTTTTGGTTGATAAAAGTGAAGAAAATATTTGTTATTTAGACAGGTGTTTAACAAAAAACCAAGAACAAAGGGACGGAATTTTGGGCAACAATGAAGACCTTGCAAAGAGTTTTTTAATTCTTGCACATGAAGATAAGGAAATTGCTAACTACGAGTTGTATTACAAGTTAAATCCTCAGACGGTATGTCAGGAAGAAGAGGAAGAAAAGTGTTATTTTAAAACACAAAAAAAACCAGAAGAATTGTCTGACCAGATTGAAGCTTATGATGTAATAATAGATAACTCGGTAAATATTTTAACAAACAATTTGAGCCAAAAGAGTTTTGATGAAAGTTTTATTTAATAAAGAGGAGAGAAAAGTATGAATAGTGTTTCTAAAAAAGGTGACGGGATAGATTATGTTTATGCGCTACACCCAGTTGTGGGCGAAGACGGAAAACTAAATTTTGGCGAAAATGAGCTTGATGCCAAGATTTTAGAAAAGTTCTTTGGAGATGGAAAATCTGTTGCAAATTTTTTTACAACTTTATATTTTGATTCTTTAAAAAGATTTTCAATGGAAGTTGCAGGGCCGTTTGTTTCAGGTGCCATTGAATATCGTAACAAAGACTACAAAGATTTTTCTAACAGAATATTTAACACATTAGAAAGTTTTGCAGAAAGAAACCTTAAAGTTGAAGATAAAGAAGTTTATAAAGATTGCATTATAACCGATTTTGATGGCAATTTTAGAGGCCTTTTGGAATTGCAAAAAATTGGAGATAAAACAAATTATATTGTTGCTACAAATCCAGAATTTTTGAACTTAGAACCAATGGTGGAAAGTTTTCAAAATCCTTCACAAGAGTAATAAATTTTTGCTCATAAAACTATTGACAAAGGCTAAATTATAATATATAATTGCCTTGTTTTAAATAAAAACCTTTTTACTTAAGACAGCCAGTGAAAACTGTATGGTTTTCTTAATTACTTTGCAAAAGCAAAGTTACTAGCCGAGGTAAGTTTTGGTTGAACATTTCTTTTAAATTAAATGTATTAAACCTTATGCTTACTTTTAGTGTAAGGTTTTTTTGTTTAAGATTTAAAAGGAGAGAAGATGTCAAAAGAAGTTTTGGAAGCAAAAAAGCAAATTGTGGAAGAAATCAAATCTAACTACAAAAATTCAAAAAGCGTTATTTTTGTTAGTTACAAAGGCATAAACGTTGAACAAGACACAAAGTTAAGAAAGGCTTTTAGAGAAAATGGTGTAAAATACAAAATTTACAAAAACAGACTTATTAAAATTGCGCTTGATGAACTTGGTGTTACCGGTTATGACCCAAAAGGTCTTGATGGAACAACAGCTGTTGCATTTGGACAAGACGAAGTTGGGGCTGCCACAGTTCTTTTTAAAACAAAAGAAGATGTTGAAGTTTTGGATGCTAAATTTGGCTTTGTAAACAATACTCTTGCTTCAACACAAGAATTAGAAGCTCTTTCAAAAATACCACCAAAAGAAACTCTTATTGCTATGTTGCTTGGTATGTTGCAATCACCTGTTTCAGCACTTGCAAGAACTTTGGATGCTATTGCTAAAAAGGAAGCTTAAAAAACAATTTGTCCACATTTATGTTAAAAAAGTGGAAAACTAAAAAATTAAAAAATAAATTATAATAAAAATTTAAAGGAGAAAAATTAAAATGGCTGATATTAATAATATCGTTGAAGAAATCAAAAAACTTTCACTTGTTGAAGTTAATGATCTTGTAAAAAAATTAGAAGAAGAATTTGGGGTTAGCGCTGCTGCTATGGCTGTTGCTGCTCCTGCTGCTGGTGCTGCTGCTCCTGCTGCTGAAGAAAAAACAGAATTCACAATTATATTAAAGGAAGTTGGTCCAAACAAGATACCTGTAATTAAAGTTGCTCGTGAAGCTACAGGCTTGGGATTATCCGAAGCAAAAGCACTTGTTGATGGTGCACCTTCAACAATCAAAGAAAATGTTCCTGCCGAAGAAGCAAAAGATCTTGAAGCAAAATTCAAGGAAGCAGGCGCAACTGTTGAACTTAAGTAATTATATTAGTTTTAATGTTTATTTTAAAAAACATCTTGCAAAAAGCAAGGTGTTTTTTTGTTTTGTGAAAAAACAGATTTTAGTAATTTAGATTGCGTACAAAAACATAGAATTGCGAGGTTTTTTATCATAAATTTTTTATCTTTTATGGTTTCATAAAGGTTATGCATTTGGCAGTTTCTGTGTTGGTGCCGTTAACAGTTATGCCGTTTGCAAAGCACTCGCCATTATCATTAAAAAGGCACTTTGCACGGCAGTTCAAACAAGCGTTTTTTAGGTGCCTGTAATCGGCAATTTTTGGTGTTTCATCACTAAAAATTTTAGAACTAAAATCCTGCATACTATGCTCGTTTGATTTTTTATAACTTTCGCACAAATATTTTTCACTAATTAAAATCTTATCTGCCATGCAAGTTAAATCTTTGTTAAATTTGCATTTTGTTTTTCTGCATCTTAAATCCATATTTTTACCCCCGCTACTTTTTTTTGAATTTATTTACAATTTTTAAAACTTTTATTCATTTTTGTTAATTTGCAAAACTTTATTTTTTATGTTAAAATTAAAAATGGGAGAGTAAAATTTATGAAAGTTTTATTGTTGCAAGATGTTAAGGGTAGTGGCAAAAAGGGTGATATAGTTGAAGTTAGTGATGGTTATGCAAAAAATTTTTTAATTAAAAAAAGCTTAGCAAAAGAGGCAAATAATTCTGTTATGTTGGAAAAAGCCAGCCAAGTTGCAAGTTTAGAAAGAACCAAAAAATTGGAAAAAGAAGCGGCTCAGGCCATTGCTGACAAATTAAATAACAAAGAGTTTACTTTACATGTAAAACTTGGTGAAAATGGCAAAATGTTTGGCGCTATAACATCCAAAGAAATTGCAGAGGAACTAATTAAAAATGGTTTTGAAATTGATAAAAAGCAAATTTTGTTAGACAGCCCAATAAAAAGCACAGGCAGATACACAATTGAAGCAAAACTTTATCAAGGTGTTGTTGCAAAATTTATGATTGTTATTGAATAATAAAAATTTTTTGGGGTAGTTTATGATTTCAGAGGATCGTAAAAAACATATTTATGGTGTTGCAAAATTTCTAAAAGATTGGGGTATCTCTCAACATTTATCACAAAAAGAAGTTGAAGAACTTTATGTTTTGGGTCTGTTGCATGATATTGGTTATGAGTTTTTAGAGGAAAAAGATTATGAAAAGCATGAAGTTTATGGGGGAAGGGTATTAAAAGCACAAGGATATAAATACTGGAAGGAAGTTTATTATCATGGTGTGGCAAATTGCAAATACAAAAGTAGGTTTTTAGATTTATTAAATTGGGCAGATATGAGAATTGATAGCTGTGGCAATGAAGTTTCTTTAGATGGCAGACTTGAAGAACTTTTTAAAAGATATGGCATACCTGTAAAGAAGTTAAATTCTTATCCAATAGTTTGCGAGTTAAAAGAAAAAGGTTTTAAATAATAAATTTATTTTTTTTAAAATAAAGTAAAGCACATATTGTCAAATACTGGCAATATGTGTTTTATTTTTATTTTCTTCTATTCATTACAACAAGTAGGAATCTTAGTAAGTTTAACATAGAAACCACAAGTGCTGCAACATAGGTAAGAGCGGCAGCATTTAAAACTTTTCTTGCGCCTTCAAGTTCTTCTTCGTTTAGGGTGTTAGTTGAACTCAAAATTTTTATTGCTCTATTTGAGGCATTAAACTCCACAGGCAAAGTGGCTAAATTAAGAATTACTGCAAGCCCGAAGAATATAACGCCACCATAAATAAACACACTCCCCACAATGCTTTGGCTTTCAGCTCCAAAATTAAAAATCAAACCAATTATAACAAGTGGCCACAAAAGCCTTGAAGCAAAATTTGTAACTGGAATTAGAAATCTTCTTATTTGGTAAGGTAAATAACTTTCTTTTTTTTGCAATGCGTGCCCAAACTCATGGCATGCCACACCAAGCGCAGAGATTGAACTGGAATCATACACACTTTCTGATAAGCAAATTTCTCCTTGCTTTGGGTCATAATAGTCTGTTAAATGGCCGTTTATTCGTCTTATATTAATGTGAGACAAATCGCAGGTTGTTAAAAGTCTTTTTATTAGTTCATTTGCTTTTACGCCAGATTTTGCAAAAACCTGACTATAAGCATTGTAAGTTGACGAAACTCTATATTGTGCAGCCAAGGCCAAAATAATTCCCGGCAGAAGAACAATGCCCATAATGTAATACTCAAAATACATAATTAAATAACTCCTTTTTTAATTTTCAAATAGGTGGTTGTTGTAAAGGAAAACAAAATATAGAAAAGTTGCATGTCTGTTAAAATTTTTTTCATAAAACCTTTTATATTTGTTTTTCTAAAAATTATTTTATATAAAAATTTGTTTTTTATCAACCTTTTATTGCTCTTCTATGTTTGCAATTTTGTTGTTTTCATCAAAAATAAAAATGAAGTTTTTTGCATAAAAGGTGTTTTTATCTTTATCTTTTGCATAAGTTAGCAAATATTCGGTTTTATTTTCATCTGGGAAAAATGGTTTTATTATATCCACAAAATCCCCAAAAAAAGTTTTTAAGTGATTGTTAGTCAATTTATTTGAAAGATGATTTGTCATATAAACTCTTGCAAGTTTATTGTTGTTTACTTTTATTGCCTCCAAAAAAGCCTGAGGTATGATTTCTTTGTGCCGAGTAATAAATGGGTGATTGGAGTTATACACAATTTTTGTGTGTTCGAAAAAGTTATTTTTAATTTCAAAACTATTAACTATTGCATGGTCGGCAAGGTCATTTATTTTTTTGTAAGTCGTTACAAAGTTTGCATCTTTTTCTAACAAGTCCACTTCTTCACATTTTTTAACAATGTAATTTTTGCCATTATATTCCACAATTAATACTATATGCTTACCAGAGTTTTCAACAGGGGCATATAACAACAAACTATTGGAATTAGTAAGTAACAAAGCCTTTGAAATGGTTTTTTCCTCATTGATTTCTATTGATGTGTTTGAACATAAAATTTTAACATTAAATTTGGAATTTTCGGGATAGTATACCATGTGTGTTGTGCCGGCAAAGTTAACTTGCTTTTGTTTTATTTCAAATATGTTTGTTAAAAGCTCTGTTGGGTTTACAATAAGATAAATGTTATTATTTTTCATGGTAACAACTTTAACATTTTTATTGCCACAAACGTTTTCTTCTGCCAAATGAAAGCAAAAAGGCAGGTATTTATTGCTGTCTTCTGGATAAAAAAACAAGTTGACATTTTTGCTTTGAATTAAAAAAGAGTGCGTATTATTTTTTTGCAAATATTCTTCAAAATTATTTGATTTTACTACGCAATTAAACGTTGTTTTTATGTGTAAATAACTTTCCATTTTTAACCTTACGTATATTTTTATGACAAATAGAAAATTTTAATGAATATATCTATTTGTTTAGTAAATAATCTTCATACAAAAAGGGTGTAAAATGAAAAAATGCAAAATTAAAAAATTTACTAAGCAAGAAAAAATTGAATTGTTTAGGCAGGTAACAACGAATTTAAAAAATGGGATAAGTGTTAGGCACACTTGTTATGATTTAGCGGGTGGTGATGCAAAACTTATGCTTAGATTGCAAAATAAATATAGAAACATGAAAAAATTGGAGGCAAAGAATATGCAAGATGATACAAAAAAGGTTATTAACATTGCAGCAATTAAAAACAAAAACAATAGAGTATTAACAGATAGTGATATAAATTCTTTATTTTTAGGACTTGTTAAATTAATTAAAAAAACTACAATGCAGAATATAAATGAGAGTTTAAAAAAAGATTGCGTGCAGGCAAATGAGAATTTTAGGCAAAGCCTAATAGACCTTACAAACACACAAAACCTGCTAAAAAAAGAACAACAAAAAAATTTGGAACTTACTGTTTTAATTGAAGAACAAAAGGCAAAAATTTGTTTGTTACTTAAAAAATTAAAGTTAGAAAGTGGAAATGTTTTTTAAATAAAAAAAAGTGTTTAAAAAAAAACTTTTTTTTGGTATTATATACTAAGAAAAGGTTTTATTTTTATGCCAAACATTTTTTTGGGCAAAACAAGTGCTGATTGTTCGCATCAGATTATAAAAAAGTTAAAAGATAACTATACAGAAAAACCCTTTGCAAGACACATTGTTATTGTGCCGGATAGGGTTAGCGTTTCTACTGAGGTTAATATTTTTAAAAGTTTAAACATTGAAAGCACTTGCCTTATTGAGGTCCTAACGTTATCTAGGCTTTCTAGCAAAATTCTTAACAACATGCAGGTTATCACCAAAAGTGCAAGTTGCATGATTGTGCAGAAAATTTTGAAGGAAAATAAGGATGATTTAAAGGTTTTTAATAAAAATTTGGGCATTGATTTTGCAACTAAAATTTATGAAACAATTTCTCAATTCAAAAGTTGTAAAATATTGCCAGAAAATGTTTTTGCAAAAACACAAGACGAGGTTTTGCAAAACAAGCTGCACGACACCCAAATTATTTATACAAAATATGAAGAATTTTTAAAACAAAATGGTTTGTTTGACGCTATGGACAGGCTTGACTTTTTGTATAAGAAAATAAAAACTAGCAATTACATAAAAAATAGTTTTGTTTATGTTTTAAACTTTGACAATTTTACTTATCAGGGGTTTCAAACCATATTTGATATTGCAAAGAACTGCCAAGAATTTAACATTGGGGTTGTGGATAGTGACAACCCTCTTAATGAACACATTTATGATAAGGATCATAAAAATAAAATTGTAAATCATTTTAATTTTGAAGGAATTAAACCAAATATTATTTATTGTGAAGAAATGGCGCTGGGCGACTTTAAGCATTTGCAGGATAATTTGTTTGCCTATGGCTTGGTTTCCAAAATAAACAGCAATGGTTGTATAAACTTGTTTGAAGGTAGTAATTTTGAAGAAGAATTATTACATGTTTGTGCGCAAATAAAAAACATGGTGGTTAACAAGAACTATTTGTTTGAAGATTTTTTTGTGGCTGTTCCAAATTTGCAAGATAAGACAGACATTATTGCTCAAATTTTTGACGACTACGGGTTTAATTATTTTATTGATTCTAATGTTGAATTTAAAAACACCGTTATTGTAAAACTTGTTGAAGATTTAATTTTTGTTTTGCAGGAAAATTTTTCTAAGACTTCTATGATATCTCTTGCCAAGAACATTTTGTTTGGGCTTGAAAGAAAGGAAAGGGAAGGTTTTTGCAAATATATAGAAAAATATAGTATAAACGATTATTTTTTATTAAAAAGCACTAAGTTTCAAAACGATGAAGATTTTGAAAGTTTTGATTTGGTAAGAGGCAAGCTTTTTGATGTTTTAGAAGAAATTTTAAAGAATTACAGAAGTAAGGAAGAAATCTGTTTTGGCCAATGGGCGGAAATATTTGAAAACATTTTTGAAAAGCTAAATATTGAAGGGAATTTAAAACAAATTGCAACAAAGCTTTTAAACAAAAACCAAATAAAGAAAGCTAGAATGGTCGAACAATATTTTTATCTTATGCATAAAGTTTTGGATGAAATAAAAAATGTTGTTTCAAATAAAAAATGTGATTTTAAAACTTTCTGTGATGTTTTGTTAAGTGGTGTTAGCGCAACAAAAGTTTCTGTTGCACCAATTTCCACAAATTGTGTATTTATTGGTGATACAAATGCAAGTTTTTTTGAAGATTGCAGAGTTGGATTTGTTGTTGATGCCAGTGAAGAAAACTTTCCACAAAAGATTAACGATTTTGGCATTGTTTCTGACCAAGAAATAAGCTTGCTTGCTGATTTTTACAAACTTGAACCCACAATTGAAGAACTTAACAAAAGAGCAAGGTTTAAGTGCTTTGAAGTTTTGTTAAAACCTTGTGAAAAACTTTTTTTGAGTTATAACTATGAGGGTTCGTCTAAAAAAAGCAAGGTGCTTGATGATGCTTGTAAGATGTTTTGTGAGGTTGTTGGCACTGGATTTAAACAACTGGAATTTAAGAATTATAATAATTTGGATTTAAAGATAAAAAACAACAACATTAAAATTGCAAAAAGAAATTTTGTGGCAGACCTTAAGAAGGTTTTGGATGGGCAGCAACAAACTGGCGATGAGATTGAGTTATTAAGTGGCAATGTTAACTGCAAACGCGAACTTGAACTTGCAAATTTTAAAAACCATATTAGTTTAAAAGAAAACATATTTTTTGTAAAAAACACCATAAGTGTGTCACAAGTGGAAAGTTTTATGACTTGCCCATTTTTGCATTTTTGCAGGTATGGTTTAAAACTTTTTGACAAAGAAGAAAGTGATTTTAATTATTTGGACATTGGAAATATTTTGCACGAGGTTGCAAAAATTTTTGTGCAAAGAAAAAAGCACTTTTTGCCAGAACGAGAAATTAAAAGTGCAGTGGGACAGATATTTGACGAGATTTTACAAGGCGACAAATATATTTTCTTAACACAGAATTTGGCAAATAAAATTTTATTAAAAAATTTAAAAGACGAAGCTTTTAGATTTTGCAAAACCATTGCATACCAAACAGAAAATAGTTTATTTAAACCAATGTCTGTTGAGGCTAGGTTTGATGGTGCTGGTAAGATTAATGGGTTAAAAATAAAAGCGGGAAACAAAATTTTGAGCCTTGTTGGGCAGATTGACAGGATTGATGTTTTTAAAGATTATTTTAGGATTATAGATTACAAAACTGGCAGTTGCAGCAAAAGTTTTAAGGAATTATTTTTTGGTAAAAAAATTCAATTAGAGGCTTATTTGAAGGTTGTGGAAAAGCATTTAAAGTTAAAACCAGCTGGATTTTATTACATGCCAGTTAAGTCTAAATTTGCAGAGAATAATAAGGATTTGGAGGAAGGTTACAAACTTGTGGGCGTTACATCAAGTAGTAGAGATGTGATTGATGCAAGCGATGTTAGGCTTAAAAATTGTGGAACAAGCGATATTATAAATATCAGATTTTTAAAAGACGGCAGGGTGGATAGTAAGTGCAAAGTGTTTGATTTCGAAACCATTGAAAACATGGCCGACTACGCGATTAAATTAATTGAGAAGGCAAGTGGTGATATTTTAAAATTGGATATCACTCCAAAGCCTATTGTTATTGAAAATGACCCTTGCAAAAAGTGCAAGTTTTTCTCTTTTTGCAAATTTGACGAGCAATTTGGCAATGTTAAAAGGAAGCCAAACTTTGAGGTGGATAAAAACTTTTTTAGCACAAAAATTTGGGGAGGTGAAGAATAATTATGGGAAATTTTAAACCAACCCCTGATCAGAGTAAAGTGTTGCTAAGTAAGGATAAAAACTTGCTTGTGTCTGCTTCGGCTGGAAGTGGAAAAACGGCAACTATCATTGAAAAAATTGCAAATTTAATTGTTGAAGAAAACTTGGATTTGCAAGATTTTTTGATTATTACATTCACGGAAGCCGCAAGCAACGATATGCGTTTGAGGCTTAAAGAAAAACTTTGTGAAAAGGCTCAAGATAGCGCCAAGGTTGCCAACCAAATAAACAAATTACCCCTTTGTGATGTGAGCACAATTCATGCTTTTTGTGCAAAGATGATAAGAAAATATTTTTATGCGCTTGGTGTTAGCCCAAATTTTTCTATTTTGGAAGAGAATAACTCCACGTTTTTTAAGGTTGCTGCGTTAAACAATGTTATTGAAAAATACTCAAAAATTGAAGACGAGGATTTTCAAAAACTTTCCGCCTGTTTTGAAGGCGGAAGGAATATGGCCGATTTTAAGCAAAGTGTTTTAAGTTTTTACAATTTTTTAAGTTGTTTAGAAAACAAAGAAGACTTTGTTTTAAACAACATGCTTTGTGGATTCAATGAAAATTTTAAAGATAACCCAGTGTGCGATTTTTTGAACGAATATTTAAACTCAAACATGCGCTTTTATAATAATCAATTTGAGAATCTTTTAAAAGATGCACAGGCTCTTAAGGCGGAATATTTTGAAGAATTAATCAAACAAATTTTGGTTTGTTTGAGCTCTTTTGACAAAAAAGAAGATTTTGATAAAAATCACAAGAATTTGTTTGAACTAAACTTTCCTAGGTTTTATTCTAACAAGAAACTTGAATTTGCAGACGAGCAGATAAAGGAAGATTTTGTTAGTCTTTTTAATGATTTAAAAGAAAGGGTAAAAGAGATAAAAAGTTGTTTGCTTGACATGACAGAAGAAGAAATAAAACGCAATCTAAAAACTGCCAAGGGACAAATTGAAAAGTTTTTTGAAATTGAAAATGAATTTGAAAGTGAATACGAAAAAATAAAAGCAAAGAGAAATGTTTTAGATTATTCCGACTTAGAAAAATTCTTTTTAAAACTTTTAATGCAAGAGGATATTAAAAAGAAAATTGTTTCTAGTTATAAGTATGTTTTTGTTGATGAATATCAAGACATTAACCCCGTGCAAGAAAAAGTTTTGAAGGAATTTTTGGAAGGTTGCCATAATGTTATGGTGGGGGATATTAAACAAAGTATTTATGGGTTTAGAAACGGCGAGCCAAACATTTTTATTGAAAAAAGTAAAAATTTTTTGAGAGATGAAAAAAGTAATGTTGTAAATTTAAATGATAATTTTAGAAGCAACCCAGAAATATTAAATTTTGTAAACTCTGTATTTTCGTCGGTTATGTCGGAGAACTTTGGCGGTGTCAATTATAACAAAACTAGTATGCTAAACCCAAAGGCAGAATACAAAAACGCAAATGATTTTGCTAGTGTAGAATTGTTGTTTATTAACAAAAACAAAGAAAAGAAACAAGATAAATTTGGCAGCGTGTATAGTGCTCTTGAAGATACCACTGAATACACAAGTGATTTGTCGGACGAGGAAATGCAAGGACTTGTGGTGGCGGATAAGATTTTTGAATATATTGGCAAAGATTTTTACGACAACAAAAACCAAACTATTAGGAAGATCACATTTAGTGATATTGCAATTCTTGGTAGAAGAAATGACACATTAAAACAAGTTTGTGGCATTTTGGCAAAAAGAAATATTCCTGTTTCATCAAATATTGCGGAAAACATTTTTGATAACAAAGAAGTAAACCTGCTTGTGTGTTTTTTGAAAATTTTAAATAACTTTGATGATGATGTAAGCTTGGCAACTGTTATGACAAGTATTTTCTTTAACTTTTCTTTTGATGAGTTGGGCGTGATTAGAAGAGAATTTTTTGAAGAAAAAACTTTTTCTGCTTGTGTTAAAAAGTATTGTGAAACTGGCGCTGATGAAAAACTTAGAAGTAAGTTGAAAAACTTATTTGAGTTTTTAGATGAAATATATTTTGAATATTCAGTTGAATGTTCAATTTATAAAATATTATGTTCATTGCAGAATAAATTTGACTTTTTAAACTACTTTAAAAGTTTGCCAGACGGAATAAATAGACATCAAATGCTTGTGAATTTTATAAATAGTTTTAAAAATAACAGTTACGATAATGATTTAAACAAATTTTTAGATTATGTGGAAAGTTATGCAAAGGATTCTAGATTTTCAAACAATTATAAAACTAGCCCAGATTGCGTTAATGTGAGTACAATTCACGCAAGCAAGGGTTTAGAATATCCAATTGTGTTTTTGGTTGGAGTGGAAAAAAGTTTTTCTGCTCAAACAAGAATGGCCGCAGTCTTGATGGATAAAGAATTTGGCTTGGGCATAGATTCGTTTGATTTGTTAGGGTTTAAGAAAAGTAAAAACATTGCAAAAGAGGCCATTGAATTAAAACTTGTAAGAAAACAAAGAGCGGAAGAACTAAGGCTTTTATACGTTGCTCTTACAAGGGCAAAAAACAATTTGGTTATTGTTGGAACAATAAACAAAGAAATAAGCCGTTGCAAGCAGATTGAAGATGCATCTGGAACTACAACTTTTATGCCATGGATTTTAAGTGGACTGAGCAAAATTGCATTTGACGGATTGAAGAATAATAAAAAAGATTTTTATGATAAGCAAAAGAATTTTTGTGCACATATTAAAATTTTTGATGAAGAAGAAATTTTTGAAAACAAAAAACAAAACTTAAAAAACCTTGAAAATTTAACTAAGAAAGTTAAAGAAGACAAAGATTTTGAAAGGGTGTTAAATCACAAATTTGAAATTAACAAAGTTGCACTTAAAAATAGCGTTTCTAGTTTGTTAAGTGAATATGCCGATGACTTTGTGTGCACAACAGATGAACCAAAAAAACTTGAAATATTTGATAAGGATTTTGTAAAACTTGACAAGTCTAAACTTGGGACAATTTATCACAAAATTATGCAAGAGGTAGATTTTAAGAATCCAAATTGCACACAAGAAGATTATTTGATTAAAATAATTGATAACCTAAATGAGGGTGAAGAGTATAAAAAAAATATAAAAGTAAGCCAAATAATAAATTGTATAAAAACCATTAAAAACTTTGATTTTAATTTTTGTTTAAAAGAGCAACAGTTTATGTCTTATTTGCCATACAACACAATTTTTGAAAATAACAATATTAAACAAAAGGTTTTAATTCAAGGTGTTGCAGACTTGGTGTTAAATACAAACAAAGGGTATGTTTTGGTTGATTATAAAACAAATAATGTTAAAAACACCGACCAGTTGGTCGAAAAATACTCTTTACAACTTAAAATTTATAAAATATGCATAGAAAAAGCGCTTAACATAAAAATTTCAGATTGTTACATATATTCGTTTTGCTTAGACAAACTAATAAAAATTTATTAAAATTTTAAGATATTTGTATTTTTTTGTTTTAATTTAAAAAATGTTTATGTTATACTTTTGTGTAAATATATATTGAAGGAGTTTAACTATGTTTCTAATGGGTTCTGTTGGAGAGGATGTTGTAAACAGTGTAAGAGATTTTTTAACACTTGTTTTTAAAGAATTTGTTGCCCTTTGGTATTGGCCTGCGGTTTTTTTAGGTCTAATGGTTTTGGCAATAATTGTTATGTTTATTTTAATAAATTCTTCTTACGAGAGGAGAATTCTTAAAAGCGTTGATAAGATTAATGCTTACTTTTTGTCCAAGCCTTTTATTACAGAAGAAAACTTGGTTGAATTTAACTTGAAAATGAAAAAAGTGCCAAAGGTTTTAAGAAATGCTTGGCAAATTTATATGTTAAACCGTGAAGATGGCCCAAGCACTTACATTAACGCAAACACCTGCATAGATAAACCTCTTAGAACAAGTAGTATCGAAAAGAACATCAGTAATTTTGGAATTTTTACAGTGTTTTTAACTTTCCTTGCTTTTGTTGCTGGAATTCAATATTCTATTGATTCTCCAGTTGTTAGTGGAATTGGTGGCATTTTGTTTTATTCCAGTTTGGTTCCACTTGGGGTTGTGCTCTTGTATACCATTTTTGTTCTTATTATGAAAATTAGAAAGAACGATATTTATTCTTGTTTGTATGACAATTTCCCACTTTATGAAAGAAATCTAACAAAGGCTGTTTCTACTTTGCCATCTTACGTCGACTATGAAATTTTGTTTACTAAGAAAGAAATTAAAGAAGGCATACCTATTTTGCAACAATATTTGGAAAAGAGGGCCTTGGTTGAACAACAAGAGCTTGAAAAAGCAAGAGAAAGTTCTATGGCATGCGAGGAATATGATTTTAATGAACTTGGCATAGATGGATCACTTGTTTTGGAAAGAGCAATGAAGGAATGCGAAACTTTTATTAAAACAAGAAGAAGATTGCAAGAAGAGTGTGACCAAATTGAAACCGAAAAAGAGAATTACAGAAAGAATTTTGAAATTACTGAAAAAGATTTTCAAAGAAAACTTCAAGCAAGTAGGGAAAACCTTGAAAGTTTGAAAGCTCAACAGGAAGCTTCCACAAACCGTATTGAAAGTAACTATATTAAAAAACAACAAGGTGACGAAATTAAAAAGCAACAACAGCTTGAAAAGGATAATGAAGAGGCAACATCTAAGTTTAATGAAGAACAAGTAACCTTGGAACAAGAAATAGAAAAGAGAAAACAAGAGATTGAAGAGAAAAAAGGTTTTGTTCAACAAGCAATGCTTTTGGAATTTAAACATTATGCAAACACTTTGTATAATGCACTTGCTCAAAAAGCAACAGAGATGAGCAACCAAAAACTTATGGCACTTGCACAAGAGAACACAGACTTAAAAGCACTTATGACAGATTTGCAAGGCATGACGGTTGATACACCGGAAGTTCAAGATAATTTGGTTCAGGCAAATGATGTGGCTGACAAAGATTTGTATGAAATGTCTAATGCCGATCAATCCAACTTGGAAGAGGGAAGAGAAGTTTCCAAGGAAAATGAAAAAATAGAGGCCGAAAAAGAAGAAGAAAAGAAAAAAGCTGAAAAAGAAAAAGCAGAACAAGAAAATAATTTTGAAAATACAGCCACTTGGCAAGAACAACCTGCTGCTGAAAACGCTGCTAACGCGGAAGCTGCGCCTAAGGTGGAAGAAGAAAAACCTGCAAGCGATGGTAATGCAGACAATGCAGGAGATGGAAATGCTAACACCAGCGGGGACTCTTCAACAGACACAGGAACAAGCGATGATGGTGGAAAGCAGTTTGACAATCAAGAAGAACCACAGGAAAAACCACAAGAAGACGACATTGAAAAAATTAACAAACAATTAGAAGAAGAAACAGCAAACCTGCAAAAACAAAAACAAGAATTTGAAACCGAGCTAAACGACACAATTTCAAAAATGGATAATAATTTAGATTCTCCAAAAGATTTGGAAGAAAATGTTGTTAATAACGAGCCAGAAAAAACAGCTCAGGAAGAAGTGATAAAAGATGAAGAACCTGCTGTTGAAGAGCCAAAAGTGGAAAGAGAAGCAAGAAGTGTAAGACCTCAAAGAAGGGCAAGCGTAAGAGCTGGCGCAAGAAGTTCCAGAACGTCAAGGCAAGAAAGCAAACCTGCAAGAAACGTAAACTCGGAAATTGATGCGTTAAATGCTGAGATGCAAAAACTTTTGGATTCCACAAAAAAATAGATTAGAGGCTGTTTAATTATTATCTTTAATTATTTATGCAACAAAAAATCGCTAATAAAATCTTAGCGATTTTTTTTGTTTGGTTAAAACTTTATCTTCTTACTTGCTAAAAACGGCAAGCTCATTTAGTTTATTGTGTTTTTTTGCACTTTCTAAATTTTTTGTTCCGATAATGCTATCCTTTTTTATTATTATTTCGTTGTTTATACCATATATGGTCTTTAAGACTTTTCTGCCAATTAAAAAGTTGGAATTGGCAACCAGTTTTTGTGGTGTTGGATTTGAACTAATTTGATAAGAGGACTTTGTTGCAGAAATTTCTTGCTGTGTTGGCATTATGATTACGGGGTTTTGAATTGTGGCCTTTTCAAATTTGCAAAGTTTTGGTTTTAAGTCGCAAAGTCTAATTGTTTTATTTGTGCAATTTATGATAATATTGGTTGTGATATTTAAAATGTTTTTTCTTTCAAAAGTTTTGGTTTGTGTTATAAAAAGTTCTGTCTCAAAGTTGTTGTTTAATGTGATGTCAGTTAATCTTCCAAAATTTTCACCCTCTGTGGAATAAACATTTAGGTTTATTGGGTTGTTTTCTTGGCTATTTATAGCACTTATACATGGTATTAGCGCTTCTGAATTTTTTATAACAACAACATCATTTTCACAGCTTATTATTTTGTCTGTGGGTAAAATATATTCCTCTTCTTCGTTATCAAAAATTTTTAAGTATCTAACTTTTTTAAGGGAAGGGTCAAAACTTGTATTTTTTACTGTGCCTTCCAGTTTGCCAGAAAATAAGTTTAACACGGGTTTTGAAATTATGTTGCTAATATTCATACAAAATTCCTTTTATATTTTTTGGTATATCATATAAAGAATATATGCGGGCAAGCATACACTTTATTATTTTATTTACTAGCGTTTTTTAAAAATTTATGTTACATTTTGTTTGTAAAGGTGCACAATGGGACTATTTTTTAAGTTAAAAAGTATGTTTAATAAGACAATAAGTGTTTTGCCAAATCAAAAAAATGATTTGGTTTGTTTTGCCAAGCTTAAAAATAATATGTTAAAAATAGGCAGCGATTTGGTGGTTAACGATGGATACAATGCCGTTATTGTGCATTACAACAAGGTTTGCGATGTTTTGGGTCCAGGCGAATATAAGGTTGATGAAATATCTGTTCCAAAACTCTTTAAATACTCAAAGGCTTACTTTACAAAAAAAGGTTTGTTTACGGCAAGAACTATCGTGGCAGACGTTTATTTTGTTAATTTGCAACCTTTTAAACTAAATTATTTTAAAACACCCGAGAAAATTTTGGCTATTAACGGCAAAAACAAAGTTAAATTAAAGCTTGACGGAACATTTTCTCTAACTGTTACAAGTGCCGAGAGGGTTATGAAAACATTGTGCAATGATTACGCTGTCATAACAGGCAGAAAGGCCATGAAGGAAATTTGCTACACAATGGGGTTTAATGTTTCTAAAATTTTAAATTCAAAAAAGTTTTCTTTGGCAGATTACCTTTCAAATAAGGAAAAGATTGTTGAAACTCTAAACCAAAATATTGGAAGGTTTGTAAATGCATATGGTTTGAAGATAGATGACTTTTTTATAAACACTGTTATTTTGCCTAAGAAATGTCTAACAGAAAAATCTTTGGAAACAAAGCTTGAAAATCCAGCCAGCACCGATATTGTAAAGTTAGTTGAAGAAAGGTTAAATAGTTTGGAAAAATCATTAGATACTGTTAGTGTGGAGGCCAAAGAAAAAAACGACATAGAAAAAAATATTGATAACGACATACTAAACACCAAAACAACTTTTTGCCCACAGGGTGAAATTTACGTTAATGTTGGCTCTAACAAAAAAACACAGGCAGAGGAATATGTGCCAGAAGCAGAAAATAAAAATATTATAAACAATATTGTTTTTGAGGAAACTAAAAATGATTTTCAGCCAGAGCCAAGTTTGTTTAAAAAAACCGAAAGTAAAAGCGATTTTCAAAAGAATGAAAAAATAAAACAAATATTCGCTAGAGGTCAAGAAGTAAGCACTCAGCCAAAATTGCAAACAAAAACATGTGTAAGTTGTGGAAAACAGGTGGGCAATAAAATTAAAGTTTGCCCACACTGTGGCAAAAATGCAGAAAATCTGATTGTTTGTGCCTGTTGTGGAGCAAAAAATTATGAATCTGATAAATTATGCAGTGTTTGTAAAAGCAAATTGCATTGATTGTTTAGATATAAAAGCTAATTTAAGAAAGAATAAAAACAAAAGGAGAGTAAAAATGAGTAAAGTTACAAAAAACACAACTCTTGCACAAGTTGCAAAGAACTATTCTAATGGTAAGGAAATCTTAACTGGTTTTGGTTTGCATTGTATATCTTGCCCAATGAGCCAAATAGAAACAATTGAAGAAGCTGGCGCTGTGCACGGCATTGATGTTGATTTTATGCTTAAAAAATTAAACGAAGATTTGATTCCGGTTAAAAATCAAAAAACAAATAAATAGAAATAAATTTGTAAGAGCACTTTGCCCAAGTTGTTTGTATTTGTTAATTAATAAATAAAATTTTGCATAATGCACATAATAACACTATTAAAAGGAGTGTTATTTAATATGGCGAAGTTACAAACCAATGTAAAATGCAACGTTAAGGCCTGCAAATACAACGAGGGTGGGAAATTGTGTAATAGGGATAATATAAATATTACAAAAGATGTTAATGTTGAAACTGCCCACTATTGCGGTTCTTATTGTGAAAATTGTGAAGATTAATTTCTATTTTTTGGTTTAATAAGGGGTTAAATATTAATAAAAATTTAAAATGGGTTTGTGCAAAGTGCACAAACTTATTTTTTTATGTTTTTTTGTGCATATTTTGGCAAAAAAAGGTGTTGACGGAAGGCTTAACTTGTAGTAATATTACAACACCGTGAAAAATGGGTTGAAGCGCAAAGTTACCGCTTTTTAGCTACAAAAGAGGAGAATTTGCGTGGACAAGTTTGAATTAAATTCAAGCGGGCTAGCTTAGGAAATCTTTATTAAAGATTTTTTTTAAGAACATTTGATACGACACACACGGTAAAGTGTATTAAATGTGGCTAGTATGGGAAAGGAGAGTATATGGCAACACAAAAAATAAGAATTAAGTTAAAATCTTATGACCACAACTTAATCGACATGGCTACTGCTAGAATAATGGAAGCAGCAAGCAAGTCTGGTTCTCAGGTTGCTGGTCCAATACCACTACCAACACAGAAAGAAGTGGTAACAATCATTAGAGCACCTCATAAGTACAAAGATAGTCGTGAGCAATTTGAGATGCGAACACACAAAAGGATAATTGATATCTATTCACCAAACAGCAAAGCAGTTGATTCGCTTATGAAACTTGATTTGCCAGCAGGGGTGGACATCAATATCAAATTATAATCTTGGTTAAGAAGGAGAGTAAAATCTATTATGGAAAAAGCAATTCTTGGTAAAAAATTAGGTATGACTCAAGTTTTTGACAAAGATGGAAAAGTTACACCAGTTACAGTAGTTATGGCTGGACCTTGCACCGTAGTTCAAAAGAAAACCGTGGATAAAGATGGCTATGATGCAGTTGTTGTAGCTTTTGACCAAGCAAAAGAAAAGTCAAAAAACAAAGCAGAACTTGGAGTTTTCAAAAAGAACAAACTTGAAGTTAAAAAGTATTTGAAGGAATTTAAATTAGATAATTATGCAGACCTTCAAGTGGGAAGCGAAATTAATTGTTCAACATTTGCAGAAGGCGACATGGTTGACGTGTGTGGAACAACAAAGGGCCATGGATTTAGTGGAACAATTAAACAATGGAATGCACACAGACTTAAAATGACACATGGTACAGGCCCTGTTCACAGAGAAGTTGGTTCATTAAGTGCAAATTCAAGCCCAAGCAGAGTTTTTAAGAACAAACACATGCCAGGGCAATTTGGTAACGAAACTGTTACAAAACAAAATTTAAAAGTCGTTAAAGTTGATGCGGAAAGAAACTTACTTTTAATCAAAGGTGGTTTGCCAGGAAGCAAAAATGGCTTGCTAGTTATAACATCAGCAAAAAAGGCAACTAAGTAAGGGAGAAAAAGAAAATGCCAAAAGTTAAAGTTTATAATACAAAAGCAGAGGTTGTTGGTTCTTGCTCTCTTAGCGATGAAGTTTTTGGTTGTGAATACAACGAACCATTAATTCATCAAGTTGTTGTGGCTTATAACAATAACCAAAGACAAGGAACAAAGTCAGCCCTTCTTCGTAGCGAAGTTAGAGGCCATGCAAAAAAACCTTGGAGACAAAAAGGCACAGGCAGAGCAAGACAAGGCTCCACAAAGAGTGCACAATGGGTTGGTGGCGGAATTATATTTGCTCCAAAGCCAAGAGATTTTTCTCAAAAAGTTAACAAAACAATGAAAGTTTCTGCTTTCAAGAGTGCAATTAGTGCAAAGATTGCAGATAACGAAGTTGTTGTGTTGGACGAAATTAAACTTGCACAACCAAAAACAAAATTATTCCAAGAAATCCTTGATAATTTTAAGGTTGATGGCAAAAATGTTTTGTTTGTTTTAAATGAACAAGATAACCAAATCCTTCGTTCAGCAAAAAACATTCCTAATGCAGATGTAACTTATGCTGATGTTCTTACAACTTATGATGTTGTTGCAAATTCAAAACTTTATGTTACAAAAGATGCAATCAAAAAGTTAGAGGAGGCTTATAAATAATGAGTGCTTACGATATTATTAAAAAACCACTTCTTTCAGAAAAAAGCTACGCAACAATTTCTGACAAGAAATACACATTTATTGTTGATATGAACGCAAACAAAGTTCAAATTAAACAAGCTGTTGAAGAAATATTTAAAGTTAAAGTTAAACAAGTTAATACCTTAATAGTTAAAGGTAAAAAGAAAACTCAAAACACAAAGCAAGGCAGAAGCGTTGGCAGAACAAGTGATTACAAAAAAGCAATTGTTTGGCTAACCAAAGAAAGCAAGCCAATTGAATTTTTTGAGAGTTTGAATTAAGGTGAAGGAGAGTAAGACAAATGGCAATTAAAAGACACAATCCAACCACACCTGGACAAAGATTTTTAACAACAATGGATAATTCGGAACTTACAAAAAAAGCTCCTGAAAAATCATTGCTTGCTGTTAAGGTAAAATCTGGCGGTAGAAACGCCCAAGGCAAAATTACCGTAAGACACATTGGTGGTGGTAACAGACAAAAATATAGATTGATTGAATTTAAAAGAAATCATGATAATGTTCCTGCTAGGGTTGAAGCAATCGAATATGACCCAAACAGGACTGCAAACATCGCTCTTCTTTACTATGCAGATGGTGCAAAGTCTTACATTTTAGCCCCAGTTGGCTTAAATGTTGGCGATAAGGTTATGAGTGGTGAGGAAGTTGAAGTAAAAGTCGGCAACTGTATGCCTCTTAAAAATATTCCTGTTGGTAGTGTTGTTCACAATATAGAACTTAGACCAAATCAAGGTGCAAAAATAGCTAGAAGTGCTGGAATTGCAGCAAGACTTATGGCTAAGGAAGGAAATTATGCAACACTTAAGATGCCAAGTGGAGAAATGAGATTAGTTCCTATTGCTTGCCGTGCAACAATTGGTCAGGTTGGCAATTTGGATCATGAAATTATGTCTCTCGGCAAAGCTGGCAGGAAAAGACATATGGGCGTAAGGCCAACTGTTCGTGGTGTTGTTATGAACCCTAACGATCACCCACATGGTGGTGGTGAGGGCAAGAGCCCAGTTGGTATGGCAAGCCCAGTTACACCTTGGGGTAAACCTGCTCTTGGCTTGAAAACAAGAAATAAAAAGAAGAGCACTAACAAATTTATTGTTAGCAGGGCTAAGTAAGGAGAAAAAGCATGAGTAAATCATTAAAGAAAAAACCTTATGTTGAACAAAGATTGTTAAAACGTGTTCAAGAAATGAACGAAACAAATTCTAAAAAACCTCTTAAAACATGGTCTAGATCATCTGTAATTTATCCTGAATTTGTTGGTCATACAATTGCAGTTCACAATGGCAAAAAGCATGTTCCTGTATACTGCACAGCCGAAATGGTTGGACACAAACTTGGTGAATTTGCACCAACAAGAACATTTAGAGGTCATGGTTCTGACAAGGCAAAGGAATCCAAATAGGTTTAGGGGAGAGTAAGAATTATGGCAAAAAGAATTAAAGAAAAAACAGAAAAAATCAACAAAACCAGAGATACAAGGCCAACAGCAAGTGTAAAGCACGTTAGAATTTCTAACACAAAGCTTGATATTGTTATGGACTTGGTTCGTGGTAAAGCTTATAACCAAGCTGTTGCAATACTTAAAAATACCCCAAACAAAGCTGCAGAGCTTATTTGTGATGTTTTGGAATCTGCTGGTGCTAATGCAGAAAACAATATGGGTCTTAACAAACAAGATTTGTATGTTGCAGAAATTTATTCTGGCCAAGGCGCTACTTACAAAAGACAAAACATACGTGGTCGTGGCAGGGTTGACAGACTTTTAAAAAGAACAAGTCATATTACTGTTAAACTTGATGTTGCAAAACAAGCTAAGGAAGGAGTGTAACAAATGGGACAAAAAGTTAGTCCAAATGGACTTAGAATTGGTATAAACAAGGGTTGGAATTCTTTGTGGTATTTTGGCAAATCAGATTTTGCTAAATATTTGAAAGAAGATAACACCATTAGAAAGTTTATAAAAGACAAATACTTTGCATGTGCTATTTCTAAAATTGTTATAGAAAGAACTGCAAAAAGAGTTATTATAGACATTTACACTGCTCGTCCTGGTGTTTTGATTGGTCAAAAAGGAGCAGGAGTTGAACAGCTTAAAAAAGAAATTATGAAACTTACAAAAGAAGATTCAGTTTCTATCAACATTAAAGAAATTAAAAACCCAGATGCAGATGCAACTTTAATTGCAGAAAGCATTGCAAACCAACTTGAAAAAAGGGTTCACTTTAGAAGAGCTATGAAAGCAGCAATGCAAAAAGCTATTAAAGCTGGCGTTAAAGGTATTAAAACAATGGTTGGTGGCCGTTTGGATGGCGCTGATATTGCAAGAAGCGAAAAATACCACCAAGGTTCTTTACCTTTGCAAACTTTAAGAGCAGATATCGATTATGGTTTTGCACAAGCAAAAACAACATTTGGTATTTTGGGAATAAAAGTTTGGGTTTACAATGGCGAGATTTATTCCAAAAAGCCTCGCACTACAAAAGGGGAGGTAAAAGCAGATGTTAATGCCTAAGAGAACAAAAAGACGAAAAGTTCACCGTGGCAGAATGACTGGTGTTGCAACCAGAGGTAACAAACTTGCTTATGGTGATTTTGGTTTGATTACAACAGAGCCTGCTTGGATTACTTCAAACCAAATTGAGGCAGCTCGTATTGCTATGACAAGATACACAAAAAGAGGCGGAAAGGTTTGGATTGATATTTTCCCAGACAAACCAATAACAAAAAAACCTGCTGAAACTCGTATGGGTAGTGGTAAGGGAAATCCAGAATTCTGGGTTGCTGTTGTTAAGCCAGGAAGAGTCCTTTTTGAAATGAAAGGAATTACAGAAGATGTTGCTAGAGAAGCTTTGAGGCTTGCAGGTCACAAACTTCCTTGTGTAACAAAGTTTATAAAGAGAGAAGAATTTGCAAACGATGCTGTATCTTCACAGGAAAATAATGTGGAAGGTGGTATTGCAGAATGAAAATAAAAGATATTAGAGCAATGACAAATGATGAACTAAATGCAAAATTAGTTTCTATCAAGTCTGAGTTATTCAATTTGAGATTTCAACATGCAACAGGAAATCTTGCAAATCCAATGCTTTTAAATACTCTTAAAAAGGATATTGCAAAAATCAAAACAGTTCTTACAGAAAGAGAACTTAACATCAACACACAAGTTGATAAAAAGGCAAAGGCTTAGGAGGTAAAGAGGCATGGAAGAAAAAAGAAATAATAGAAGAACAAAAATAGGGGTTGTCGTTAGCGATAAAATGGACAAAACATGCGTAGTTTCTGTTACATCAAACGTTAAACACCCACTTTACAAAAAAGTCGTTAAA
Organism: Clostridia bacterium; assembly: GCA_045598865.1. Lineage (GTDB taxonomy): Bacteria > Bacillota > Clostridia > Christensenellales > UBA1242 > UBA7862. The sequence goes on along the minus strand of JAZRVA010000060.1, from coordinate 11,487 downwards.
ATTACTAAAAAGTTTAAAGCACATGATGAGAACAACGATTGCCACATTGGTGATACTGTTGAAATTATGGAAACAAGACCAATTAGCAAAACAACTCACTTTAGACTTTTAAGAATTATTGAAAGAGCTAAGTAATAGGAGGAATAAAACATGATTCAACCACAAACAAAGTTAAAGGTTGCCGACAACACTGGTGCAAAAATTATTATGTGCATTAGAGTTTTGGGCGGTTCTTTTAGAAGAAGTGGTAGCATCGGGGATGTTATTATTGCTTCTGTTAAAAAGGCAACTCCTGGTGGCGTTGTTAAAAAAGGAGATGTTGTTAAAGCAGTTATTGTTAGAACAACAAAACCAGTTCAAAGAAAAGATGGAACATCAATTAAGTTTGATGACAACGCTGGCGTTATTATAGATAGCCAAAAACAACCAAGAGGAACACGTATATTTGGGCCAGTTGCTAGGGAACTTAGAGAAAATGGTTATATGAAAATAGTTTCCTTAGCTCCTGAGGTTTTGTAAAAGAAGGTAAGGAGAAAGAAATGGCAAAATTAAACATTAAAAAAGGTGACAAAGTTTTGGTTATTGCTGGAAAAGAAGTTTCTAAAACATCAACTGTTTTAGAGTGCTTCCCAGAAGAGAACAAAGCTACCGTTAAAGGTCTAAATATAATTGTTAAACACAACAAACCAAAGTCTGCACAAGACAAAGGTGGAATTGTTAAAAAAGAAGGCAAGATTGATGCCAGCAACCTAATGGTTGTTTGCCCAACTTGCAACAAAGCCACAAGAATTAAAATTGGCAAAAACGATAAAGGCGAAAAAGCAAGAATTTGCAAAAAATGCGGTGCTGTTTTGGATAGCGGTGTAAAACCAGTTGCTGCTAAGAAAGAAACTGCTGCCAAAAAAGAAGCAGAACCAGTAGCAGAAGAAAAGAAAACTGCTCCAAAAGCAAAAACTGCTGCAAAATCTGTTGCTCCAAAAGCTAAACAAGCAGATTTAAAGCAAACAAAAGTTGCAAAGTCAGTTAAGGCTGCTCCTTCAAAAAAGGCAAGCCCAACTAAAAAAATAGGTGGCAAATAGGAGGAAATATGGCAAACGAAAAACAAACTGCTAGGCTTTGTGAATACTACAAAAAAACAATAGCCCCAGCATTACAAAAAGAATATTCTTACAAAAATGTAATGGAAATACCAAAGATTGATAAGATTGTTGTTTGCATGGGTTTGGGTCCTGTTAAAGACAATTCAAAAAGTTTCAATTTGGCACTTGATGAATTAACACAAATCACAGGGCAAAAGGCCGTTCCTACTATGGCAAAGAAATCTGTTTCTAACTTCAAAGTAAGGCAAGGTCAAAAAATTGGTGCAAAGGTTACTTTAAGAGGTAATACAATGTATGAATTTTTAGACAAACTTATTTCAATCGCCCTTCCTAGGGTTAGAGACTTTAAAGGCGTAAATCCAAAGGCATTTGATGGCAAAGGAAATTATGCTTTGGGAATTAAAGAACAACTTATCTTCCCAGAAATTTCATACGAAAAAGTCGAACAAATAAGAGGCATGGACGTTATCATTGTTACAACAGCCAAAACAGACAAAGAGGCATACTCATTACTTGCTTTGTTTGGCATGCCTTTTGCTAAAAGATAATTTTAAAAAGGAATTAAAAAAATTATGGCAAAAAAATCAATGATAAACAAACAACAAAGAAAGCAAAAATATACAACAAGAGAATACACACGTTGTTCTATTTGTGGCAGGCCACATGCAGTTTTGAAAAAATACGGCATTTGCAGAATTTGTTTCAGAAATTTAGCTTACAAGGGTGAAATCCCTGGCGTTAAAAAGTCAAGTTGGTAATAGGAGGAAAAAGGTTTTATGATAGTTACAGATCCAATAGCAGATATGCTTACAAGAATTCGTAATGCATTAACAATTAAAAGAACAGAAGTTGTTATTCCTGCATCAAAAACAAAAAATTCTATTGCTGAAATACTTTTTAACGAAGGCTTTATTGAAAAGTATGAAATGGTTGATGATGGAAATTACAAATCAATCAAAATTACATTAAAATATGGGCCAAATGGTGAAAAAGTTATTCAAGGTTTAAAAAGAATTTCAAAACCAGGTCTTAGAGTTTATGCAGAATGCAATGATATCCCAAAAGTCTTAAATGGTTTGGGAATTGCAATAGTTTCAACAAACAAAGGTATTATGACAGATAAAGAGGCTCGCAAACAAAACATTGGTGGCGAAGTCTTGGCATTTGTGTGGTAAGGAGGAAGAAAGATTATGTCTAGAATAGGAAGATTACCAGTTGAAATACCACAAGGCGTTAATGTTCAAGTAGATAGTAACAATTTGGTTACAGTTAGTGGAAAACTTGGCACATTATCCCAAAAAGTTGATAAACTTATTAAGGTTGAAGTTAAAGATAATCAAGTTGTTTTAACAAGACCTAACGATGAAAACGAAGTTAAAGCAAAACATGGATTATACAGAGTTTTAATAAACAATATGGTTAAAGGTGTTACAGAAGGTTATTCCAAAACACTTGTAATTAACGGTGTTGGTTATAAAGCTACAAAACAAGGAAACAAAGTTGTTTTAAACTTAGGGTTTTCCCACCCAGTTGAACTTGTTGAAGAAGAGGGAATCACTCTTGATTGCCCAGACATGACAACAGTTGTGGTAAAAGGCAATGACAAGGAAAAAGTTGGTCAATATGCAGCAATGGTTAGAGGCATCAAACCTGTTGAACCATACCATGCATATGGCATTAAGTATCAAGATGAATACGTTGTAAGAAAAGTCGGTAAGGTTTCTGGTAAGAAATAATTTTAGCGGAGAAAGATAATGATTAATAAATTAAACAAAAATACTCAAAGAAAGAAAAGACAACTTAGAGTAAGAAAAAATATCTTTGGAACAAGCAAAACTCCAAGATTAAATGTTTATAGAAGCACATCTAATATTTATGCTCAAATTATTGATGATGAAAAGGGCGTTACACTTTGCAGTGCCTCAACATTGTCAAAAGAAATTGCAGAAAACCTAAAAGACAAAACAAAATCCGAACAAGCATTTTTAGTTGGAGAACTTATTGGCAAATTAGCCATTAAAAAAGGCATTAAAAATGTTGTTTTCGACAGAGCTGGTTACCTTTACATTGGTAGAGTGTTGCAAGTTGCTGAAGGTGCAAGAAAGGCAGGTTTAGAATTCTAATGGAGGAAATTATGAACGAAAATCAAGAAAATCAAGAAGTAGTTAACGAAACTGTGGAAGTTGCAGCAGAAGCTACAACCGAAGAAGTTGCACAAGCAGCACAAGAAGTTAATGAAGAACCAAAAGCACCTGTAAAAACAGAAAAATCAACAGTAAGAACAGCCACTGCTCCAGAAAAGAAAGAATCTAAATTTTCTAAAAAGAAAATAGACAAACCTGCAACTCGTAGAGAAGATAGCGAGTTTGAAAAGAAACTTGTTGAAGTTAGACGTGTTGCAAAGGTTGTTAAGGGTGGTAGAACACTCAGATTTAGCGCTTTGGTTGTTGTTGGAAACGGCAAAGGTCTTGTTGGCGTTGGCAATGGCAAGGCAAACGAAGTTCCAGAAGCAATAGAAAAAGCATCTGCACAAGCAAAAAAGAATTTAATTTCTGTTCCTATTGTTGGAACAACAATCCCACACAAAATTGTTGGCAAGTTTAGTTCTTGTTCTGTTCAAATGTTCCCAGCACCAGAAGGCACCGGTGTTATTGCTGGTGGTAGTGCTAGGGCAGTTGTTGAACTTGCAGGCATTAAAGATATTGTTACAAAATCTCATGGTTCAAACAATAAAATTAATGGCGTTAAGGCAACAATAGAAGGTTTAAAACTTCTAAGAACAAAAGAAGAAGTTGCTGCTCTTCGTGGCAAAACTGTTGACGAATTGTAATTTGTAATTTTTTACAAACAAAAGGATAATAAACAAAATGGAAAAGAAAGAAACAAAAAAAGCTAAAAAATTAAAAGTTACTTATGTTAAAAGTGTTATAGGTTTTGACAAATCACAAGGTAAAGTTATCGAAGCTCTTGGTTTTAAAAAACTTAACACAACAAAGGTTTTCCCAGATAATGCAAGCATTAGAGGAAGCATCTTTAAAGTAAAACATTTGTTAAAGGTTGAAGAAATTTAATTTTATTTAGTTAAAAATATTATAAAAATTTTTTGAAAGGAGAATATTTCAAATGAACATTCAGTCATTGAAACCTGCTAAAAATTCTAGATTTCATGAAAAAAGACTTGGCCGTGGCATAGGCAGTGGCGTTGGCAAAACAAGCGGTAAAGGTCACAAAGGTCAAAATGCTAGAAGTGGTGGCGGTGTTCGTGTTGGTTTTGAAGGTGGTCAAATGCCTCTTGTTAGAAAACTTCCAAGAAGAGGATTTAAAAATGCCGATTTCAAAAAAGTTTACTCTATTGTAAATTTGTCTGAGCTTAACAAATTTGAAGAAAATGCAGTTGTGGATAATGATGCTCTTATTAAAAATGGTGTTTTATCTGAAATTGCAGAATATGGTGTTAAGATTTTGGGAAATGGCAAATTGGAAAAACCTCTTACCATAAAAGCAAAAAAGTTTTCTGAATCAGCAAAGAAAAAGATTAAGAAAACTGGCGGAACAGCCGAGGAGGTATAATGTTTAAAACTCTTAAAGAAGCATTTAAAATTAAAGAAGTTAGAAAAAAAATTATATTAACCCTGCTCTTGCTCTTGGTCTATCGTATTGGTTGTTGGTTGCCAACACCAGGCATTGCCATTAGCACTTTTAAATCTTCTGTAAACAGCGGAGGGGACTTTCTCTCCATAATCAGTGCGGTTAGTGGTAATGCTTTGTCAAATGGAGCTTTGCTTGCACTAGGGGTTGTTCCTTACATTAACGCTTCAATTATTATTCAACTTTTGTCTGTTGCTATCCCAAGTTTGGAAAGACTTTCCAAGCAAGGTGAGGAAGGCAAAAAGAAAATGTCAAAATACACCAAAATATGCGCATTAATTTTGGCTATTGCACAAAGTATCGGCATTGTGGTTGGGTTTGGCGTTTCCAGTTTAGACACAGCAGTTTTCTTTGGATCAGAGTTTTTAACAGGTGCTGTTGTTGTTACTTTGCTTGTGGCTGGCGCAATGTTTACTGTTTGGCTTGGAGATAAAATCACAAGCTTGCAAGTAGGAAACGGATTGTCACTTCTTATTTTTGTGGGTCTCTTATCCACAGCAGGCACAGCAATATTCAATAACATTGCTGGAATTTCAGCCTCAAACATAGAAAATATTTGGACACTTCTTATTTTCTTTGTAGCTCTTATTGCAATATTTGGTTTTATCGTTTGGATTGATAGTTCCGAAAGAAGAATTCCAGTTCAATACGCAAAACAAATTAAGGGCAGAAAAATGTATGGTGGTCAAAACACAAACATTCCAATTAAAATAAACGCATCAGGCGTTATGCCAATAATATTTGCCACAGCACTTATCAGTTTTCCACAACTTATTATGAGCATTTTTTGGTATTCCACAGAAGAAGGCAGCGCCTATATGTGGTATTCTAAGTGGCTTGGAGCTGGCAGCTGGGTTTATAGCATATTGGTTGCAGTTCTAATATTGTTCTTTTCTTACTTTTATTCTCAAATTAGTTTTAACCCAGAAGATGTTTCTCGTCAGATTCAACAAAATGGTGGGTTTATCCCAGGATACAGAGCCGGAAAACCAACCGCTGAATATTTAAAGAAAGTTTCAAACAGGTTGACATTGTGGGGTGCAATATTCCTTTCTCTTGTTGCCTTGGTTCCAACCTTCATATTCAGTTTAATTGGCAACACAGGCTCACTTGTTAATGCGTTTAGTGCAACAGGGCTCCTAATCGTTGTTTCTGTTGCGCTGGAAATAGACAAACAACTTGAAGCTCAACTCTTGATGAGAAATTATAAAGGATTTTTAAAATGAGAAAAAAGAGGTATAAAAGTATGAAAATTGTTTTGTTAGGCCCTCCGGGAAGCGGAAAAGGCACACAAGCCGGCATTATTTGTGAAAAATACAAATTGCCACACATTTCAACAGGAGATATTTTTAGATACAATATCAAAAACGAAACTGAACTTGGCAAACAAGCAAAAGCTTATATCGACCAAGGCAGTTTGGTTCCAGATGAACTTACAATATCCATCGTTGTTGATAGACTTAAAAATGATGATTGCAAAAACGGATTTGTTTTTGATGGTTTCCCAAGAAACCTAAACCAAGCAAAAGCTTTGAGCAAAATGGTTGATATAGATAAAGCCATCATGATTAATTTGCCAGACGAGGAAATAATAAGGCGTCTTTCTAGCAGAAGAATGTGCAAAGAGTGTGGGGAACCAACAAGCACAGATTGGCTAGTAGATGGCAAATGTGAAAAATGCGGCGGCGAGGTTTATATTAGAGATGATGATAAACCAGAAACCGTTAAAGCAAGATTAGAAAAACAAAAATTGCCTGAAAATGTTATCGATTTCTACAAAGAACAAGGTATCTTTGAACAAGTTGAATCTTGCAACACAAAAGAAGAAACTTTTGTTAAAGTAGATGCAATTTTGCAAAACACTTTAAGCGAGATTAACGCAGCTCAAAAATAAAAAGGCAATAAAAAATGATTAAAATAAAAACAGAAAAAGAAATTGAACTTTTAAGAATAGCTGGAAGGATTACAAGAGACACTTTGATTGAAGTAGAAAAATACATTAAGCCAGGTGTCACAACCAAACAGTTAGACAAAATTGCTTATGATTTTATTTTAAAAAACAACGCAAAACCATCTTTTCTTCATTATGGTGGTTTTCCGGGCACAATATGTGCTTCTAAAAATGAAGTTGTTGTTCACGGTTTTCCAGATGATATTCCCTTGCAGGAGGGCGACATAATCAGCATTGATGTTGGCGCATGCTACAAGGGATATCACGGAGATAGTGCAAGAACCTTTCCAGTGGGGAAGATAGATGACCAAAAAAAGAAGTTGATTGAAGTTACCAAACAAAGCTTTTTTGAGGGAATCAAAAACATAAAAGCTGGTAACACAATTGGCGATATAGGCTCCCAAATTCAACATTACGTTGAAAAACATGGCTTTGGCGTGGTAAGAGAAATGGTTGGGCACGGTGTTGGCAGAGAACTTCACGAAGATCCAAACATTCCAAACTACGGCTTTGCAGGGCTCGGGCCAAAACTTAAAGAAAATATGGTCATCGCCATAGAACCAATGGTAACTGCTGGTTCCTATCAGTTAGATATCCATGGTTGGAGTGTAAAAACTTCGGACGGCAAACCATCAGCCCACTATGAAAACACTGTTTTGATTACAAATTCTGGGGTTGAAATTTTAACTTAAAAAGGGATTTTGTATGAAAAATAAAGTTGGTTTTGGTTCTTTGGTTTGTTCAAACAGTGGGCACGACAAAAACAAAATCTATTTTGTAGTTAAACTTGAAAATAATTTTGCCTTTTGTTGTGATGGAAAAACAAGAACAATCAAAAACCCCAAGAAAAAGAACTTGAAACACTTAAATAGCTTAAACATCGCTTTTAATGATTTGCTTGAAAAACACACAAAAAACAAATTGTATGATTACAAAATAGCAACAATCATTAAAAATAGTTTAACAAAATGCACAAATTTAAATTCACATACTTAACAAAAAGGAGAATTTATGCCAAAATCAGATTGTTTAGAAACAGAAGGAGTTATAACAGAAGTTTTGCCAAACGCAACATTCAAGGTTAAACTTCAAAACGGCCACATAATAACCTGTTATATTTCAGGTAAACTTAGAATGAATTTTATTAAAATTCTTGTTGGTGACCAAGTTAAAGTTGAAATGAGTCCTTATGATTTAACAAAAGGCAGAATCACTTGGAGAAGTAAATCGAATTAAAATTTAGAAAGGAGTAAAAAAATGAAAGTTAGACCATCAGTAAAACCTATTTGCGATAAATGCAAGGTTATAAAAAGAGAAGGAAAGGTTATGGTTATTTGCTCAAAAAGCAAAAAACACAAACAAACACAAGGTTAATTAATTTTGAAGAATCTCACGAAAGTGGCGGCTGTTTGCTTTTTTTATAAAAAGCAAATTCACTTTTGTGTTTTTATACATCTAGTTAATATCAATGTTAAATATAAAAAAATGGAGGAAAAAATATGGCTCGTATAGCTGGTGTTGATTTACCAAACGAGAAAAGACTTGAAATTGGTCTTACATACATCAAAGGTATTGGAAGACAAACAAGCAACAAAATTTTGGCTGCAACAAAAATTAATCCTGATACTAGGGTTAAAGATTTAACAGAAGCTGATGTTGCAACCCTAAGAAGTTACATTGAAAAAAATTTAGTGGTTGAGGGCGACCTAACCAGAGAAGTTAGCTTAAACATTAAGGCTTTGTCAGAAATAGGCTGTTACAGAGGTGTTAGACACCGTAAAGGCTTGCCTGTTAGAGGTCAAAGCACAAAACAAAACGCAAGAACAAGAAAGGGCCCAAAAAAGACCGTTGCAAGAAAGAAAAGCGTAATGGAAAATAAGAAGTAAGGAGGTATGAACAAAAATGGCAGAAGTAAAAAAAGTTGTTAAAAAGAAAAAACAAACAAAAAATGTAGACAAAGGAGCTGTTCATATTCAAGCCTCTTTTAATAACACTGTTGTAACCTTTACAGATTTAGCAGGAAACACAATCGCTTGGTCTAGTGCAGGTGCATTAGGGTTTAAAGGTGCAAGAAAAAGCACCCCATTTGCAGCACAACAGGCTGTTGAAGCAGCAGCAAAAATTGCTCGTGAACATGGTTTAAAATCAGTCGAAGTTTACGTTAAAGGACCTGGCAATGGAAGAGAATCTGCAATTAGAGCTTTGGCCACAGCAGATATCAACGTTACTAAAATTAGTGATGTTTCCCCAATACCACACAATGGTTGCCGTCCTCCTAAGAGAAGAAGAATTTAAGAGGAGATAAGAGTATTATGGCAAAATATACAGATGCAGATTGCAGACTTTGCAGAAGAGAAGGTTGCAAACTATTTTTAAAAGGTGACAGATGTATTTCTCCTAAATGTGCCATGGAAAAAAGGCCAGTTGTTCCAGGACAACATGGTTTGGGTAGAAAAAAAGTTACAGATTATGGCATGCAACTTAGAGAAAAACAAAAAGTTAAAAGAGCTTATGGCCTTTTAGAAAAACAATTTAGAGAAAATTATGAAAAAGCCACAAGAATAAAAGGCAACGTTGGTGAAAACATGTTAAGTCTTCTTGAAAGAAGATTAGACAATGTTGTTTACAGAATGGGAATTGGAGATTCTAGAAGCGAAAGCAGACAAGTTGTTAACCACGGTCACGTTTGCGTTAACGGCAAAGTTGTTAATATCCCTTCTTATATAGTTAAAGTTGGCGATGAAATTTCTATTAAAGAATCAAAAAAGGAATTACCAAAATTCAAACAACTTAAAGGCATTAAAATTGTTATGCCAAAATGGTTGGAATTTAATTCCGACAATATGACAGGAAAAATAAATGCTTTACCAAAGAGAGACGATATAGACTTGAACATTCAAGAACACATGATTATTGAGTTGTATTCAAGATAAGGAGGAAGTTTTTTATGATGCAAATTGAAAAACCAAAGGTAGAAGTTGTTGAAAAAGAAGATAAAAGCATTGCTAAATTTGTGGTTGAACCACTCGAAAGAGGTTTTGGTATTACCCTTGGCAATTGTTTAAGAAGAACTCTTCTTGGCGCAATGCCTGGCGCAGCTGCTATCGCAATTAAAATAGATGGCGTGCAACACGAATTTTCTAGCCTTCCTGGCGTAACAGAAGATGTTACAGATATTGTTTTAAATATCAAAAACCTTGCTGTTAAAACAAGCGTTTTAGACGAAGATTTTACCACATCTCTTTTCTTACACAAGAAAGGTGTTGGCGAAGTTTTTGCAAGCGATATAGAACCAAACGACCAAGTTGAAATTTTAAACCCAGATATTAAAATCTGCACACTCGATGAAAATGCAGAAATTAATATGGAAATTATTATTGGCCGTGGCAGGGGATACGTTCCAGCACAAAAGAATAAAAAGGAAGAATACCCAATTGGAACTATCGCAATAGATTCCATATTTACTCCTGTAAAGGCTGTAAATTACAATGTTGAAAGCACTCGTGTTGGTCAATCAATAGATTTTGATAAACTTACACTTGATGTTCACACAAACGGAACAATGTCCGCAAGAGAAATTATTAGCCTTGCTGCAAAAATTGTTCAAGACCATATTGGCCTTTTTGTTAACCTTGTTGATTATATGCAAGATATGGACATTCTTGTTTCTCACGAAGAAGATGCACCAGTAAAAGTTATGGAAATGTCAATTGAAGATATGGATTTGTCTGTAAGAAGTTATAACTGCTTAAAAAGAGCAAATATCAACACTATTGAAGATTTAACCAAAAAATCAAAAGACGATATGTTAAAGGTAAGAAACTTGGGCTTAAAATCCCTAGAAGAAGTTATTAACAAACTTGAAAGCATGGGTTTAAGTTTAAGAAATGACGAAGAGTAAAAACTTTTTGTTACGTAAATAAAAGGAGAGAATTATGGCAAAAATTGCTAAGTTAAATAGACCTACAAAGGAAAGATTAAGTTTAATCCGTAACCAAGCAAGTTCGCTTTTGTGGGACGGAAAATTAACCACAACAACAGCTAGAGCAAAAACACTTCAAAGTTATGTAGAAAAAGTTTTAACTCTTGCAATTAACACCTATGAAGATACTGTTAAAGCTGTTAAAACAGAAGTTGATAGCAAAGGTGTTAAGGTTAAAAGAGAAGTGTTAAACGATGGCCCTAAAAAACTTGATGCAAGAAGAAAAATAATGGCAAAACTTTTTGACAGACAAGAACAAAGGCAACCAAAGGAAACAAAATCTAGTTTTGTTGACAGAACAAAAGATATTTATCACCCACTTATTGAAAAGATTTTTAATGTTTATGCACCAAAATATGCTGCAAGAAACAAAGAAAATGGCCAAGCAGGTGGTTATACCAGAGTTCTTAAAACTGAGGTAAGAAGGGGCGATAGCGCTCAACTTTGCCTAGTTGAAATGCTATAAAAATAGCAAAATAGGTGTTAAATAATAGCAAAAAGCCCATTAAAAACCCGTTAAAATATAGTTAAAACCCGTTAAAATATAGTTAAAAACTGTTAAAATATAGTTAAAAACTGTTAAAGGACTGGTAAAAAACTGTTAAAGAACTGTTAAAGAACTGGTAAAAAAACCGTTAGAAAATGGTTAAAAAAAGGTAAATAACTGTTAAAAAATAGTAAAAAAATGGTTAAAAATAGTTAAAAAACTGGTAAAAAATGCTTAAAAAAGTGTTAAAAATGGGTTAAAAAACCATTAAAAATAGGTTAAAAAAGTGTTAAAGTAAAAACATTCGGTTCATAAAAAA
>JAZRVA010000059.1:0-7097 GCA_045598865.1 Clostridia bacterium | reverse complement strand
CATAGATTATTAATTTTAATAAGTACTCAAACAAACGTAAAAAATGTCAAAAAATTTTTTAAAAAAGTGGCACAATTGTGTTGACTTTTTGTTTTATGAGCATATAATAGTGTTAGCACTCAAAACAAAAGAGTGCTAATAATTAAAAAACAAGTTTGCTAAAAAGGGGGTTACCATTTTTGCAAGATGACATAGTTTTATCAGAAAGAAAAAGGGCAATTTTGTTCTGCGCAATAGATAATTACATCAAGCTTGCAAGTCCGATAACAAGTTTGCTTGTGCAACAAACTCAACTTCATGACACTTCAACAGCAACAATAAGAAACGAGTTAAACACCTTAGAAGCAATGGGTTTTTTAAAACAAATCCACACTTCAAGTGGCAGAGTTCCAACAAGTAAAGGTTATAGGTTTTTTGTAAACGAGGTGTTAAAATCAACGCCTAAAAATAACAGAGATTTAATTGAAATAAAAAACAACTTGTTTTCAAGAACGGCAAATTTGCAGGAGATTGTAAATTCAATCTCAAAAACAATTGCAAATACCACAAATTATCCAACAGTTGTAACATTTGACGGCTTTGAAAATTTGATTGTTCAATCCATAAAAATAATATATTTAATCTCAAATCAAGTTTTGGTGTTAATAGAAACAAATATGGGTGCCATAACAAACACAATTTCTGCTCCAAGTGTAATAACCAAAAAAGATTGTGATAACGCCTCAAAAATTTTTTGTGATATTTTTTGTGGTAAAACGGTTAGTTTTTTAATGCAAAACATAGAAGATTTTAGCCAAAGTATAAAACTTAGCATGAAAAACTACGAAGAGGTTTTTAAACTTGTTTTAAACGTTGTCAGTGCCTATCAAAACACAACCAGCAGCAATGTTTCAAACAAAGCTCTAATCAAAATGCTTGATGCACCAGAAATGTCTGAAAGCGCAAAAAATATTTTAAGTGTGCTTGACGATAAAAAATCTTTAAAAAATGTTATCACTTCTTCCCAAGATGACGGAATAACGGTTAAAATTGGAGAAGAAAACACATTGTCTAAGCTTTCTGGTTGTGCGGTCATCCAAACGCCACTTGTGTTAGATGGCAAAAAAATTGCAACTGTTGGTGTTATAGGCCCAGAGAGAATTGACTATGCTACAGTTGCTAGTGTGTTAAAATTTGTTAGTGATCAACTAAAAAATACTACAAAAAGGAGGGACTGATTTTGGAAGAAAACAAAGTTAATAATCCTCATGATGAAAAAAATAATCAAGCAAATAACCCTAGTAGTGAAAAGAGTAATTCTTCAACAAACTCTGCCGAACAAACAGAGCAAAAATCAAGAGTTGTGCCGTTTGAAGACTATATTAAACTAAAATATCAACTTGCAGATGTAATAAACAAATACAAAGAGTTTGAGCATGAGTTTAACAATTATAGAACCCGAACAAAAGACGAAATAAAGCAGGCGCAAATAGATGGCATGACAAAGGGCATTTCAGTTGTTTTTCCAGCAATGGATTCGTTTAAAAAGGCAAAGAAGCTAATAAAAGATGAAGGGACTTTAAATGGTGTTAGAATGATTGAAAAATCTATTCTAGATGCATTAAAAAAGCATGGTATAAAAAGGATTGATTGCATCGGGGAAAAGTTTGATCCAAATATCCATAACGCAGTTTTGTTGGTTGAAGACAAAACAAAGGAATCTGGAACAATAATAGATGAACTTGAAGCGGGCTACACCTTCAACGACAAAGTGGTTAAATTTAGCCAAGTTATTGTAGCAAAATAAATAAGTTAAATTATTAAAAAAGGGAGATATATAAAAATGTCAAAAGTAATAGGTATAGACTTAGGAACAACAAATTCTTGTGTAGCAGTTATGGAAGGTAAAGAACCTGTTGTAATTGCCAACGCAGAAGGAGAAAGAACAACACCATCTGTTGTTGCTTTTTCAAAAGGAGAAAGGCTTGTGGGGCAAGTTGCAAAAAGGCAAGCCATTGTTAACCCAGACAAAACAATTTTGTCTATTAAAAGGGAAATGGGTAGTGATTATAGGGTAAATATTGATGACAAACAATATTCACCACAAGAAATTTCTGCCATGATTTTGCAAAAACTTAAAAAGGATGCAGAAGCATATTTGGGAACAACAGTAACTCAAGCTGTTATTACTGTTCCTGCATATTTCACAGATTCTCAAAGACAAGCCACAAAAGATGCAGGTAAAATTGCAGGGTTAGAAGTTTTAAGAATCATTAACGAACCAACAGCAGCAGCTTTGGCTTATGGTCTTGACAAACAAGAAACAAAGAAAAATCAAAAGATTTTGGTTTATGACTTGGGTGGCGGAACATTCGACGTTTCTATTCTAGATATCGGCGAAGGTGTTTTTGAAGTTATTGCAACAGCAGGTGATAATAGGCTTGGCGGTGATGACTTTGATAAGAGAATTATGGACTTAATTGTTGACGAGTTTAAAACCAAAGAGGGGATTGACTTGTCTAAGGATAAACTTGCAATGCAAAGAATTAAAGAAGCATCCGAAAAGGCAAAAATTGATTTGTCTAGCGTAACAAAAACAACAATTAACTTGCCATTTATTACAGCAGATGCAACAGGTCCAAAACACTTTGAATATGATTTGTCTAGGGCAAAATTCGATTCCATCACATCAGATTTAGTTGAAAGAACAAGTCAAGCAGTTCAAAAAGCTTTAAAGGATAGCAAATTAAATTTGTCAGAGATAGACAAAGTTATTTTAGTTGGTGGTTCAACTAGGATTCCAGCAGTTGTGGAAGAAGTAAGAAAAATCACAGGCAAAGACCCATTTAAGGGCATTAATCCAGATGAATGTGTTGCGCTTGGTGCTGCAATTCAAGGCGGCGTTTTGGCAGGAGAAGTAAAAGATGTATTGCTTCTTGATGTAACTCCACTTTCTTTGGGTATTGAAACTTTGGGTGGCATATTTACAAAACTTATAGAAAGAAACACCACAATCCCAACCAAAAAATCTCAAATCTTCTCAACAGCCACAGACAATCAACCAGGTGTTGATATTCACGTTTTGCAAGGCGAAAGGGAATTTGCCTCCGGCAATAAAACCTTGGGCAGATTTAGTTTGGTTGACATTCCACCTGCACCAAGAGGTGTTCCACAAATTGAAGTTACATTTGATATTGATGCAAATGGAATTGTTCACGTTTCTGCAAAAGATTTGGGCACAAACAAAGAGCAAAGCATAACAATCACCGCTTCTTCAAACTTGTCAGATAAAGATATTGATGCTGCAATTAAAGAAGCAGAAAAATTTGCCGAAGAAGACAAGAAAAAGAAAGAACTTTTCGAAGCAAAAAATAATGCAGAAAACATGATTAATTCTCTTGAAAAAATGTTAAAAGAAAATTCTGCAAAAATAACAGACGACGAAAAGAAAACTTTGGAAGCAGCCATCGACAAATGCAAAAGAGACATCGAAACCGAAGATGTAGAGCAAGTAAGGAAGGCTCTTGAAGAACTTTCTACTTCTTCAAGCGGTATTATCTCAAAGCTTTACACAGAAGCTGCAAAACAGGCAAAACAAGCAGAAGACGCCGCAAAAGCAGAAAATGCAAATGATGACGAAATAATAATTGAAGATAAAGATAAAAAAGATAAAGACGATAAGGATAAAAAATAATGCCAAATAACTCAAAAGATTATTATGAAACCTTGGGCGTTTCCAAAACGGCAAGCCAAGATGAAATAAAATCTGCTTATAGAAAGTTGGCAAAACTTTATCACCCCGACCTTCACCCAAACGACGCTCAGTGTGCTCAAAAGTTTAAAGAAATAAATGAGGCATATGAGGTTTTGGGGGACGCAAACAAAAGGTCCAATTACGACCAGTTTGGTTCTGCTTCCGGAAACCCTAATGATTTTTTTGGTGGCAATGGCGCAGGCGGGTTCAGTGGCCATTTTGGAAGTGGCGGATTCTCTGGCTTTGAAGATATTTTTGACATATTCTCATCTTTTGGAGGTTCTTCCAGAAGGGGTGAGTCTTCTATGCCACAAATTCAAGGCGAAGATATCGTTGTAAACATAAATCTTTCCTTCAAAGAAGCAGTTTTTGGTTGTGAAAAGATTATAAAAACCACAAAACTCCAAAAATGCAAATCTTGTGGTGGCAGTGGTGCAAAAGGTGGCACGGAGTATCAAACCTGCTCCGATTGTCACGGCACCGGCAAAGTAAGATACACTCAAAACACTTTGTTTGGCCAAATGGTAAGCGAAGGCCCATGTAAAACCTGTAATGCAACTGGTAAAATAATAAAAACAAAGTGCCCAGACTGTTCAGGCAAGGGCAACACAAAGGTTCAAGAAGAAATAAAAATTAAAATTCCAGCTGGCATTGATAATAATCAAGTAATAACAATGCGTGGCAAGGGTAATGCCAGCACAAGGCAAGGCCCTAACGGAGATTTGGTCATAAACGTCAGTGTTGATAAACACCCAGTTTTGGAGAGAGAAGGGTTTAACTTGCTTTTAGACCTTCCAATCCCATTTACAACAGCATATTTGGGTGGCAAAGTTAAGATTCCGCTTGCTGATGGCTTTTATGACTTAACAATTCCAGCCTTAACTCAACCTAACACCGTGTTTAAACTTAAAAACAAAGGTGTAAAGTATTTGCAAAAAGATATTTACGGAGACTTAATTGTAACAGTTAGGGTAGAAATGCCATCTCAACTAGGGAAATACGAAAAGGAACTTGTTGAAAAACTAGACGAAAATATTTCTCTTGGCGCTTATAAAAAGTTTAAAACATACCAAGATAAACTTTCAAAATTATAAAAAGAATATTTATAAAAAAATGACTTGTTTTTGCAAGCCATTTTTTTAATCTTTATTGTCATGTTCGTGAATACATGGGCAAGATCCAGCAGTATATTTTTTATTAAGAAAAAATTCTACTTTTTGTAGTTTGACTTTTTAAGTTTGTGTTGTTAAAATTTGTGCTATGAAAAGATTTTATGTTGAAAACCAAGAAGAAAATGGTTTTTTTGTTTTGGAGGGCGAGGAGCATAGTCACCTATCAAAGGTTTTAAGGTTGAGAGTAGGTGATAGTGTAGAGTGCTTTTTTGATGGTTCACAAGTTTACAATTGCAAAATTGTGGAAATATCAAAAAATTATTCAAAACTTGAAATAATTAATAAATATGATTGCTTGCAAAACCCAAAAACAGATTTAACTTTGTTTCAAGCCATGCCAAAGTTAGATAAATTAGAAAATGTTTGCCAAAAACTCACCGAACTTGGCGTAACACAAGTTGTTCCATTTGTGTCTTCTTTTTGTGTTGCAAAGGAAAGCCCAAATAAAGTAGAAAGAATAAATAAAATAATAGTTTCAGCCTGCAAACAATGTGGCAGAACAAATTTGCTTAAATTAGAACAGGCAATTGCTTTTAAAAATATGTTAGAAAGGTTAAAAGATTATGACCATGTTATTTTTGCATGCGAGTTTGAAGAAGAAAGTTTGCCACTTTTAACACAACTTTCAAAATTGAATTTAAGTGGCAAAAAAGTGGCCTACATTGTGGGCAGCGAGGGCGGCTTTTCACAAGAAGAAGCAGAGCAAATTAAACTAAACAAAAATGTTGCAACAATTAGCCTTGGCAAAAGAATTTTAAGAACAGAAACGGCAAGTGTTGCAATTGCCTCTATGCTACAACTTGTTATGGGGGAGTTTTAGTATGCAAAAAGTGTGTTTAATAAACTTGGGCTGCCGTGTTAACCAGTATGAAATAGATTCCATAGCAAATATGTTAAAAAAAGCAGGGTATGACGTAAGCACAGAACTTAGTGAAGTTCCTGCTGATATTTATGTAATAAACACTTGTGCAGTAACACAAGAAGCCGAAAAAAAGAGTAGACAATATTTGGCAAAAATAGAAAAAGTAAACAAAGATGCAAAAGTTTTTGTTTTTGGTTGTGCTGCACAAAACAACCCACAACAGTTTTTAAATAAAAAACAAGTGGAGTGTGTTTTTGGCAATTTTGGCAAGGGCCAATTTTTAAAGAATTTGCAGTTAAAAGGCAACCATGTTTGCACAATCCCAACTGAGTATGAAGATGACCTAATGGCCACAAATATTAGAACTAGGGGATACATAAAAATTCAAGACGGGTGCAACAATTTTTGTTCTTACTGCTTAATACCTTATGTTAGGGGTAGAAGCCGTTCCAGACCGCTAGAAAGTATTGTAAACGAAGCAAATATTCTTTCAAAAACCTGCAAAGAAATTGTGCTAACAGGCATAAATATTTCTGATTATAAAATAAACGGCAAATTGGCATTAGATAAAGCTATGCAAGCACTAAGCAGCGTTCCAGCCAGAATAAGGCTTAGTTCCTTAGAGGTTAACGTGGTAAACACACGACTTTTAAAAACTTTAAAAAATATGCCAAATTTCTGCCCATCTTTTCATCTTTGTTTGCAAAGTGGAAGTGACAAAGTTTTGCATGATATGAACAGACATTACACAACAAAAGATTATTTTGCAAAAGTAAACTTGATTAGAAAGTTTTTCCCGCTTGCAAACATTACAACAGATTTAATTGTTGGTTTCCCAACTGAAACAGATGAAGAGTTTGCAAACTCTTTAAACTTTGTAAAAAAGGTTGGGTTTGGATCTGTTCACTTTTTTGCATATTCACAAAGAAATGGCACAAGGGCAAGTAGTTTAAAGCAAATAAATGGCTTAATTATTAAACAAAGAGAGAATAAACTAAAAGAAGTTGTCAAAGAACTAAAAACCGAGTATCTAAAAAAGTTTATAGGCAAACATTTAAGCGTTTTGGTGGAAGAGGAGAAAAACGGCATATGGCAGGGTTTTTCACAAAACTACATAAAGTGTGTTTTAAACTTTAATTGCAAGCAAGGTTCAATGGTAAATGTTGTGCCTTTTGACATCTCAGGTGATTGCTTAATTTGTGACAAAGCTTAATATTATTAATTAGTAACTCTAAATAAATATTTAAAATTATTAAAAAAATTACTTCGAACATTGTTTGAATTAGCAATCTCAAAACTGTTGAAATTAGAAACAATATTAAGGTTAGTA
>JAZRVA010000058.1:0-105487 GCA_045598865.1 Clostridia bacterium | reverse complement strand
ACAAATTTATTTCATAATCATTTTAAGGAATTCATTGTATTATCTATAAGTGTTCCTAATCCATCAGCTCATATTCAGCGCAATGCTCATCACACAATTCAGCTACCGGAATTTTCATCAAACACTGGAATTTCAATACTTTTAGTTTCTTTTCAATATTTTTTAGCATTTTTTAATATTTTCTAATTTTTTTCCAAAATTTTTGTTATTTTTTTTGTTTTTTTAAGCATTTTCTAGCATTTTTAATAGTAATTTAATATTTTTAATTATTTTTTACTTGGGTTTTGCCACACAATTTGGCTTGAAACATATGGCAGTGACACAAACAAAAAACCCGGTAAAACCCCTTTTTAACCAAAACAAAAAAATTAACATACTTTAATTTGAGCAGCCCCAAATTATAGGGCTGTTTAAGGAGAAATTATCTTAATGGCAAATTATGACGTAACAATAACAGATGGTATTGGATCAGAAAATATGAATCTGGGGCAATATGGCGTTTCTTGCACTTATGCACCAGGCTATGACACTACCACATTATCCCCAACCAGTTACACCGCCACATCTCCATCTGGAAGCGGCACGTTTACACTAAGTGCCTCTGGCACACTAACAATTATTTTTAACGAAACAGGCGAAGCAGGTGGCACACCAATAACTTCCGGCACGGTTGTTATGACAGACCAAACAGGCAACACCCAGTATGGCGCCGTGCAAAACATTGATGCAAACGGCACAGCCACTTTTGCAAATGTGCCTTATGACTCTGCCCAATCAGCATATACACTTTACTTTAAACAGCTAACAAGCGATTCAAACCATAATGTTTACTCTAGCGTTTTTACAGTTGGCATGGGTGCTCAAACCCAAACAGAATATATTGCAAACTCCCCCATAGCCACAGCTCAAACACTTTCGCTAACTGACCAGAACTATTCCGGTTTGCCAGTGGACAACGCAGTTTTAAGGTTTGAAGAAAACTAAAAAAGGAGGTCTAAAAAAATGTCTTGTAAAACAATAAACCTTGTGGTTGTTTCTTCCAAAACACCTTACACTTTAACAATTTCGGATTGTAACAGAAATCTAATTGCCAAAAGAACAGTATTAAGCCAAACAGCAAGTTTTTGCTTAACAACAAATTTATGCTGCATACGAATTTTGGGCACATTTGATAACCAAACAATTGTTAAAACGGTTAATTTATCTAATTGCAAATGTCAAAGAATAACTGCCAGTTTTGGTTTTTCTTCCCCCCAACCAGTTTTGCAAACATTTGCCTTAACAGATGAAAACTATGGCCTTCCCGTTGAAAACGCAGTGTTAAATTTTCAACAAGTTTAAAATTTTTGAATAACCCCTAAAAAAATAAACCTAAAAGAATAAAAATAAAAAGATGACCAGACATTTATTTTTTGGTCATCTTTTGTTTTGTATTTTTTACTGTTTTACCATTTGTTTACAAAATGCTAACAGTGCCATCTTCCTTAACTTCAATTGTGTCACCAGTTTTAACGGTTTGCAAAAATTCGTCGCCTAAATTATCTATTGCAATCATTTTGCTTCCTTCCCAAACTGTGGACAAAACAACACCTGCACCGGCCAAAGAATCGATGTGTTGGCTAAACAACATACAGGCAGGATTTATGCCCATTGAACATATTACTTGCAAAACCATGCCGCCCGTTGTGGAGCCAATGGTTTGAGGCAAACATAGGGCAACACCCGTTATATTTTTGCCGTAAATATCTGGGTTGTTTTGATCAGAGGCAATAACTTTTTTCTTTTTAAGAAGGGCGCTTTTTTGAAATGTTGCCAAGGTGTTTACTCCACCATGAGAAACAACAGCCTCTCCCTTATAATATCCTGGATTTAAAACTCTTCCTTTAAAAACTTTCATGTTTATTACTCCTTACCACAAATAATATTTAACAAATCGGCATTTTTATAGTATCTGGCAGTTGAATAAGTTCTTAATTTGTTAGAACAGGTCATAAGCCTTTTGTTTTTGGTTAACGGGTTTGAGGTATACATTAGAGGACAGATTGCAGTAACTGCTGCTCCAGTTTTTGTTAATTGTTTATACAAATCTGTTTTTTCAAACCTTTCCTTAACAGGTGGTGCAGTGCACAAAACTGTTTGGCAATTAACTTTTGTTTTGCCATTTTTTGCAAGTGTTTCTACAATGTTTTTTGCCCAGTTTTGTAGTTGAACATAAGAAAGATGTGGGCAACCAATAAACGCAAGGTCACCTTTCTTGTCCACCTTCTTCCACATAACAGGATAAGAAGCGTAAACTCTTTCAAGTTCCTTATCGTCAATCACATACTCCTTGTAATCTTTAAGAAGAAGTTTTGTGCCCAGCTCCTTTGCCTCTGGTGTTAAGTTTTCAACGTGATATAACCCCACAGCACCATTGGAAGCAGTTGCCGCACCAAAATCCTTCAAATATGTTTTTGCTTCGTCATTTAACTCTTTGCCAATCCATTTGTCCAGCCCAACAACGTATGGCACATCTTCCATAACTTTAAGGCCAATTGCACTGCCCAAAATTTGAGCTTCTGGTTTTTTGGTTGTTTTAACAACAATCTTCCATTTGGCTTTTCTGCCCTCGTCTGTTAACAAACCAAATTTTGGCACATAACCCAAAATGGAACCAAAAATATCTATCATGCCGGAATTTCTATTGCACCTTGCACCCAAAACAGAGTTTGCATAATTTACAGCACTAGATTCCGCCCAAGAAAGAACATCTCCCTTTTTAGGAATATTGCCCATTTCGTCAAAATAGCAAGCACAACTAAAAGCGTCTTGCGATTTCAGCCCCAGCTTTTTAAGCTGCTCTTCATATTTTTTTTGCTTGCCATACAAAATTGTTGAATAAAGCAGTTTGTAAATTAATGAGCATTTAACATTTTTAAAATCGTTTGGTCTTGGGTCCATGGTAAACCCTTCTGGCACTTTTAGCCCAGCGCCAATAAGTTCATCCATTATTTTGTAAACAGGTTTTAACAAACTAAGCCCAAACGAGGTTACCAAATGCCCCGTGCCATGAGTAACTTTAACAAGTTCTGTTGCCTCAAACATGTCGCCATATCTTACAATAGTTTCCATAACCTTGGCCTTAACTTCACCTTGTTTGCCATTTAAAATGTCAAGTTGCTCTTTTGTTAATTTCATTTTTGGTTTATACATCTTTTCTCCCTCTTTTAAAAATTAAATTTTCATGGCCACGTCCCAAGCGCGCCAAATAACAGTTCTTAAATTTCCAACCTTGTATGCATCACCAATAACCTTAATTTTTTTGTTTGCAAACACTGGGGCGGAAACATATCCAACGGAAGAAATAACACTATCTGCTTTAATTTTAAATTGCTTTCCGGTTTTATCTTTAACAATAACACCGTCATCCAAAACTTCACACAAGATTGTTTCTAAGTGTGTTTCCACTTTGTTAAGTTTGAAAAAATCTCTTAAATAAGAGCTGTTTGCCAAGCACACACCCGTTACGGCAATCAAATCGTTTTTCATTTCAACAATAATAGGGGTTTTGCCTTTCTTAAACAAGTCAAGGGCAATTTCACACCCAGTAAGCCCACCACCAATAATAACAACCTTGTTACCCACCTTATTATTATCAAGCAAGTATTCACACGCCTCAACAGTTTTTTCAAAACCAGGCAATTTAAATTTTCTTGGCTTTGCCCCAGTTGCCACAACAATTTCGTCAAAACCCTTCAAATCTTCCTCACCCTTTACTTCTGTGTTAAATTTAATAGGAATTTTAAGGTCTAAAATTTGCTTTTCATACCATTTTAAAAGTTTTTTGTCACTTTCCTTAAAATCTGGCGAAGCCGCTGCCACAAACACCCCACCTAGTTTGTTTGTTTTTTCAAAAATGGTTGGTTTGTGCCCTCTTAACTTCAAAACCCTTGCAACTTCCATGCCGCCTATTCCGCCACCAATAACTGCCACTTTTTTAGGGTTATTTGCTTTAACAATTTTGTATTTTTTTGTTTGCATGGTTATTGGGTTTAACGCACACCTTGCCATACCTTTGTTATCTGCCAAGCTCTGGTCATTGCCAACACCTTTGTAATGACACATATTAAAACAGGCATTGTGACAACTAATACATGGCATAATGTCACTTTCTTTATCATTAAGCATTTTTGTAACCCACTCTGGGTCAGTCAAGAATTGTCTGGCAACGCCCATGGCGTCAAGTTTGCCTTCGCTAATGGATTTTGCCGCTGCATCCACAGTCATCCTTCCAGCACAAACCACAGGAATATCCACAAATTGCTTTATGTGCTCAACTTCTGCCAAATTAACATTGTTGCCCATGTATTCAGGGGGATGAGGCCAATACCAAGCATCATATGTACCGTTGTCGCAGTTTAGCATGTCATAACCAGCATCTTGAAGGTATTTTGCAGCCTTTTCGCTCTCCTTCATATCTCTGCCCACTTCAACATATTTTTCACCCGGCAAAGCGCCTTTGCCAAAACCCTTTGTTTTTGAAACAACGGAGTA
This sequence comes from Clostridia bacterium, assembly GCA_045598865.1. Taxonomy (GTDB): domain Bacteria; phylum Bacillota; class Clostridia; order Christensenellales; family UBA1242; genus UBA7862. The sequence continues at coordinate 100,954 of JAZRVA010000058.1, read as the reverse complement.
TCTTAAAGAAACAGGAAAATCCTGCCCACATTCACTTTTTATTGCCTTAACAATGTCCACTGGGAACTTATATCTTCCTTCAAAACTTCCGCCATATTCGTCCGTTCTTTGGTTTGTATATTTCATAGTAAATTGGTCCAGCAAATAACCTTCGTGCACAGCGTGAACCTCCACCCCATCCACTCCGGCATCTTTGCAAAGTTTTGCTGTTTTTGCAAAGGCAACAACCATTTCGTCAATTTCTTTTTTAGTAAGTGGTCTAGAAATGCAACTTTCGTCCCACCTGTTTGGGGTTGCAGATGCACTTGCAGTTAGATAGTCCACATTTAAAATAGGTTTAAGCAGGGTTCCCAAAACCTTGTTCTTAAGTGCCTTAATCATTATGCCATTTATTGCCAAACTTCTGCCAAAACCGGCAGTAAGTTGCACAAACATCTTAGCCCCAGTTTTATGAAATTCCTGCATAAATTCTTTTAACTTTTTAAATTTGCCCTTGCCCTTATAAAGCCACTTGCCCATTAATGTGTCTCTAATAGGTGCAATGCCCGGCAAAATAAGACCAACATTGTTTTTTGCCCTTTCTAACAAAAAATTGGCAGCTTCCTTATCAAAATGGTTAGGTTCCAGCCATCCAAAAATTGACGTTCCACCCATGGAGGTCATAACAATCCTGTTTTTTATTTCAACATTGCCAATCTTCCATGGAGTAAAAAGTGCCTTGTATTCTTTCTTCATAAATATATTCCCCTTTTTTTTTAATTATCAAAAATGCTAAATACAATTAAAACTTTATTTAAATAATCAATCCTAATTAACAAACAATTTAAACAAAACACAAACTCAAATAAAAATTATCTTGCAAATATAAATTTATTTTTTAATTTAACTCAAATTTCATAACCACGGGGTTATGGTCGGAATACACAAACCCGGTTTGTATGTTTTCCACATAATTAACACTAACATTGCTAGAAACCAAAAAGCCATCAACAATAATTGTAAAGTTTCCCTCTTTGTAAGCAATGTCACAATTTCTACAAGTTGGTTTTTGCTCATCACCATAATAACTTATTGCTCTGCTAACATTTGGATAATTTGCCAAAAGGTCACTAGGAAATGGCTGCGCCCAACCAAAATCCACACTTGTTCCACCATTTAAAACTTGGGTGGAGTTTCCAGTGAAATCATGGTTAAAGTCCCCACCGCAAACGCAGTAGTTGCCTTTTTCAAACTCTTTTTGCATGTCATTAAAAAGCATCGTCATTTGAGCAGTTCTAATCTCTGGTGAGCCACCATAAGCCGACATGTGCACATTGTATATAACCAACTCTTTGCCGTTTTCCACTGCCAACCTGGAAACAGAATAGCATCTGTCAAGGTCAAGGAACTTAGAAAAAGATGTGGAAATTGGCAAACTCCTTCTTAAAGAAGAAGATATGTTAAAACTAGAAAGGGTCAAAATTCCGCTATTAGATTTTCCATGAGGATCAAATATTGGATACATTAAAAACGCCGAGTGATAATTCACAGCAAAAGCAGAAGAATACCCCGAAAATTTTTCTGTTAGCATTTCTTGCTGATTTGTATGGTGAGATCTGGTTGAGTCTGTGTCTACTTCTTGAAATAAAACAAAGTTTGGGTTAAAACTTTTCACTTCTGTTGCTGCTTGTCCAACACAGGAAATAACACTTTCTTTGCTTTTTGCCTTAGATTGTGTTCCTCCGTCCATAAAAAACGTAAAGTCTGCCGTATACGCTCCAAAGCCAATGTTCTGTGTAACAATTGTGTATTCCTCTCCCACCTTCACTGCTTCTTCATTGGAATTTGAAGAAACCGCCAAAACTTGGTTGTCGTTAATTCTGGAATAAGACAAAATAACATACCCTAGGTATCCCACAACAACTACAACCAATGTTAAAAAAACTGCCAACACCGAAAGCAAAACTCTTTTTAAAACCTTTTTCTTCTTTTCTGCCATATTTTTCTCCTTTTCAAAACAAAATCTGGCCCACAAAATAAAAAAATCAAAAACAGTTACCCGGTAAAAATATTATTTATTAATTTAATTTTAACATAAATAAAACCTTAATCAAAATATTTTTGTGCTATATTTTCCATAATATGCGTAAATGCGTTTTTCATTTTTACCACAAAACGTAAAAAATAATAAAACCCGCTATTTTAGCGGGTTTTACGGCTCTGGCGGAGCATAAGTTATCTAAAACGAATTTTACAAATATAAACCTAAAAAATATAATCTTTTTAGACTCGTATTGGCAACGTGCTAGTAAGTTTGTTCAAACATCATTTGTTATATCTTTTCCAACCCCACCAACCAGGCATTAAATCATTAAGTTTAATGGTTTTTCTGCTATCAAAATCTGTAATAATTTCCATATCTTTGTTTTTATCTGAAAGTTGTAATAAAAATTCCCTGCAAGCACCACAAGGCATTCCACCGTTTTCTTTTGGTGGCTTATCTCTAAAAGCAATCATCTTTTTTATTACTGTTTGCCCGCTTTGAATATACATATTTAACGCGGCGACTCTTTCTGCACACAAATTCATAACCCCACTGGCACTTTCGATGCAAAAACCAGTAAAAATTTCGCCATTTTCTGACTCTATTGCACAAACAACATGATGCGCATCAATAAATGGTGAAACTTGCTCTGGATGATATTCCTTTTTTGCAGCATCATACAACTTATCCCAAATATCCATAATTTACCTCTTTTTAATTTTACTATATTTTTTCTTTTTCGCAAATAAGATAAAAAATTCCAAAACAATCTCTTAAAATAAATAATACGAACTCGCTTTTTAAGGGGTTCGTATTATTTGCTAATGGCGGAGAAGGCGAGATTCGAACTCGCGCACGCTGTTACACGTCTAATCCCTTAGCAGGGGATCCCCTTGGGCCTCTTGGGTACTTCTCCAAAATTTATTTAATATGCGAGAAGAATTTTAACAAAAAAAATCCCCCTTGTCAATGTTTTGTTGGTAAAATAAAGCGTTATAAATAAAATAATTTTTAAACCCCTTCAATATTGACTTTTAATAACTATGTGATATACTAAAATCAATATAAAGGTGAAAAATGGACGAGATTAATAACAGTGAAATAACCAACCTAGACGAAGATTGGTTTATGCCGGTTTCCAACGAGTGGAAAAAATGCTTTGATTTTGTTAAAGATTATTGCACCGCAAATTTTAACAAAGAGAAATCAGCAGGCGTTTTAAACAAAATTACAAACATAATTTCTCTTTTAATCAATCACGGCAACGTAAACGAAAATGTTGTTTTAAAAACTGCAATTTTGTATGTTTTTGTGCAAGAAACAAATTACAGTTTAACAAAAATCAAATCTGATTTTTCAAAGCCGGTTTATGAAGGCGTTTGTGAACTTTTAAACACACAACAAAAAGAAAAATCTTCATACCTAAAAAGCGTTTTTTCAAACATTAAATATTCCTATCTTGGCAAAATTAAACTTTGTGAATACATTAATCTTGTTTCAACAAAACAAGACATTTCTTCCAGTTTTTTAAACATAAAAACAAAGGCAGAAATAGAACTTATGTTAAAAAAATATTCAACAACATCTTACAAACAACTTTGTGCGATTTTGGCACAAAAGTTAAGTGAAGTTAAAATTTAAAGGGGTAAAGAATTTTGGAAAGCACTAAAGACGAAGCATTAAGAATTATGTTAGAAAAAATTCGTGAACTTGGCAGAAACGAAGAGGCTCAGGCTTCTATCGCCTCTTTGAAGTCGCATTTTGAAAACATTGATGGAATAGACAGTTTTGTTATCCAAAGGGTTAAGGGCCCAGTTTCCACAATCAACAAGTATTTTAGCGCAAGGGAGCAATACAGCCAAGATTGGCGAACCATGAAAGACCTTTTAGGGCTTATGGTTATTGTGGATAACAACTCCGACGTAGACCAAGTGATTGAATATTTAAAAGAAAATTTTTCTGTTCTTAAAAACCCTTATTCAGAAAATTTCTACGAGGATTACAGAAAAAAAGATTATAGGGAATCCAAAGGTATCGCAAACAAAACAGAGCAAAAAATTTATGACCCACCAACAGATAAAGGTTACCAAATTAGTGATGGTTATAAAAATGTTAAGGCAAACATCATTTTTAATGGCTACCCAGTTGAAATTCAAATAAAAACCAAAGCCCAATATATCGCCCACGAAGTAACGCACGACGGCGCATACAAAACCCCTCTTATTCGTGATAAAGAAGAAAGGGTTGATATTTCCTCAAAAATGTTCCCATATTTTGAAGCTCTTTCTTATTTGCAGTTTCACGAAAATACAATGAGCATTATGGAAATTGAAAGAACGAGGGCAGATATTCAGGCAATTTTTGAAAGAAACTACGAGGCCTTTCACTCTCACTCTCAATTGTTTAATGATGCCTGCACATGCTATGCCATTTCTTCCTTTATTTTTAACAACAAAGAAAAAATCTTTGCAGGCGCAACATTAAACGATTCTATTGTTAACCAAAACCTATTGCAATCGGAAGTAAAAAGGGTTTTTAAATACACCAAAAAACAAATCCAAATAAAAGATCCTTCTTTAAGCGAAATTCAGTGTCACCAAGAAGCCGTGAAAGAAATTTGTGGCATGAAGTATGAAACTTTTGATAGAATCCGCACAAAAATTGCCGGGAACTACCGTCTTGGTGCGTGCACAATTTCGGGCAATTTCGACATGCTTAGAGAAAGGGATATTAACTTAATCAATCAAATCGGCCAGAGTTATAGATACTTAAAAGTTTTTTTGTATGATGATGAAATGTCCGAGCTCATAACAGGCAAAAAGCCAATGTTTACGGCCGAAGAAAGAAAACAAACCCTAGAACAAATAAAACACGTGGCAGGTGCCACCATAATCCATGTGGGCGAAAAGGCAGCTTTTCAACAAAAAATTGGTGCCTTACCAGTTGGCCCAGAACAACAAAGGCAATACAAAATTGGTTACTTGCCTGGCGTGTTTGATATGGCACACCCTGGCCATATTGCATACATAAAAGCCGCCTCCACAATGTGTGACGACCTTATTGTTGGCTTAAAATCAGATGAATATGTAGAAAGAGTAAAGCACAAAACCCCTGTTATTGGGTTTAAAGAAAGAGAAATAATCTTGGGTTCTCTAAGGTGTGTTTCCAGCGTTGTTCCAACAAACGCAGATATTCTCCCACCGGAAAACATTTTAACAAAAATGCAACAAAATTGCTTGGATAGTCAACCATGCGCAATTTTCCTAGGTTCAGATTGGATTAAACGCCCACACACAAAGTGTAAAGAAAGCATGGAGGAATTTGAACACCTTGTTTCAGATTACCCAGAAATTCAACTCACAAGTATTCCAAGGGAGGACAATTCCCCGTCAAGCACAAGCCTAAGACAACAAGGCTTAGATAAATTTGAAGATTTCTCACACTTCGAGTTAAAAGATTATGGAGAACAAAACATATGATTTTAAAAAATTATAAACAGTGCTTCCAATTACTTAAAAATTTGGGAGCTAACACTCCAATATATATCGCTGGACATATAAACCCAGATTACGATTCCATTTGCTCCTGTTACGCCCTTGCTCACCTTTTGAACAAACAAAACAAAAATGTTTTTATTTTAACAAATAGTAAGGATTACATTTTGCCTTGGCAAGATGATGAAATTAAAATTGCAGACAACATAAACACAAAAGAATACTTTTTTATTTCACTAGATTTAAACGAACCAAAAAGGCTGGGTGATTTTTCCAAATTTGTGGCAAATGCAAAATTATCAATAAACATAGACCATCACCAAAACAACGCTTTTTTTAGCAACTACACTTTGTCAAAGCCAAAGTTTAGTTCAACGTGTGAAATAATATATTGCATTTGCAAAAACGAGCCAAACTTTTTAGACAAAAAAACCGCCTCTCTTTTGTATTGTGGCATGTTAAACGACACAAATGGTTTCACCCGCAGGCTCACCAAAAGCACCCTTAATATTGCCCAAAAATTCATAAATATTGGTATAAACTACAGGGAAATAATAAAAACAACCTTTGCAAATAGGACTTTGTATGAGGTAAAGGCAACTGCCGAAATTGTAAAGAATATTGTTTTTGACGATTTTCACTATGCCGTAATAGACAAATCAAAAAAGGAATACAAAGATTTAAGTTACAATTCAATCGTAAAAAAAATAGCCGAAGATTTAAGAAGAATAACCGACCTTAAAACATTTGTAATCTTTATTAAAACAAACAACCAAATTCAAGCAAAAGTTATGACAAATGTTTCTGAAAACGCAAACCAAATTGCCGAAATTTTTGGCGGTGGCGGACATAAAAAAGAGGCCGGTTTCACAGTTATAGGTGAAGAAATACCAAATATGGTGTTAAAAATAAAAGAATTTTTAAATAATAATTAGTTTTTTGCAGCAAAATCTTGGTTCTTATCAAATTAAAATTTTAATCAAAAAAAAGCACTCTTTTTAGAGTGTTTTTTTGATTGTTCAATAGTTTAACAAAATTTTAATTTTACTCAACGTCAAGTGCATCTTGCAAAGAGTTAGAAACATTTAACACATCGCTAGTTCTAGAACTAATAACTTCAAGCTTTGCCTTTTCGCCAGCAATAATCAAAACATCACTTTTTTCAAGAACTGTCTCTGCCTCTGGGTTAATAATCTCGCTTCCACGTTTAATAAAAATAATAGAAACATTATATTTTTTTCTAACATTGCACTCCAAAATTGTCTTGTCTTGCCACTCATCAGGCACCACAGTTTCCACAATCTTGTAGTCTTCTGTCAAACTTACAATCTCGTTCATGCTTGGGTTGGACAATAAACTTGCAAGTTTCTTCCCCATAAACACTTCCGGAAAAACCACCATATCTGCCCCAATTCTTTCAAGAACTTTTTTATTTTGCTCATTTTGAGCCTTCGCCACCACATATTTAACCCCCAAATCCTTGCAGATAAGAGTGGTTAAAATGTTTGCCTGCAAATCATCACCAATGCAGTTAATGGCACAATCAAAGTTTTGAACCCCTAGCGAGTGCAAAACACCATTGCCGGTAGAATCAGCCACCACCGCACTAGAAACAATATTTTCCATTTCTCTAACTTTCTCCGGGTCGGAATCTATAACCAAAACTTCATTGCCAAGCCCGGCCAAAGTGGTGGCCACGGTTTTGCCAAACCTGCCCAGCCCAATAACAACAAATTGGTTCATCCTCTTTTCAATTTTTTTAAGTTCAGTTTTTTCTTCCATTTTTTTCTCCTAATAAATTTATCCAACCAAAATTTTAGAATCTGGATATTCAATCTCCTGCGCTTGGCTTTCTTCCTTGCCAACAACCGCAAGCGTTAAGGTTAACACTCCAACCCTTCCCACAAACATGGCAAACGCAAGCACAAGTTTTGCAAACCATCCAATAACGGATGTTATCCCCAGCGAAAGCCCAACCGTAGATGTTGCCGAAATAGTTTCAAACAAAATCGCATGCAGTGGCAACTGCTCCACAAACGAAATCAAAAATGTTGAAGTAATAATCACAAATAACGCCAGCAAAAAAACCTTTATGCTTTTTTGAATAGTCCTTGTTGACACAGTTTTCTTTCTAAAAACCAAATTGCCCTTGTTGTTAGTTTTACTAAGAACAAGCAATATCAAAACAAACATTGTGGTAATTTTAATACCGCCCGCAGTGGAAGCAGGGCTACCACCTAAGAACATATAAAAAGCAGTAAGTATCACACTTGGCCCTTTTAAAAGCGAATAGTTCACGGTGTAAAATCCCGCCGTTCTTGGAGTTATGCTAAAAAACACCGAGTTTGTAATTTTGTAAAAAGCGGACATCCCCCCAATTGTGTTTGGGTTGTTCCACTCAAAAACACAAAATATCACAGATGCAAACAACACAAGAACCAGCGTAATATTCAAAACAACTTTTGTGTGAGTTGCAAGTTTTTTTCTTTTAAACACGTTTGGCAAATCAAAAAGCACAATAAACCCGAGCCCACCAACCAAAACTAACAACATAATAGGCAACAAAACAAAAATGTTTTGAGAAAATGCCCCCAAACTTTGTGCCACAGGTCCGCCGTTTCCCACCACGTCAAACCCGGCATTGCAAAAAGCGGAAATAGACATAAAAACACTTTTGTATATTCCCCACCCCGCACCATAAAGCGGAATAAAGCTAGGCATCAAGCAAACGGCGCCAATACCCTCTGTAACAAACACAAAAATAATAATTTTTTTAACCAGTTTCACCATGCCTTGCACAGAGTCTTGGTTAAAACTTTCCTTAATTGTCAAACGCTTTTCAAAAGTAATCTTTTTGCCCAAAATCAAAAAGAACAAAGTGGTTAAAGAAATAAACCCCAACCCCCCAATTTGAATTAAAAGCATAAGCACAATTTGACCAAAAACGCTTAGTTTGTAAGTAATGTCAAAAACACTAAGCCCAGTCACGCAAACAGCGCTGGAACTTGTAAAAAAAGCGTCAATCAAAGGCAAAAACTTTCCATCATTATTAGAAATTGGCAAGCATAACAAAAGCGTGCCAATTAAAATTACTATAAAAAACCCAATTGCAATTTGAATAGCTGGGTTAAAACCTTTCTTTCTAGCCATAGACACATTATACCATAAACGTTTTATTATAACAACTATAAATTGTTATTCAACAACCTTCGACCAAAGCCCATGTTTGTTGCAGTAAGCAAGCAATTTGCCTCCTTTAATGTAAGGAAAAACTGCCACGGCCTCCTCGCCCGGTTTAAAAAACTTTTTGGCAGAAAGCTTCTCACTTGTCAACGCCACCCACTCAATAAAATGCTCATCTTCCATAACGTGTGCAACATTAACATACACATAAGCCCCCACAGCTTTGTAGTTAGGCACGTGCTTTTCCACCGCAGCATCAACACTGTTTTCTCTAATCACTTGCATCTGTTCACCGCAGCAATTAATTCCGCAGTTACCGCAATGGCAATCATTGATAACCTCAACCAAAGCTCCACACTTGTTGCATTTTTTAAAAATAACTTCGTTTTCCATAATAACTCCTAGTATAAGATATTTTTATTATACCATTTTTATTAAAAAACAACAAATGATTCTCGCCCCACATAACAAATAAAACTTACAACATTTATTGCAAAACAATTTTTATTTTGCTATACTAAAACTCGAATTTTAGAGGATTTTTTATGAAAGAAATAAGTTATAACAAAAAAGGCGAAATGTTAATAGGCAAAGTTTCAGCAATAGACTTAGCCAAACAATTCAAAACCCCACTTTATGTGTATAATCAAAGCGAAATAGAAGAAAAATGCCAATTGTTTTCAGAAGTTTTAGATTCCTGTTACCCAAATTTTATGGTAAGTTACGCCTCAAAGGCTTTCTGTTGCAAGGCAATTTATCAAATAACAAACAAATACGGTTTTGGCTGTGATGTTGTGTCTTTGGCGGAAATGGCAACCGCCTTAGCGGCAAAGGTGGACCCAAACAAAATTTTCTTTCACGGCAACAATAAAACAGAAGAGGAAATTGACTTTGCACTAAAAAACAATGTTTTTAATTTTATTGTAGATAACAAATATGAATATGAATTACTCTGTAAAAAAGTGGATAAAAACAAAAGCCTACTTGGCAAAATAAACGTTTTAGTAAGAATAAATCCCGGCATTGAGGCTCACACCCACGAGTTTGTGCAAACCAGCAAAACAGATAGTAAATTTGGAATAAATTTGGGGCAAGATGCCGAAAAGTTTGTAGTTCAATTGGCAAAAGAGGGTAAACTAAACTTCTCCGGCGTGCATTTTCACATAGGCAGCCAAATTTTTGAAACACAGCCATATATTCTTTCTTTGCAAAAAATCATGGATTTTGTGCTCAAATTAAAACAAAAATATAATGTGGACACAAAAGTTTTAGATATCGGCGGTGGTTTTGGCGTTTCATACACTCAAAAAGACAAAGAATTTCAAAAGCAAGATTACACAAAACTTTTCAAATCCGTTTCAAATATTATCTCAAAATATACCACAACCTACAATTTAGTTTCTCCAAAACTAGTTATAGAACCAGGCAGAAGCCTTGTTGCCACTGCTGGCACCACAATATACAAAGTTGGCAATATAAAAGATATCAAAGGTGTCAGAAAATACATTTGTGTAGATGGTGGCATGTTCGAGGCCCCACGTTACGCCCTTTATCAAGCAGAATACACAGCAATTTCTTGCAAAAAATCGCAAGAGAAGCCCGAAAAAGTTACAATTGTTGGCAAATGTTGCGAAAGTGGCGATATTATCGCCAAAGACGTCAAACTTTCCCCAGTAAATAGCGGGGATTACATAGCCGTTTTAACCACGGGGGCTTATCATCACTCCATGGCAAGCAATTACAACAAAAACCCAATCCCACCCGTGGTTTTTGTAAATAATAACAAACCAAAACTCGTTGTAAAAGGCCAGACATTAAAAGACCTTTTAAAATTTGATTTGTAAAATTTTAGAATAAATTTTGTTTTAAAATTTTCTTTGTAGAATTTTAACACAACAATTTCTTAGTTTATTTTACACAAAAAAAGGTTGCCACAAATAATGGTAACCTTTTTTATAAATATTCTAAATTGTTTATCCCATCAATATCATTAATAAATCATAAATGTCCTTGTAATATTTTGTTCATATTCTCCACCACCATTCATAGTAAGGTCACTCACGTTCACCACCACACCATTAAAGCTTATCTTGTTAAAGTATTGCGACAAAACATAAGAGTCTGACCTCCTTAGCGTAAGTTCAATCTGGTAGGTCCCTACTGTTTCTGCTTTAGAACAAACTTCCCCGCCCTTTTTAACAATTGCCACCAAACAAACACCATAATTCACATTATATCCTGCCCCGCTGTTGTTAACGTCTAATGTATAAAACATGTTTTCCCCGTCTATAGAAGAAGAAACTCTTAGGTTTTTTAAAACATACCCTTTATTTCTAAGCTCTTCTACATAGTCTGGCCCGATCTCAACATAGTCATCATCAAAAGAAACATAAAGTGTGTCAATTTTCTTTATTCTAAACTCCTTCTCGTTAAACTTGCTGATTATTGCACTGGCAGAATAAGATTCCCCCACAGAAAAGCTGTATGTAACCACATAATTATTTGGATTAATTGGGTAACTAATGCTTCCAGGAACATCTTTTATAGAGTATGTATAAGTTAGCACAAAAACAAGATTGCCCAGTTTGTCATACACACTAGTGGTCAAGTTGTCAATAACAACCTTGTGGTTTGTTTCGTTTATTATTGTGTTCAAATAAGGTATAAGCGCCACAGAGTCGGCAAAACCTTTTAATCCTTTAAACATCAACTCGTTATATATCGCCATTCCGGAATAATCATACTCTTCATAAAGCGCATTTTGTTCCAAAGTATTTGCCGAAATGTTAAATTTTGCAATTGTCAAATAGGCATTCATTACCTTGTTTGCAAATTTGCTGTGATCCTCAAACTCAACCACAATTGTCAAAAGTTTTCTTCCACCGTTATAAACTTTCTTAAAATCCTCATCACTCATACTGTCCGAAATTTCCACGTCGTCCCCACCAACATTGCATGTTATTGTTTTTCTTTCAACAATCGAGTCATCATCTATTCTAAACATGTTGGTTAAAATCTCATTATAAAATTCTGCTTTTGTTTTCTCATGATCATATCCTGTCTCGTAATCTTCAAATAGAATATACCCATAATATTGCTGCTTTTTAATAACGTAGTTATATTCCCCTTCACCATAGTAGTTACCCATTGCAAAAGTTAGTTTAAGTTTATAAAATCCAATTTCACCAGGCGCTCCAGCCAATTCTTCCCCAACAATGTTAAAACTCTCGTCTGTATTATAATATTTTAGCGTAAAGTGCTGCTCAACAGCTGCCGCGTCATAATACTCAGTTTCAAGTTCTCCATCTCTTTCATATTCCGCCCTAATGTATTGTAAAAACAAAGGAGTCCTGCCTTCAACATACCCATAGGTGCTAACACTTGGCACAAACACTTCCACTGGTAAAGCCTTTACCTTAAAATTCTTGCTGGCAGAATAGTAATAATTAGCATTGTTAACTTCCATATTAACGCTATAACTGCCCTTATCAAGCACAATAGGTTTTCCACTTGCAAACATGTATACAATTTCATCCTTAAGATACGCAGGAGTTGTTGAAAATTCAAAAGGCAAACTGCTTGGATTACTAAAATCAAACCTTGTTCCGTATTCAAATTCTTCCTTCCAACCAGAGATATTAATATCTCCCGATTTTTCAATCTCATAAAAGTAGCCATAACTTATACTTGTTCCTTTTTCTTCTCCATCCTCCATTAACATATAATTTGAGTCCACACTATATGTGGCAATAGCCACATACATACCAGCATCAATAAGCATGTTATCTCTGTTAGAGTCAACAACCATCGCATAAGAGTTATTAAGAACAAAATATTTTTTTCCACCACTACTCAAAGCAAGAAGGCTTCCATTTCCAAAGTATCCGCAAGACAACTTTTCTCCACTAATCATCCCACCAGAATACTCATAATATTTAAATTGCCCTGTTGTTCCAGTGGTATATTCCGTTTCAATTCTTTCAAAATCCCAAATTGGCTTGCCCAAGTCAAATGGTGTGCCCCCATCATATGCCTCCGCCGTCAAGGAAAAGGTTTTTGCTTGTCCATTGTATATATTGCTATCAGGTTTGCTAATCAACGCGCTCACACATTCAATAGGCCTTGGCGAAACATTAAGTGGAACTACCACTTTTTGAGAGTCATAGTTTTCACTCTCAGCCTCAACGATAACAGTTATGTTTTGAGTAACACCTACCTTAAAATCCTTATTAAAATCATAACTGTCTTCCAATGTATAATTGCGACCCGTGTCTAAATTTGTTTTCAACGTCAAGCCATTTCCATCAACACCCAAAAATATAGCTTTGTGGTCATCATATTCTGTTGCAATGTCCAAATTCAAACTGTCGTTTCCATAAACATAGTTTCCATCAAATGCAAGTTTTTCATAAACAACAGTAATGCTTGCTTTGGTTATTGTTAGCGCACCAACGTTAACAATGTTCAGCACGCAATTGCCAACCACCTCAGACAAACTGTTAAAAGTAAATACGTCATCTGTCAAAGTGTTCCTAATCACAATCTTGTCAGAGTTGCCCGCAATAACTTCCGCCCCAACCACGTAAGTGCCAACGTTTTGCGCATAATTTTGTTGAGTGTCTTTCAATAAAAATTTGTAAGTAACTTTCGTCTTGTTTTCCCCTGTCGTCACAACCTCATAATCCGAGTTCTCACAAAACAGCACAAAATCACTATCCATTTCCGTTCCGTCAAAAATTTTTGTAACAGAGGTCTTGGTAGAGTCGTTTTTATCAACAATTTTCAAATTTAAAACTGTTTTGTTCACCACATACACAATGTCATTTCCCAAAATAACGTCATAACAGTCAGAAATGTCTGCAGCACCCTTTGTAATTTGCACACTAACACCTAAAGAACTGTCCACAATGTAAACACCAGAGTTTGCAACACTCTCTACAATAGAAAAACTAACACTCGTGTTAGGAGAATCCACCAACCCAGACAAAGTGTAACCCGTTGTTTTTCCGTTAAAATTTGTTATTGTTGGATTTTGTGAAAGTTGGTCATGAGTCATGTTTAAAACGGCCTGTTTTTTGTTAACGGTCAACTTTCCACTAGTAAAAGTGACATAATAATTCCCATTGCAGTTAAAACTGCCCCTTAAAATGTCATAATACGTCACATTTCCGCCATCAATCTTCACAGGATAATAACTCCCCACCTTACTCCCATCAATAGCAAAAGTTGCATCCACATAACTTGGCCCAACTAAAATTGTCTCATCAACGTCCAAGTCATCTATTACAACCTCAAACCTAATGTTGCTTGGCACTTGCTCGCCATATGTAATCACATAATCAAGGGGAGTAACGCTTACCTCTCTTGGTTTAATAGTAAAACACACAGGGCTTGCGTTAAGAGTTAACGTATAGTTATCCCCAAAGCTTAAATCCCCCAAGTTTATCTCATATTCTTTGTAGTTATATTCACTTCCAAAGTCATTACCAGAGTATGCATCTTCGCCAGCCACACGCCCAAGTTTTCCAGTTATTGTTACGTTTTTTGGGCTGCCGTTTTCGTTTGTCTCAATGGTCAGTGGCACACCGCTGACCTCATATTCAAATCCGCCCTCATTATCAGCGCAGCCATACACTTTTTCTTGCCCAGCTTTTGGTGTAATCACAACCTCACAAGGCAAAACCCTAAAACTATAATCGTTTTCGTTGTCTAACACAAAGTTGTAAAACTCAAACCCGTCCTTATATTCCAATTCTGCAAGTTCAATTCCATAGTTTTTAACATCAATGCCGAAGTCTTTAACACAAATCATACTGCAATTTTCTACATTGAAATCATTTTCCGTTCCATATTCTTTTAAAATTTCGGCAAGGTCAATTGGGTTCTCACTAAGGTCCACATCTAAACTGCTCAATTCATAATATCCTTCCGTTCCAAAACCCTCAACCATGGCATCAGTTCCATCAAAAACCTTTGTCATCTTGTCTGCACTTTGCACAGGGCTAACAATAATGTTAATTTTCTTTAAATTAAGCGTTGTGGTTCTTGCAAACACAAGTTCAAAGTTTTCTTTTTGATATTCCAAAGAAAAGTCAACACCATTTATGTAATAGTAGCAATAAAACCCTTCTTTAACTTCATCAGGCTTTTCAATAGGCTTGTCACCAAACCTGTCACTAAGAGTAATAGAGTTAAATTTAAACGAAAAAGCGTCCGAATCATCTTCCCTATTTTTTATCAACACAATTCCGCTCTCGTTAAAATCTGCACTTGCACAAAAATAGTATTCTTGCGACAAATCAATCCTCTTAACCCCACCATTTTGCAAAGCAGCTTCAACACCATTAAACTTCAAATGCTTAATTGTAGTTTTAAAATCAAACTCATCACCATAATACCCAAATGGATTTCCACTTAAAGTCTTATAAAATCCTTCAACATCATTAAATTCCAGTTCCAACTTTACCGCATTAACAACAAACTTAATTTTACCCTCGTTGTTGTCAGGGTTTTCAGCTTTTATGGCATCTTCCGTTAGCGCAAAATTGTAATTGGTATTTTTTGTGTTGTTTATTATGTAAAAATATTCCCCAACACTCTTCAAAGAGTTTGTTTTGTAATCAACCAGCGCACCATTTTCCACTCCGTCATAATTAACAAACAAAAAGTCTTTCAATGTCACCAAATCTCTTTGCAAAATATTACCATTTGCAACCTGATACCTAATTTTTGGGTCTTCCACCAAAAAACTTTTTTGTTGACTCACAATAGGAGTAATAGTAATGTTTCTTTTATTAACCAAAAGTTTTGCATTAACAAACGCCTTCACATTTAGGTTTGCCGTCTTTGGCGACCAGTTTTCATATTTCAAAGCATATGTTATAACATTGCCATCTTCATCAAGGCAAACATTTAGTTCATCAGCGTTCACATCAACTTTCACATTTTTATTAAAAAAACTTGGCTTTCCAAGGTTGATGTTTGCCATATATTCCACCTGCCCACTAACCAGTTGTTTTCCATCATGTGCAAGCAAGTCGGCAGCCCCGAATTCATCAAGATTGTAGTCATACCCCTCAATGTAAGAGTAAAGTTTGTATTTGTTAGATGCAATGCTCCCACCATATGTAATCTCTTGGTCGTCCACCACCAAAACTACATCTTTCTTTTTTATGTCAAATCTGCCTAAAACAACGGAGGCCTCACTAGCATAGTTCCTTTGGTAATCATCAAAAAGCGCAATCTTAATTCCCACGTCAACGTAAGACCCAACATTAGAGTTCTTTTTTTCAGCAGTTGTCTCAATAAACTTCCCAATTCCGCCTGTGGCACTTACGTCTTCACCAATTCCACACAAAAGTTCCTGCGCATTTTCTTCGTCCAAAATATTGCTTGGTAAATTAGAGGTCGAAAATAGCTTTTCTGGCCACTCGTCTACCTCGCCATAAACATATTCATAATTTTTAGCACTCAAACTTAAAACATAAGGCGTAATTGTAACGTCCACATTGCTGGTTCTTTCTGGCTTGTCCACGTATTTTGCAATAATCTTGTAAGTCCCCGCATCTTTAATTTTAAATCTGTCCGCACTCTGCTCACCAAGTTCCGGGTTTTGATAGTCATAATAAGTGTAAACAATCTGCTTTACACCTTCTTGGTCTGCCTTAAAATATTCTTTCTGGTCCAGCCCATTGTAAACAAGGCTTTTTGAAATCCTACCAAAAGTAATCTGCGGAAATTCATCATTAACCCTAACTTTAATGCTAGCAGTAACATTGTTTTTTGCATACCTCGCAAAAACCATTGCCACCCCTTCGCTCACAGCACTAATCTGTCCTTTGTAAACATAAACAATGGCCGTGTCAGAGCTAGCCCACTCCAAATCATCAATCTTAAAACTGTCCGGCTTAATAACCACATCAATCTTGGCACTCTGCCCCTTTGTTATATTGTATTCCCCGCCAGAGTATGTAATTGATTGTTCACTCAATGTTTTGCTCATAGAAAGGCTAATGCTCCTAACCGCATCTTCCTCCTGGCAAGCAACCCCCAAACACCCAAAAACAGCCAAAAATAATAAAACAAAAACAATCTTTAATCTTTTCATATTTCTTCCCGTTTTTCCATTAACGTGTATCTCAATCGTGTGTAAAGTATAATTTATTATATAATATATTATTTTTCTTTCAAAACAAAAAAATGCGTTTTTGTGCACACCAAAAACCTGCAAATTCAAAAAAAATTAAACCATTGAGAACTCAAAGATTTTTGTCTGCCGGCAAATCTCTTTTAAAACACACACCTCTCTAAAACAAATTTGCACCCAAACAATCTGTTTTTATTTACACGCAACTCATTTTAGTGTATAATTCTCTTGTTTCGAGGTAAAAAGTTGAAAGCAGTAATCCAAAGATGTTTAAACGCCTTCGTAAACGTAGAAGGCAAAACGGTAGGCAAAATAGGCAACGGCTTCGTTGTCTTTTTGGGCATCAATAAAGACGATGCCTTAGAAGACTTAGATTATTTGGTCAGAAAAATCAGTGGTCTTAGAATTTTTGAAGACGAAAACCAAAAAATGAACAAAAGCATCTCACAAGTTGGCGGAGAAATGCTGGTTATCAGCAACTTCACGTTATATGCAAACACCATTCACGGTTTCAGACCAGATTTCATAAACGCCATGATGCCCCAAAGGGCAGAAGAACTTGTAAATTTATTCATAGAAAAAAGCAAAAACACTCAGGCATACAAAAATGTAGAACACGGCATTTTCCGCGCAGATATGAAAGTGTATGTAGAAAATGACGGGCCTGTAACAATAATAATAGAATCAGGAGATAGAAAAAAATGAAAGAAAAAAGACTAATCACCGCCGCTTTAACATACGTAAACAATATCCCCCACGTAGGGCACATAGTTGGCTGTCACTTGCCAGCAGATATTTTTGCAAGATTTTGCCGCAGTTACGGCTACGATACCACCTTTGTTGGCGGCTCAGATATGCACGGCACCCCTTCTCTTGTAACAGCGCAAGAGCTTGGCGTCCCAGTTGAGGAGCTCACCCAAAAACTTCACGAAGTTCACAACAAAATTTACAAAAAATTAAATATCAGTTACGATATTTATTCAAACACCCACACAGAAACTCACCAAAAAATAACCACCGATTTCTTCTGGGATTTATACAATAACGGATTTATCAAAGAAGGCGAAACAGAAATGTTTTATTGCGAACACGACAAGATGTTCCTGCCAGATAGATTTGTTGTTGGCACTTGCCCAAAGTGTGGCAACCCAGATGCAAACGGCGACCAGTGCGAAAAATGCGATAGTTTGTTTAGTTTAAATGAACTAATAGATGCAAAATGCAAAATTTGCGGCCAACCTGCCGTGCTTAAAAAATCCAAACATATTTTCTTGGATTTGTCAAAAGGCACACAAGAGTTAGACAAATGGATAGAAACAAAAAAAGACGTCTGGCGTCCTCACGTTTATGCCGAAGCCAAAAAATGGGTTAACGAGGGCTTAAAGGATAGGTGTATTTCAAGAGATATCACTTGGGGCTTCCCAATCCCACTTGAAGGTTATGATAACAAAGTTTTTTATGTTTGGTTTGATGCCCCAATTGGCTATATTTCAATAACCAAAGAACTTGGAGAACAAAAATATAAAGATTTGTGGCTAGATAAATCCACAAAAATTTATAACTTTGTGGGCAAAGATAATATCCAATTCCACACAGTTTTCTTCCCAACCATGCTTTTAGAAGGCGGAAGATACAACCTAGCACACAATGTTGTTGGCCTAAACTTTTTAAATTTTGAAGGCAAAAAATTTAGCAAAAGCAAAAAAATTGGTGTTTTCTGCAATGCTCTTATTGAAGATAACAACCAAATAGATATTGATGCATTAAGGGCATACCTAACCACCATTATCCCAGAAAACAAGGATACGGATTATAAGTGGGAAGATTACAAAAATAACTGCAATTCCGAGCTTGTTGGCAAATATGGCAATTTGTTTAATAGGTCACTAAACATGATAAAAAGTTATTTTGATGGAAAGCTAGACTTTGACTTAAATTCTGTAGAATTAAACGACTATGATCAAGAAGTTTTAACTGCCATAAAAGAAATGCCAAACAAAATTGCCGACTGTTTCGAACATGCAGAACTAAGGGACGCCTATAAGCAAATTATGAATTATGCTGGCATTGGCAATGCTTACCTAGAAAAATCAGCACCTTGGCAACTCATGAAGCAAGAAAAACAAGAAGAAGCCAAAAAAGTTTTGTTCTTGTGCCTCAACCTCTGCGCCAGCCTTTGCATTGTTGCCTCTCCTATTATTCCACAAAAGGTAAAGGATTTGTGGACAAATCAAATTGGCCTTCCGGGTGATCCAACCGCCCCAAATATGTGGCAAAATTCCACCGAACTTTTAATAAAATCTGGCCATAAAATTGCAGGCGTTTACCCAATTTTTGAAAGAGTGGATAATGAAAAATTAGAAGCCCTAAAAGCAATTCTTAGTCAACCTTACGAAATTGCAGATCACTTCAAAAAATAAAAACTAGTATATAAAAACAATATTATCAATTATAACATTTTAGAGTTTACAAAAACAAAAGAACTTTATTGTCAAGTAAAGTTCTTTTTATTTTAATATTTTTATTATTTTTTGTATTAAACAAGCAAAATTCCACCATTTACATTAAAATTTTCACCAGTAATATAATCAGATTTTTCACTACATAAAAACATAACCAAGTTGGCTATGTCGCTTGGATTTCCCAACCTTTTACTTGGGTTTTTATTTGCAATCATTTCAATTTCTTCTTTTGTGCAAACAGATTTTGTAAGTGGAGTAAGAGTTAATGATGGACTAACTGTATTTACTTTAATATTATATTTGGCATACTCTAATGCTAAGACCTTCGTCATCATCACAATTCCTGCTTCACTGCAACAATACCCCATCATACCCTCTATAAAAGGTTTTTGAGCAAAGCGAGAAGCAATATTAACTATTCTAGGATTTTTTGCCTTTTTTAGTAGTGGCAAAGCATATTTACAACAAATCATTTTTCCGTAAAGGTTTACATCAATAACCTTTTTAATGTCTTCCATTGCAAGAGTTTCAAATGGGGCCTCAATACTAATGCCTGCGCAATTAACAAGACAATCTAAATTTTTTAATTTTGAAAAAAACTTTTTTACACATAGTTCATCGGTTACATCCAACTTAAAAGTCTTATACCCCTCCCCCGCACATTTTGAGAGTTGAGATTCAGCCTTTTTTGCCTTATTATCATTGGCAACATATAAAGCAATAACATCAACATTGTTTTCTAAAAATTGTTTTGATATTTCATATCCTATACCGCTAGTTCCGCCAGTAACTATTGCTAATTTTTTCATAACAAATCTCCTATAAGACATTTTATCATTTTAGTATATTGCTGTCAATTTTACACAAATTATAAAAAAACAACACCTTAACCTATTCAAGTTAAAGTGTTATTATTTATAAGATATAAATTTGTTTAAATTAAGAATTAATTTTGTTTGTTACAAACATTTATTATTTTTTTGACCTGTCAACATAAGTTGTGTGCAAATAGTGGTGAGCTTTTTCGTTGCCTGGCTTGCCAAAGTAATCTTTATAAATTTCAATTATTGCTGGGTTTTGGTGTGATTTTCTTTTTTTGTTTTTAAGGTCACTTTCGTATAGTCCTTTTGCCCTGATTTCTGCTATTTTTTTATTATTTACAATGTTAGATGGGTGAATTGGCTGTCCGCCACCGTTGGCACAGCCGCCCGGGCAAGCCATAACCTCAACAAAATCATAATACTTTTCACCGCTCTTTATTTGTTCTAATAATGTTCTTGCGTTTTTAAGGCCACTTACAACTGCAAGTTTAACTTTGTGTCCTGCCACTTCAACTTCTGCCTCTTTAACGCCTTTTATACCTCTTACTAACAAGTATTCCACACTAGACAAATCCTTACCTTCCAAGGTATCAGCAACTGTTCTTAAAGCTGCCTCCATAACCCCGCCCGTTGCACCAAATATCACGCCAGAACCAGTTGAAAGTCCAAGTGGTTTATCAAACTCTCCATCAGGTAGATTTGTAAAGTTTATGCCTGCCGTTTTTATAATATCTGCAAGTTCTCTTGTTGTTAAAACTGCATCTATATCTAGACCATTTTTGTTTGCGTTCATATTTTCTCTTAATCTTTCAAACTTCTTGGCAATGCAAGGCATAATAGACACAAAATACAAGGAGTTTGGCTCCACTTTTAACTTTTCTGCATAATAAGTTTTGATTACTGCACCCATCATTTGTTGAGGGGATTTGCACGTTGACAAATTTGGAATAAACTCTGGATAAAAGTGTTCCACAAACTTAATCCATGCAGGACAACAAGAGGTGAACATTGGCCCTTTTACGCCTTTTGA
This sequence comes from Clostridia bacterium, assembly GCA_045598865.1. Classification (GTDB taxonomy): domain Bacteria; phylum Bacillota; class Clostridia; order Christensenellales; family UBA1242; genus UBA7862. Next base: position 79,795 of record JAZRVA010000058.1, on the reverse strand, counting down.
AAATCTTTCTATAAATTCATGTGCTTCTTCCATAATTGTAAGGTCTGCTGCAAAGTCAATATCAAAAACGTCTTGAAAACCAAGCATTTTAAGGGCTGAAACCATTTTTCCTTCAACATTTTCACCAAGCTCTGAGCCAAGATATTCACCAAGCGCAACCCTAACAGATGGTGCCATGGCAACAACAAGCCTTTTTTCTTTTTTATCAAGTTCCTTTAAAACCTCTCGTTTTTGGCTTTTATCGGTTAAAGCACCCGTTGGGCAATTTAGCACACATTGGCCGCAATTTACACATTGGCTATCGCCAATTTTTTTATTGTATGCACAGCCAATATAACTATTAAATCCCCTTTTGTTAACACCGATTACATCAACAGATTGTCTTGCTGCACAAACCGCTACACATCTTCTACATTTTATGCACTTTCTGTTATCTCTTATAAAGCAAGGGGAAGAATCGTCTATATTTGCTTTTGACTTTTCGCCATCATATTTGTGGCTATCACAATCATATTCCTTTGCCAAGTTTTGCAATTCACAATTTAAACTTCTTGGGCAGCTTAAACAATTTTGTTCGTGGTCGGAAAGCAAAAGTTCCAAAGTGTTTTTTCTGGATTGTCTTACCCTTTCTGTGTTTGTGTGAACAATCATGCCTTCACTTACTGGATAAACACACGAAGTTACAAGCCCACGCATGCCTTCAACTTCTACAAGGCACATACGGCAAGCACCAATTTCGTTAAGCTCTTTTAAAAAGCAAAGTGTTGGAATTTTGACCCCCGCTTTTACACTTGCCTGTAAAATTGTTGAACCTTCTTCTACTTCAACCTTTATTCCATCAATCGTTAAATTTATCATAATTCTACCGTTTAACCCTTTTTTATTGCACTAAATCTGCAATTTTTGTAACACAAACCACATTTTATACATTTTGTTTGGTCAATTTCGTGTGGTTTTTTAACTTCGCCTGAGATTGCTTTTGTTGGGCAATTTCTTGCACAAAGTGTGCAACCCACGCATTTTTGTTTATCTATTTCAAATTTTTTGAGTGCTTCACAAACGCCTGCTGGGCAATGTTTGTGTTTTATATGTTCTAAGTATTCGTCATAGAAATTTGCAAGTGTTGAAAGTGTTGGGTTTGGTGATGTTTGCCCCAAACCACAAAGTGAATTTTGCTTTATTTGTTGGCAAAGTTCTTTTAGCTTTTCTAAATCTTGCTCTGTGGCATTGCCTTTGGTAATTCTATCCAAAATTTCTAGCAATCTTTTGTTGCCAATTCTGCAAGGTGTGCATTTGCCACACGATTCGTCTACAATAAATTTTAAGAAGAATTTTGCAATATCTACCATGCAGGTATCTTCATCCATAACAACCATGCCACCGCTACCCATCATAGAGCCATTGGCTATTAGGTTGTCGTAATCTATTAAAACATCTTCATGTTTATATGTTAAACAACCGCCTGATGGGCCACCAGTTTGAACGGCTTTGAACTTTTTGCCGTTTGGTATTCCGCCACCAATTTCGTAAATCATATCGTGCAGAGTTATTCCCATTGGAACTTCCACAAGGCCGGTATTATTTATTTTTCCGCCCAAAGAAAAAACTTTTGTTCCCTTTGATTTTTCTGTGCCTATGCCGGCAAACCAAGAGGAGCCTTTTAAGATAATTTGAGCAATGTTTGCATACGTTTCCACATTGTTAAGTAAGGTTGGTTTTTGAAAAAGACCTTTAACTGCTGGGTATGGTGGTCTTGGATGAGGCTCTCCCCTATAACCTTCGATACTCGTCATAAGTGCAGTTTCTTCTCCACAAACAAAGGCTCCTGCCCCGAAGCGAAGTTCTATGTTAAAATCAAAGCCGGTGCCCAAGATATTTTTGCCAAGCAAATTTAATTTTCTTGCCTGGGTTATTGCTGTGTTAAGGCTTTCTATTGCCAAAGGGTATTCTGCTCTTAGGTAGATATATCCTTGATGTGCACCTATTGCATAGCCTGCTATTGCCATGGCTTCTACCACACAGTGAGGGTCGCTTTCTAAAATTGACCTATCCATAAATGCACCTGGGTCGCCTTCATCGGCATTGCAGCAAACATATTTTATTTCTTCTTTTGACTGGCTTGCAAGTTCCCATTTTCTGCCAGTAGGGAAGCCACCACCGCCACGGCCACGAAGGCCACTGGCTTTAACCTCCTCTATTACCTGTTGAGGCGTCATTTGTGTTAAAACTTTTTGCAAGGCAAAATAGCCATCTTTGGCAATATACTCTTCGATTTTACCGGGGGCTGTTAGGCCACAATTATGAAGTACAATCCTTTTTTGCTTTTTGAAAAATGGCATGGTGTAAAGGTCTATTAGTTTTCCGTCTTTTACATTATAGCAATTTTCTATATCTACCTGGCCATTTTTTATGTGTTTTTCGAAAATTTGATCGACCTTTTGTGGGGTTAGGTTGTGATAAAATGCCTGTTCTGGAAATACAATGGCTGATGGGCCCATTGTGCACAATCCAAAGCAACCCGGCGAAACAATGAAAACATCTTTCATATCTTTACACAACTCTTGAAATCTTTTAAGAATTTCTTTGCTATGGTTAGAGGTGCAGCCGCTTCCGCCACAGACTAAAATTTGTTTATACTTTCCACCACTTACTCTGTTTGAAACTAAATCGTAATATTCGTTTTTTATTTTTAGTAAATCTGTCATATTAATATTCCTTTTTAAAAAACACTTTTATTTTACTGCCATAATTACTTGTTTTCATTTTTAAAATCTTCTAATATTTTTTGCACCTGAGAAGGCAAAACTTTTGCATAAAGTTTTTCATCAATCATCATTAGTGGTGCCAATGAACAACAGCCAACGCATCTTACACTATCTAGACTATAAAAGCCATCTTGTGTTGTTTCGCCTTCATCTATATTTAAAACTTTTTGTGCTTGCTTCATGATTTCTTCTGCACCCTTAACATAGCAGGCAGTGCCTAGACACACAGAAACCCTATGTTTGCCGATTTTTTGGAGTTTGAATTGTGAATAAAAGCTTGCAACTTCATACACTCTTTCCTCTGCGACGCCTAAAACATCTGCAATCATCTCTATAATTTCTGGTGTTAAATAGCCATATGTGTTTTGAGCTTCTTGCAAGCAGAGGATTGTGGCACCCTTCATGTTTTTAATTAAGGTTATTCTCTTTTTTAGTTCTTTAAATTTGTTATCTTCGCACATTTTTATTTTTCTCCTAATTAATTTTTAATAATCATTGTTTGCATACCAAGTGCTTTGGCTGGCAAAATGTCATATTGCATGCTATCTCCCACCATTAATATCTCTTGTGGTTTTATGCCTTCTTCCAGAATAAAAATATCTTTAAGTCTTGCCATTTTGGTTAAGTCTTTTGGGATAAAATTGTTTGAAAGAATTGCTTTGAAGTATTTTAAGTTTATTTTTAGTTTTCTGGAAACATATTTTATGTTTTCTGGTGAACTATTGGACACGATATAAAGATTATAGTTTTTGGCAAGGGCTCGCGTTATTTTTTGCGGGAAAACTTGGCCCTTGGACCACTCTGTGGAAAACTTTATTTTTCTTAGCAGATTTACTAGTTGTTTTGTGTCCATTTTCATATCAACCATAATTTGAGCGGCTGTTTCGGTTACTCTGTAAGTTTCTTTTAAATTATACTTTATTACTAATTCTTCAAACTGCTTTTTTGAAAAGTTGGGAAACAATTTTTTAAAACGTTTTAAAAAATACTGGTTATAATTATTCCATGGCAGATATTTGTAAAGTGTGTCATCAAAATCAAAAACGATAACCTTTACATTTTTAAAATTATGGAACATAGACAGGTCAACATTTTTGTAATCCGTTTGGAGTGTTTTCATGTAAATTATTATAAATAATTTTAAAATTTAAAACAACGAATTTGTTGTAATAAAAGGATTTTGGTGCTAAAATTCTTAGAAAGAAGGTTTTACAAAATGCAAGTTGTTTCAAAAGGTATTGTTAACGGGAAAATTTTGGATAAATTTGGAAAAAGAAGTAATATTAAAAAATTTGGCATGCCAACATATTCTTTGCCAATTCAAATTAAAGATGCACCAAAGGGTACAAAAAGTTTTGCGATAATTTTTGACGATCCGGGCTCTGTTAAAGTGTGTAGATATGTGTGGATTCACTGGTTAGTGTGCAATTTGACTAGGACTAATTTGGAAGAGGACGAGAGTTTGAACAGCTTTGATTTTGTGCAGGGGAAAAACAGCTGGAACGAGAATTGTTATGGCGGGCCTTGCCCACCAGACAGACCTCATAATTACAGATTGAGGGTTTTTGCGTTAAACGACAAGTTAAATTTGAGGGGAGATTTTTTGATAAATCAACTTGAAGAACAAATGAAGGGCAAAATTCTTGCTGAGTGTGAAATATTTGGAGTTTATGACAACTAAAAATGAAAATTACAGAAAGCATTGAAGAATTGATAACAGATTTAAAAGATGGCAAAATAATTTGTTTTAAAACAGATACAATTTGGGGGTTAAGCGTTAGCCCATATAACCAATCTGCCATTGAAAGCTTATATAAATTAAAAAAAAGGGATTTGGCAAAGCCTTTTATATTTTTAATAAAAGACAATGAAAACATTAAAAAATACGTATGCAATTTTAATAAGAAGAAAAAAGACATAATAAAAAATCTTTGGCCTGGGCCAGTGAGTATAGTTTTTGATTTTAACAAAAAAAGTAATTTGCTGAGTTTTTATGAAAACAAAGAGACTATTGCTCTTAGAATGCCAAAAAACGATTTGTGCCAAAAAATTTTAAAAAAAATTGATTTCCCACTGCCTTCTACATCTGTTAACTTTGAAAAAGAAGAGCCATTAGACAGTTTTGAAGAAGTAACAAGATTTTTACAAGGGAAAAATGTAACCGTTTTTAAAAGTTTAAAAGAAAACAAATCTTTAGCGTCAAAAATCATTAAGTTTAATGAGAATGACAATATTTATGTTATTAGAAATTAAAATTTAAAAAATAGTTTAAATGTTTTAGTGCGATAAAAAAAAAGAGATTTTTGTGTCTCTTTTTTTCTATTTTTTTCTTTTATTTTTTGGAGGTCTTCCCCTTTTTGCCGGTGGTTTACTTGCAACAACCTTCTTTTTGATTTCTTCTTGACGACGTTTACGTTTGTCTTTCTTTTTCATAGAAATCATACGTTTTTTTCTAGATTTTTCTTCTTCATGATTTTTGTTTGTAACGGCACTAGGTTTTTTGCTTTTAACAGGCTGTTTGTTTGTTTTTGATTTGTTTACAACATTTTTTACAATTTCTTTTTGTTTTTTTGGTTGTGCAATTAGCTTGTTGGTTGTGGTTTGTTTTGGCAACTTAGTGCTCTTTACAGTATTTGTGCTAATGCTTTGGGCTGCCTGTGCGGTTTGAGGCAAAAGTTTTTTGTGCTTTCTTCTTTTTGCCTTAATTGTGAAGTGAAGCGTTATGGAAACGGAAGCCAAGGCAACTAATATAACCGCTATAATAATTGTGATTATAGGGGTGGCTGTGTTGTAATTATCATTTGAGATGATTTGCCATTTTAAGGTTAAAATGCTGCTACTACTATCTGCCCATTTGTAGTTTAATGGGTCGGACAAGACAACATAACTCTCATAATTTCCAACTTCTGATTTATAATTTTCTATTACAGAATACAAATCTGATTCTGGAATATTAAGTTTTTGATTTTTTGCGTTATAAACCAAGATATTTTTGAATTGTGGAGTGTCTAATTCTTTTTTTTCTATTTTCCAATCCACGTAAATATCATCAATGGTTTCGTCTGCCCACTGGGTGTTAAACAAATCTTTTAATCTTATGGTTACTTTGTAATTACCGGCATTTGTTTGACTGTTATTTATAAGAACATAATTGTTTTTGGTATCTGATGAGATATTTGCATACTGCAATGATCCCGTGTATTTTGAAACCAAATTTGTAATTGTTGGCTTTTTTATTTTTGCTTTTTTTATAGACCAATTTAAATTTTCAACATGTCCAATTAATTCAAAATTTTCTTCGTCTACCAAATAAATTTTTACGCTTGCAACATAATCTCCCGCGTCAACTTTGGTTGCGTTTTCATATTGCAAATAAACTAAATCGGAATTGTAATTTGCAAGAACAACCGACTTTCTTGTTTTGTCATAACTAGAATTTGCATTAATACTGCTCCAAACAAGGTCTGACACATCTACTATTTGCCTTTCAACAACAATTGGAAATGTTACAGAATTTGATAAATAATTTTCGGATTCTTCAACATAGGCAACAACCATTAAAGAATTACCCTCTGCAACGGTTTGAAAACTATTGTTGGCATATTTTAAAACTTGCTCGGTATTATCTATTGTGGCACCTGTGACATATTGGGTGGTATCCTTTATGTATGTATAACTTGGGATATTATCGATGTTTATATTACATGGTGCTTTTGAAACATTTATGGTATATGTTGTTTCGGCTGATGTATAATTTTGACTTTGAGGAACATTGATTTGAACCGTTAAGTTATTGCCTTGACTTACTGTGGTGAACCTAAAATTTGAATAACAAGAACTTGTGATTGTTTGTTCTTGGTTATTCAACACCGCCATTGTGGCATTTCTGCTGGCATCTTGCTCTGCGCCAGTGTATGTAAAATTTTTATTACCCACAATTTCTATTTGCGATTCGGCCCTTGCCATTGTGAACCACTGAGAAGAATTTTGAATTTCAAAATTCGCTTCCTGCTCTCCTAAAATTGCGGTTGCCTTGTATGTGCCGTGATTTTTAAACTCATTTAAGTAAACATAGTTAAAGTTGCCTTCTTGGCAACTACCCGTCCACGAAAGCTGCAAATAAACCGGTTCCCTTTTTAAATCACTATCAAAATATGCCTGTTCACTTTGGTAATATTCCTTTACGTAATAGGCTTTTACGGTTGACATTTGATTCTGTCCGGAATATGTGTAAGAACTTGGGTGGAAAGTTGTGACCCAGGTTAATTCTGTTGGTTGCTTTGTTATGTTAAAAAGTATTTTATCAAAATCATCATCTGTCTTTTCTGGTAAAGTGTATTGGTTGTTTAAAGAACTTGTGATTTCAAAATTCTGCGTGTTAAAAAAAACATATTTATTCTCACCCACATTTGCGTCTGGGGTATTGCCATAGGCAATTACAGAAACGTTATCTTCAAACGCAAAATTTGAAACAACAACTTCTAACTCAACCAAAGTTGTGCCGTCATATACTTTTGATGGATATTTGGCTGTTATGCTTTCTATTACAAGCTCCGAAGATGTGGAAAGGTTTTGAGAAAAGGCAATTTGCACACTTTCGGCTTTTAAAGTTTGTGGAGTAAAACAAAAAAAGTTTTCACAGAAAAATAAGGTTGCTGCAAACAACAAACATGTGAAAAAAGCATACCTTAAAAAATGAAAACTTTTTTTAAACATTTTTATCTCCAAACAAATTAATTTAGATTGGTTTGGCAAATTTTTTGCCACATTGCATTGTAATTCTCGTCTGAAATACTGCCCATGGCTTTAAGCCTTACTAACCTTTGAAGATCCTGCAAGCCCTTTTCTGATATGTTTTGTGGAACGCCATTTTGACCAGGAACCAACTCTACCACATTAGTTTGTGTGGCGTTTTGCACGACTTCTGCTGGCTGCTGTAGAACACCAGCTGCTGGTTGTGGATTTTGCGCTGGTTGAGCAAAATTGGTTTGTTGGACATTAGTTTGTGGAGCATAGCCTGGCATTGGAGGCATATTTGCTTGCATTGTTGGTTGAGGAACATAACCACCTTGTGGATTTTGGAAACCATTTTGAGCTGCAAATGTTGATTGCTCTGCACCCTGATTTGCATATGCTTTTTTTGCTTTTGTAAAATTTGAAGCAGGCAAAATAAATAACAAGAATGACACAAGAGCAAGAGCTCCTGTTACATAATAAAAACCATTTTCAAGTCCTAAAACTGAGCTGAAATTTTGTGCAAGGGTTTTAAATGAATCTAAAACAAAAGTTAAAGCAATTACCACTGTAACGTATAGGAAGAACATAAATTTTGTAAACACCATGAAGGCACAAGTTTTGTGGCAACGGGCAAAACTTTCGTCATCCTTGTGAGAAATTGTTATTTCTTTAATACCCCAAACAAACATTATAAGACAAAACACTGCTAACACAGCACTTACAACTTTGCCAACAGTTGCAGTTTCTATTGCTGTGGTTATGAGTGAAATTAATAGGTTTAGTGACAACACAAAAACAACATTTACTAACGAAACAATGGTTTTTAAAATATCGACAGAAGAAATTAGGTTTGTTAAAAAACCTATTTCAAAATACTCGCCCAAGTTTAAAATAGAAAGAGCGAAAAGTAATAAAAAAATGATAGTTGTGATTATTCCAGAAATTTTTACTGCTGATTTTTTCATAACAAAATTCCTCAAAATACTACTAAATAATTATTAACAATTTATTATATAACTCATTTTGGTTTAAAGTCAAACAAAAATAGTTTTTTAATTATTTACATTTAAATTATATTTTATTAACTTTTCGAAAGAAAAATATTGACTATTATTGCGTTTTGTTTTATACTTTGCTTTGTAAAAATTAATTTTGTCTTTGCAGGAGGATTAGTTATGAACAAGGAAATACAACCAAATTATCACGAAGTTGAAGTGGAATGTGCATGCGGTGAAAAATTTGTTACCAAAACAACAAAACCAGGCGACAAATTGAAAATTGATATTTGCAATAAATGTCACCCATTTTTTACTGGCAAACAAAAAATTGTTGATGCTAGTGGTAAAGTTGAAAAATTTCAAAAGAAACATGGTTTGTAAAAAGCAAAGAACAGCAAAAATTGCTGTTCTTTTTTTTATGGGCTTTTTGCCAACTTTTGAGGCAAAGTTTCTATATCCCCTGCGCCTAAAAACAATAACACCTGATTTGCCAACCTCCTTTTTTTTATTTTTCTTAAAAAAGTTCTTTTTTTATATACACCAATTATTTTGCATGGCAAATTATTCGCCAGTAATTTTTGTTTTAAATATTCAGCACTTCCGTAAAAATCAAATTTTTCTCGTGATGGATAAGTGCTGAGCAAATATAATTCGTCAACATTTTTAAAGCAAGCGGTAAACTCGTTAATTAATGTTTTTGTTCTTGAATAAGTGTGCGGTTGAAAAATGCACACTATTTTTTTGTTAAAAACTTCGTGGCAAGTTTTTATGGCGGCTGAAATTTCGGTTGGGTGGTGGGCATAATCGCTTATTATTTGGCAATTTTTATATAGCCCCACATACTCAAACCTTCTTTTTACGCCTTCAAAAGTTTTTAGGCCCAAGTAAATAACATTAAAATCAATTTTATATTGTAAACAAACACATATTGCTGCCAGGGCGTTTTGTATATTGTGTTTGCCGTAAATATTAAGTTTTATTTTGCCTAAAAAACAATTTTGCTTATAACAATCAAAGGAATATTTGCCATTTTCGTCATTTTTTATATTTTTTGCTTGAATATAACAAGAGGGGTTTGTTCCATAACTTTTAATGTTCGCCTGGTTGCTTTTCATTTTTTTTATACACTTTTGACTGGCAAAACAAATATCATTTGTTTGGGTTGCAAAAGCATTAAACGAAGTGTTTTCGCTTTTAGTGGTTTTAAAAAAATCCATATGTTCTGGTTCTATGTTGTTTATTACAGAAACATTTGGTTTGAGAGTTAAAAAACTGTTTCTAAACTCACAGGCTTCGGTTATAAAAAACTTTTTACCACCCAAAAAAATGTTCCCGCCAATTTGCTCATATATGCCACCTAAATGAACTGTTGGGTTTAACCCACAAACTAAAAAAATGTGTGCAATCATGGCCGTTGTGGTGGTTTTGCCGTGCGTGCCAGAAACGGCAATTACATTATTAAATTGCTGGCTGACTAAGTTTAATAACTCCGACCTTTCTATAACCTCCACGCCCTGTTTTTTCGCTTCAATAATTTCTGGGTTTGAAGGGCCTATTGCACCAGAAAAAACCACCAAATCTGCCCCTTTAATATTTTTTGCATTATGCCTTGAAAAAACTTTGATTTTATTTTGTTTTAATGTTTTTGTTAAGGCATTTTGGCTGGTATCGCTGCCAAAAACATTTTTGCCCATATTTTTTAAAATTAGGGCCAAGCCGCTCATACTAACCCCCGCAATACCTACTAAAAAAATTTTGTTATAGTTTTTTAAATTTTTTACCATAATATTTGTATATGAAATTTTTGAAACAAAGTTTATTTATTTGTTTGCTTTTTTTAATTTTTTGTTTTAAAATTTTGTTAGGTTAGAAAGTAATGCTAGCTATTAAAAAGGAAGGTATGAGACTTTGAAAATTTCAGATGTAAGAGTAAGGATTATTAAAAAGGACGACAACAAACTTAAAGCTGTTGCTTCAATCACAATTGATGATTGCTTTGTTGTTCACGACATTAAGGTTATTGAAGGCAACCAAGGATATTTTATTGCAATGCCTAGCAGAAAAACTTTAGATGGCGAATACAAAGACATTGTTCACCCACTTAACACAGAAACAAGAGAAGAAATTAGGTCAATTATTTTGGCAGAATTTGAAAAAGCTCAAAAAGAAGCAGAATAATTTTTACTAACTATATGTTAATATTTTTTTGATAATGCTAGTTTTAGTCACTATTAATTTTATTTTGCACTAAAAAAAACAAGGAAGGTTAACTTTCTTGCTTTTTTTATTTGAATTTGTTTTTAAAAAAGTTTTTGCCAAAACGCTTTGATATGATTTTGTTTTTAGAACTATTAAATTGTTATTAAAAGTTTGGTAAAACTGTGTTTTTATCTCTAATGTTCAAACCGGACAATGTTGGGTAACCATTTGTTGTTTCCCAATATTGAAGAGATCCAATAGCATTTTTAAGTGCATAGTAACCATCTTCACCCTTCATATTTTCTTTTAAAACATGTGTGCCATATGAAGTGCTAACTGAGCCAACAGTTTCGTAAGCGCAGTTGTTTATTGTTCCGCCATTGTAACCCTGTGCACAAGATGCATAACTTACGCCATTTCCGTTAAATGAAACAACGCAATATGAATTTTCCACGCTTGCTGTGCCAAACACAAACACTGAGAAGCCGCCCATGCAACTAACATCCATTTTGAGTGCTGATGTTACATCCTTGTAACTTCCGCCATAATTTACGCTGTTTAATGCACAGAAAGCATAGCATGTTTTGAAATATCCGCCAGCAGTGACTGCACTAAAACCACCTGTCATGTATCCCGTTATGGAAACTCCACCATTTACAAGGGTGCTATTTCCACAATAAGTTTGAGAAATATTGCCCCTTGAAATGCCTGTGATACCACCAGCATAATAACCTTTGATTTTTTGCATTAAAGATGCACACTGATATATCGTTTGGGAAGAACTTGTTGTGTCTGCATCAAAGCCAACCAATCCACCAACTATGCTACAATTATTAGTGTTTAATATATATCTGTCGTTATCTTTTGTTGCGCCAACAGATGATGTGATTGATGTGTCTATGCTGCAAGTTTTATCTACAACCGATTTTGTTATCAAACCGCTGTTATACCCAACCACACCACCAGCAACAACTGATTGAGAGCCAACAACCTCTATTTTTGTGTTTGTTACATAAGCCCTTGAAATGTTGCTTCCGTTATATGCTGCAACGCCACCAGCATAAATAATGTAGCTTACACCAGTTTTTGTGTTAATTTTTAAGGAAACATAAACATCTGAAACTGAGCCTTTGTTTACAACGGAATTTACTTTTGCTTCGTTTGATGCACAAATTCCACCAACGAATATGTTTGATTTTCCGCTATAAATAGTGGCAAAACTATCTTCATTTTGTTCTTTATCAAATGTAATATTATATGCGGTTGTTTTTTCTATTTTCCCGCCATTTAAGCCTGCCACTCCACCAAAATAATGAGCAACAAGATTTACAGCGTAAACGTTGTTATAAACTGAGCCCTCAATTGTAATATCTGTTAAGTTTATGCCCACAACACCGCCAGCATAATCGAAGTAACTGTTTTCTCCTTTAACGCCGGAAATATTTACATCGTTTATTCCATGACCAGAATATGATTTTGCAAAACCAAAAACTGTTCCGTAAGCTTGGCCTTGGATATTAACTGTTACATTTTCGATTGTTAAGTTATAAACATTTGCGCCATGGCTGATTGCAGCCAACACACCAACTCTGCTTGCCTTTTCTCCATCTATTGTAACTTTATTAATTATCAATCCACTTATAACAGAACTTGCTGATAGTTCTTTTACAAGACCGACATTGCCATTTTCCTGGTTATTATGGATTTTTATGTTTGACAAAACATAACTATTTGGATTTATGATACTGCCATTAAAAGTTTCTGGAATTGGGTGTGTGCTATCTCCCCAATAAAAATCATCAAAAGAAATATCCCTTGCAAGTTTATATGTTTCTGTGGTATTGCTTGCTAGAACATCATAGAATTCTTGGGCCGTTGTGATTGTTTTATCCGTTGTGATATTTGAAACGTCGATAATATATGTGGAAGCAACAGAAGAATAAACGTTAAGAACTGGGTAATCTGATTTATTTGGAATTTCCCAAACGGAATCAAAATTCCAGTATCTATTCTCCTTTGATTGGTCCAAACTTTTTGTTGTTATAAAGCTGTTTTTATTTGTAAATTGCACAGGTTCCAAATTAACTAATTTAGAATTTAAATAACCATTTGAAGAAGATTCAAAAGAATCTGCTGTTAAACCTGCAATTGCTTCTTCTAAATAAATTCCGCCATGATAGTTACCTGTTACTATGTTTCTGGTTTGACTATCTTCTTTGTTTTGGTAAGCTATGCCATACACTTTTGTTGGAACAATATTTTCACCCAAGGCTGGCATATAATAGTAGCAATCGTAAATATTTGCAAGTTTTTTTGCAGTTCCGTTATTTTCACCAACAATTCCACCAAAATTGTTATCATTATTATTTACAACTGCTCTTGAATAACTCTCGCTTATAACGCCATATTGGTTTAAGCCTGCTATGCCCCCTGCAATTTTATTTGTTTTTTCTAAGGTTATTATTCCGTCAAAACCGCATCTATCAATTTTTTCTACTGCATTGTCATAAAGGTTTCTTCCAACAATTCCGCCAATATATGATGTGCCGCTTTCCAAACTATTTTTGATTGTTGCAAGGGCCACTTGGCTGGTTTGAATTAAGCCGGAATTTGAACCTGCTATTGCGCCAACGTTGTTTGCAGAAACACTTATGTTTACATTTGTTAAAAACAAATTTTTTACACATGCTGTTTTTTGCAAAGTTGAGAAAAAGCCAACGTCTGTGTTTGTGGTTAAACAACTATCATCTATATTTACATTACTAATTGTATAAAAATTGCCATCAAAAACACCGCTATAATTTGCTATTGGAACCCATTTTTCTGTTAGCTCTATGTTGTTTGAAAGCTTATAGCACATATCTGTTGTAAATTCGTCTGTGGTGCCAATTTTTTTCAAAGCTGCCTCTGAGTTAATCATATATGGATATTCAGGTGTGCCGTCACAAACCAAAACATCCACTACTAACCTTGCGTAATTGCTGTTTGAAGTTTTTACAATAATTTTGCTTTCTCCACCAACTTTTGCCGTGAAAAAGCCTTCGTTTGCGTTATACTGCAAAACATCATCATTTTCCGAAGAGTAAGAAAGAGTTGTATACTCGCTTCTATTTTTAAAATCTAACAAATCGTTATTACCATCGGCAACATAAATATTATCGTATTTATTAACCACCAAAAAAGAGCTTTTAATATATATTACCTCGTTGTCTGCCGAGAGGTAATAAACGGTAAGCCCTAAACTAACAACTGCTATGGCAATTACCAAAAACATTAAAAATCTTTTCATACAAACCCCCAATTTGTTTATGATATTATACATAGTAAACAGAAAAGTGTCAATAGTGGCGGGTTTTTTTGGTCGAAATGACAAAAAATACGGCAATTTCTTGCCGTATTTTTTTAACCAAACCTTATTGCTCTTTGTTTATTGTCTTTTTTGTTATTGTTTCTTTGCTGATACTTCTTCTTGCTCGCTTTCTGTTTATTCTTATTGTTACAATAACAACCACTGTGATCACAACCGCAACGCCAACAGCAATTAAAACAATTATCAAATTATTAAACGTTTGTGGCTCATAAACCCGGAAGGATTTTGATTTGGTTATGTAATAGTTATCTGTATTAAACACAACTGTTACATAATATTCTCCGCTTGTAATAACTGAATCTATATCTCTTCCGTCTTTTGAGAAAATCAAGTCATAATCTGGGATAATACCATCTACAAACAATGATTTGTCAAATTCTACTGAAATTTTTCCGTTTAACGCAGAGCCATCTTCCTTTAACATAGATTTTAAGACGATATCAAAATCTTTAATTTGTCTTGGGTTTATTTTGTAAGGAACACACATTATTGAATCTTCATAATTGTAATTTGCTGCAAGTTTGTTGCTAAGCTTTAACACAATATAGTAAGTTCCTGCATTTGTAAACCTTGAAATATCCACAGGAGTGATGCCTTCTTCTTCATAATAAACACCTAAAACATAGTTGCTTGGGTTTATTCCGTCAAGGCCGGTTACAACGATGTTTTCACCATTTTCGATATCCAAATCGCCATATGTTTTTTCAACAGACAACATAGAAACAACTAATGTTGCTTTGGTTATTTCTATATCTTTTTGCATTGTAAAGTTTTGAATATCTACTCCATTTTCATCACTAAATGTGTAGAACACGCACTTTCCACTATTGAAATAAGCTGTTATTCTGTATTTTCCAGCATTAAGAACTACACTGGAATTCAATTCGTAGACATTTGGATCCACCATTTCTTCGCCATTAAAGGTATAAATTCTTTGATATGCATAAGTGATTGAATCTATAAATTGAAGTGAAGTTTTGCTGGTTGTAACTTTGGACATTCTTTGTAATGTTGAGGTTGGTGAATAAACCAAACTATCATTTACAAAATTCAACAAAGAATTTCTAACATTTTCGCCTTTAATTAATACCGTTACATCTTGCAATAAGAATTCCTTATTTTCTGTGAAGTTTTTATTGTCTGCCACAAACTTGGCTTGTCTGGTTATATAACCAACAGTTTGCAATAGTTCTTCGCCAGAATACCAAACTGCACTGCCAGAGATTTCCGTCCACACATCTTCATACTCATCATAATAATATACAACAAGTGGGACGCTTGCTCCATTATTTTGCAAATTAGTGTTCCAAGTTCTAGAAATTGCAAATTCACTATTTTGTGTTTCTACAACCTCTGGATCTGTTGGTTTTAAGGTTGACTTAATTCTTGGAGAAACCACGTTTATGGTAATTGTTATTCTTTCTGACAAATCCTCGCCATAGGCATTATAGTTTGGATTTACAGATGAATTGTAGTTATAAACTATTGGGCATTCGTTTTGACCAAAATACAACATTTGACCAAGATTTGCAAACACAAAGCCTTGTGGAAGATTTATGTTGAGCATGCCAAGAGTTAAACCTTCTTTGTATGGCTTGTTTTCAACCTCAAAGTTGCCAAGAGCTTTTAGAACTGTTTGCCTTAGATATGTGGCCTTGGTTACATAAACTCTTACATTAACTTCCATTGCATTGTAATTTGTTTTTGAACCAAAAACGCTTTCTACAAAGTTTGTATCTTGTTGTGGGTTGTAGAACATTCTGAAATATTCACCTTCACTGCCATTAACAACCAACAAATCTTGCAAACTTTGGTTTTCATCATCTATCCAACTATAACCTGGTGTTACTATGCCAATAGAGGCAAGTTTTAAGTTTTCTCTGTAAGGAATAGTTAGGGCTGGATGTTCAAATGTTTTTGCGTTTAATGTGCCCCTAACAATTCTTAAAGTAACACTTACTGAAGTTTTATTGTAATACTCTGGGAATCTATCATAATCTGCTGTAAATACAAACTGTTTATATTGTTCTTCTGCTTGAATTATTGTGTTTGTTAAGTTCTCCTCTGGGGTTTGCCAACTAAATCCTCTTGGAAGGGCAATGTCGCTTAAGGTTAAACCAAAACGATAAGGGACTTCTAAATACCCTTCGGTAGCTACATCTTCATAAGGGTTTATGTTCTTATATTCACCCTTTTCTATTGTAAACGTTAAAACAACAGTTAAATCGTTATAATCTTCCCTATTAGGATTAAACGTTGCATTTGCAGTGATTTCGCCCACACCAATTACAAGTTGATTTTTGTTATTCCAATACAAAACATTTCTTTCTATTTCTATTCCGGAAGAATTTACAATGATTAAATCTTCCAAAGTAGAAACTTCGCCATATTTTGCATTTCTTATTGTTAATGCATCTTTTGGTATAACGTAATAGTCACCAATCGTTGCCTCAAACTCTGCCTGAGATGGAGTGCCTTTTACAATGGAGAAACCTCTTGTTGCGGAACCGGTGTAATTTCCAATAAATGTTATATACACATACCCTAAGCCAAATTCTTTGTTACCCTCTTCTGGGTAGTCAAGTGTGTAATCTACATCTTGAACTAGAATAATTGTTGTTCCACTTTCGTTGACAAATGAAATTTCTTCTGTTGTATAAGTTGCATTGCCAAACACTGGCTCTATTCTTACAGCTGGAACTCTTTTAACCTGATTTGAAATATATGGAATTGTGAACTCACTTGAATCATATTGTTTTTGAGAAATTTCAAAGCTAAGCTCAATATCTGTTGCCGTGTAATTTCCAGACAAACTAAATGTTATTGTGGCTGTGCCAACATTCAAATTGTTTTGATAGGTTACATTTGTTATTTGTATGGTTTCTTTTTGGTCTATTTCAACACTGAAAGAATCATACTCTATTTCTTCCCCAGTAAACACATGATCGTAACTTTGGCTTAAAACAATTTGATTATCTAACTGATTAATATTTCTTGTTACAATATTAAACGTTTTAAAGAACACACCTCTGAAATTGTTTATACCACTTAATACTATTGTAGCTTCGCCAATATTAATGTTGTTTCTGTATTCATAAATTACATAGTCTGTTCCCATAACAAGTTTTCTTGCTGTTCTGTAATCATCGCCTTCTTCTTGGCCAAGAGTAAAGAACACTTCAAAATTTTCAACTTCAATTTCTCGTTCTGGTTCTACACTATTATCTACATAATATAAAGTTAAATCTTCTATTGTAATTTCTTTGCCGTAGTTATAAACAACATCATGAATGTTATCAAGTTTAATTTCTGTTGAAGAAAGAGTTCTTGGTTGGATATTAAACTTAATTAACTTTGTTCCTTCAAAGTTGTTTATGCCTGTTATTGTAACAAAAGCTGTGCCAACATTGGTGTTTTCTGTGTATTCTACTGTAAAGTCATTATCTTCTACCAAGGCAAGAGAACCTAAGAAAATAATGTTTTCAAAATTCTTGGTTATCTGCGCACCTGTGTAGAGCTCGGAATCAAAGATACTATCTATAACGTGTGTGTTTTGAATATTTGCTTTTGAAATTTCAAAGCCAAACACCACCTCGCCAGTGAACACTTCGCCGCCAAAGTAAATTTTCATAGAGGCTGGACCAACGTTAAGGTTGTCATCATTACACTCAATTTTTAATGAACCATCTTGGTTAACGTCTATATCGTTTTGTGTAATTTGATATGCTTGTGAGCCATCTGTTGCATTTACAACTATTATTAAGTCGTCAAAATCAAGTTTTATTTGACTGCCTGTATAGTAAATAACATTTTCTCTTGTTCTTATTGTTAAGTCGCTTAAAGTTAATTGTTTTTGAGCAATTGCAAATGTTTTGTTTGCAACACCTGAATAATTGCCTTTGAATGTTATTGTAACTGTTGGCAATCCAGACAATCCTGCTTTTTGTTGCCAAGTTGTGTCTTCCAAAGTATGAGAAATTGACTGGTTGTAAACATAACTGAGAGTATAATCAACACCTTCTTCAAGTGCCTGACCGCCAAAATATTTTACAACTGGTTTTGGTTTTATTTGAACGCCGGTGTATCTATAAACATACAAATCTTGACTAGAAACATAATTGTTTTCAAGTAATTCTACTGTCCAATTTTCATCGTCTGCGTAAGGTCTTGCAGTTATTACAAATGAGCAGGTATAATCGCCAGTAAAGTCAGCATTAAGGCCTCTTATTGTAAACGTTGCTATGCCAACATTTGTGTTATTTGTAAAGCTGTTTTCAACAATTTCAAAGTCTGTTCCACAAACCAAATCTCTTTGAATATCTGCAACTAGCAGGTCTCCTGATTGTTTAACATATTGAATTGTGAAATATTCTGCAAATGTGGAAGCATTAAATGTGATTGGGTTTTTGGTGTAATAAATTGTTTTACCCGCATTCATACCAAAAACAAAGTCGTTAACATTGGTTTCGAAACTTCTTGGAACTATGCTAAATTGTGCAGTTTTTGAACCAGTGTAATTTCCAATACCATTTACTGTTACAGTGCCGCTTGTGTTGGCATTTGTGTTTTGGCCATAAGATACTTCGTAATCTGCGTTAAGAATCAAAATTGTTTGTGTGTCTAGGAAATAAACTTTTGCATTCGGATAAATTGCAAATCCTGTGTATTGCTGTTCGTTAGATTCTAACTCTACAACAATTTGATCACTAATATCTTTTGGATCTATGGTAAAGGTTAAGTTCTTTGTGCCCGTAAAGTTGTTTGTTCCCTCTACTGTTATGCTTGCAATATTTTCACCACTTGCTATTTGAGCAGCTGTTCTGACATTGATATTTGTGCTACCAGTGGTTATTGAAACTACGTAATCTTTATTAAGTTGCAAAGCATATCCATTATAACTTGCATGAACCTCTGGAACTATTGACAACCCTGTGTAAATTTGATTTTGTAATTCATCAAACAACACAGAAATATCTGTAATATTTGCTGGGTTGATTACAAATAAATTTGACAACTCGCCGGAATAATTTCCGCGCCCTAACACGCGAACATAAGCAGTTCCTGCATTTTTATTATTCTCATACACAACTTCATAATCACTTAGTTCTGTAAGTCTGGTATATGTGTATGTGCCGCCATCCTCAGAGAATTTATAAACATATATGTTATCTAGTGTTATTCCACTTGAAGCTGGATCTGTGTAAACATAAGTTTTTGAACCCAAATCTGTATCAGGGGCTGTTGTTTCTAAATCATGGCTAACTGCAGTTATTACATATTCGTTTGGATCAAATGGCTTGCTTTGGATATTAAATGTATAGTCATATGAGCCGGTGTAGTTCCCTTTAAACAATATGTGAATTGTTGCACCAATAGCGCTTACGTTTACGTTATTTTGATAATAATCAATTTCGTAGTCTGTTGATTGCAAATACAATGTGTAATTTGCACCACTTGGTCTGTAATTAATTGTTTCTATGTTTGGAGTAATAGCAGAACCAGTATATTGATAAACGCCATATTCCAAACTAATGCTCAAAGCAGAATCTTGATTTAATTGTGCTTGATAAATTGTAAATGGAATAACTTTTGTGCCTGTGTAGTTGCCGGTTCCGGAAATTGTTACGCTTGCAATATTTTCGCCGTTTGCTATTTGAGCTGCTGTTCTAACAGTTATATTTTCTGCATAATTTAAAATATCAAACGTAATATTTGTATTGGATCCCGCTGCTGCATATGTTGCCAAAATATCCTGTGCGGCTGGAGTTATTTGTCTGCCTGTGTAATGGAAAGTTGTTGAAACAGAACAAATAATATTTGGATCCTCTGCGGAAATATTTTTGGCGACAATTGTAAAGGTTTTTGATATTGTGCCTTTAAAATCATTTTGCCCAGTTAATCTAACAACAGCTGTGCCTTTGTTTGTATTATTTTCGTAAGTTATGGTATAGTCGTCGTTAAAGGTTAACTGATATGCATCCTCCGTGCTATTATATGTAGCTGACCTTGGTGACTCGGAAGGAATTGTTGAGGTTTTCCAATAAGCAAATATTGTTGGCTCTATTGCCGCTATTTGATAAGTTTGATTTGCGATATCTGAAATATAGAAATTTTGATTTCCTGTGATATCAAGAGGAACAATACTAAATGCAAGAGAGGCCGTGCCGGTATAGTTATTAAACACAGAATTTGCATCGCCCAAAATTGTTACAGTTACCACATAATTGCCAACACTAATTGGGTTGCTTTCTACACTTTGACCTTCTACATAATATTTGTAACTATTGCCGTCAAACTTAAATGATATGCCTTCTTGTGCACTGAACAAATAAATTACCTTTGGTTTTATTATTCCGCCTGTAAACACAAATGTTTTATCGGCATAGCCGGAATCAAAAGTATAGGTAAAGTTTGCATCTGAAATTACTTTTGGAGTAATAGCAAAATTTAACGTTGTTGTGCCTGTTACGTTATTATTTGACCCGGTGAAAATTATTGTTGCCGTGCCAGCATTTAAGTTGTTTACAAATGAGACAGTGAAATCTCTTGAAACGCCTTCTAACAAATCTGCACCATTGGCTGTTTTAACATAACTTATATTATTGTTTACCAATTGTTTTGTTATGTTTGAACCTGTGTATGCCTCTGATGATGTTAAATAAGAATCAAAAACAGCACTAGCAATATTCATTTTTTGGATTGTAAATTTGGCTGACAGCGTGCCCGTGTAATTACCTGTTAATGTTAGTTTAACAACCGCGTCATCACCTGCGTTTATGTTGTTTTCATAAACCAAAGTTTGGCTAAATGTTAGCGTAACGCTATTGTATGATGCTGTGACTGATGGGGTTTGTGCGAAGCCGTTATAAATACAATTTGAATCGTCAACATGTATTACAATTCCGTCCATACCATCTGTAAGAGGCATGCCTGTTACTGTTAATTTGCCCAAAGTAACACCATTTAAAACATAGTTAGGATGATTTAAGGCAAGAGATATGCCATTATCATCAACGCCCGCAGGTTTTATGTCATAAGTGCCTGTTGCCAAAATAACTTCTGTTGCTGCAATAATTGAAGCTTCATCTGCTGGTAATGCACCGGAAAGAATTTGTATAGATTGCCCAGCGTCAATTTCAAGCCCAGGAGTTTTGTAAACCATTGTTGCATTTGGAGCCTTCATTGAAACTTCTTTTTTGTTAACTGTTACCAAAACGCTGGTTGAAACTGCGTAGTTATAAGATGGGCCATTTAGTATTTCACCCTCTGACTTGTAGCCACCTATTCTTAAATCCATATTGCCAACACTGCTATTTGAGTAAGTAAACGTTACGTCAAACCTTGCAGCACCCACTGACATTGGTGCGCTTGAAACAATGCCGCCACCACTTGTATATGAAGTGGCGTTTGCAAATGAACTTAACTCTGAACCACTTGCATAAGGAACAACTCTTACAAAATAATATCCGCCATCAATTGCAATATAATTTGAAGTGCCGTTAGAACATGATGCCAAAACATTGTTAATTTGAAGTTGATAGTCGTTTGCAGACAAATTTGTTCCGCCTGTTACATAAAAACTTATTGTATCGGCATATGTTACGGTTAACGCAGAACTTGAATTTAACAACACAAATTCATTATCCAAACTATTGTAATAGAAAGTATTAACTTGTGCTTGTGGTGAATTTGCTGGATACAAAGTTTTGCCAATTCCTGTAAAGTTGGAAATATCGGCATAGTTATAACCTTTTACATCATTTCTACTAGAAACAAATGTAATTTCTGGTTCATAACCATTTGCTGCATCGTTATACTCTGCATACTCGATAAATGCATATGAATAGTTGCCTGTTAAATATGTGTTTATAATATCGGAGTAATTCACATAATAAGGAGTTTGAGTAATATTTGTGCTGCTTAATGTTCCTGGTTCAATAGCATTTATTAACCCTGTTGGAGGTGTAATGTAATTAATACTTACATCTCCGGCTGGGCTTTGTGCGGTTTGTTCTTGCAAGCCATAAATAATCACCATTAGAATTGTGTTATCGTGTGCATCTAAGTCTCCCATTTTCAAAGGAACAACCTCATAGGTTACGCTTGCAGAACCAATTGTAAATGTTTTTGAATCGCCAGTAATATTGTAATTGGTTATAGCTTCACTGGTTAATTCAACTTCAACCTTATATCTTCCAGCCAATGTTGGTTGAGCAGCATATGATTGCCAATCGTTAGAACCCTTATCGTAATAATAAACAAAAATGTAAGGTCTATCATTCCCTTGAGCACCTGTTACAGTTGGTGTTGGGTATTGTGCCAAGCCAGAGTATGTATATGAATATGTTTCCTGTTCCCATGATACACTTAATGTTACTTTTGTTATATCAAAGCTTGCAGTTGTCCCTGTGGCAGTTGTTACAAGATTATAGTTTGCTGAGCTTGAACCACCAAGCGCAATAGTTGGGGTATAAGTTCCCGCATCTTTCTTTCTGTAATCTGAAACCGCAGATTCACCAGGATCTGTATATGTTGCATAAACAGAATCTCCTGTTATAATTACATCATTTTCGGTTGTTGGATCAACCAAGGAAACAGTTAATTTTTGTTCTTGCCCATTATACTGATATGCCGCTGATGGGTTTTTAAATTTAACATTAATTTGAGAAATAATCCATGACTTTGTAATAATATTTTCTACTGTATAATTTCCTGCATTTGTGCCAGTTAATGAAACACTGCCCGCTTGGATTGTTCTTGTGTAAGTACCTGCACTTACATATTCGGTAACAGGTGTTAAACCATAAGTTGTTTGATAATTAATATAAACTTGTTCTTTAATAACATTACCATTTCCGTCTAACTGTGTAGTATAACCGCCAGTGCCATCATCCACATAAACAGGCAAAACATTTGCAACAGTTGGTATAAACTCTATTGTTTGTTTGCTATAAACCGCAGAAGGTGTGCCAACTGCAACGTCATCTATATTAACACCCGTCCACAATACAACAACTGTAAGTGGAGTAATGCTCCAATTAAGTGTGCTGCCGGAACCGCTATTTGTGCTTATAGTGTAATTGGTGTTGTTTAACTTTGTGATTATTGCAGTGTAACTTCCACAATCTTTACCTGTGTGACCAGTGTAACCATCTGATGTAATACCCACACCACTACTTTGAATATCGTTTTGATAAATAGAATCTAAAACGCTGGTGTTTATTTCGGCAGAAACGCTTTGATATTGCCCGTTGTATGAGAAAGTGCTTTGACCCCATGTGAAGGTTAAATCTTTTGGAGAAATAGTCCACACTCTTGACATATCGGCAGATTGAACTTCTGAAATAGAATAATTGCCTGCATTATCACCCGTTAGCACAGAAACTGTTAATGTGTATGAACCAGCATTAATACAATTGTCAAAAACAGTAAAGTTTTGTGTAGTACCACTAGGATTTGTGTAAGAGATGGAATATGACAAATTAACCTGCTCGGAACCAATTACATCGCCTGCCTTTATTTGAGGTTTATAATACTTTGCAGTTACATTATATATCCAATTATTTGAAATAACTCCAACTGTGATCCACTCTATTTTTAATTGTTTTGGAATAATGCTCCAATTTATTGTGGCTGTTGTGCTACCCGTTGCTGTGTAGTTGTTGTTATTTCTTATTCCTGAAATTGTTGTTGTGTAATTGCCAACATTACTCCTGTTTGTATCACCACTAAGGATTATATCTGCAGAGCTCACAGTGTCGCCTGCACACACGCCTGTGATTGAAGAAACCGTTGGGCTTATTTGCGTGCTGTTATAAATAAATGTTGTTCCGCTCCAAACAAAATTTAACGCTTTTGGTGTGATTTCCCATTCTTTTTCAACCGTGCCAGCAAGAATATAACTTTGGCTCCCTGCACTAGAATCAAGCCTTGTTGCACATTTATACCTATTAACATTTACGCAATCTGCATACCCGTTGGTGCATTCCTTCCATGTTGTATTTGCAGAATCGTAATAATAATAAGTCGTTTCTAAAACCACTGTTGCAGCACTTATTGCTCCCTCTATGGTTGGTGAGAAATAAGAAGCCGTTTTATCATAAACTTTCGAATCTGTTGTAATGTTTACGCCAACCCAGTTTATGGTAACGTTTCTTGCAGTTATTTCCCATTCTTTTTCACAGGACTCTGCGCTATCTGGCAACTTGTAGTTTGTATTATTTACCGCATTTGCTTTTGCCAAATATTTTCCTACATCAGTTGCAGTGTAAGCATAGTTTTTAACTTTATATTGTGCATAATTTGCATGGCCAGCAGAAATACTTGTGGTGGCATATTCTGAAACATTAACCACGTCGCTGCCACAGGTGTCAATAACGGTGGCAACATTGGTTATAACACCGCCATTATACTGTGTTTGTGTGTAAGACCATGTGAGTGAAACTGTTTTCTTGTCTATTTGCCATGGAACAGAATAAGATTTCAGCTCCGTTCCGCTATTTACAAACTTAAAGTTACCACTCAATTCAACTGTTGCGTTATAATTTCCAGCATCGGTTTGGGTATTATTTGAAACCCAATAATCAGCATTTACAGTTAACACAGCGTCGGTTTTGTGAGTATTTTTAACTGTAATCTCCACTGTTTGATTAAATGAATTGTAAATATAAGGCGTTGAAGTTGGATTTGAGGTTGTGTATATAACAGTGAATAATCCATCTGCAATATCTAACGTAGCTGGATCAATTCTCCACTGTTTACTTGTTCCGGTTGCGCCTTCTAGGGTATAGTTTGCGCTGTTTGTGCCAGAAATTGCCGTTATATCTACTTGATATATCCCAGCATTTATTGCACCCGCCAACAAGGCACTATCATATTCGTCATAAGTATAATTACCACTATCTACTGGTATTAATTTGTCAAATCCGTTAAATGTTGCAGTGATTGTGAGAGCATCTCGTG
Source organism: Clostridia bacterium (assembly GCA_045598865.1). Lineage (GTDB taxonomy): Bacteria > Bacillota > Clostridia > Christensenellales > UBA1242 > UBA7862. The sequence continues at coordinate 54,764 of JAZRVA010000058.1, read as the reverse complement.
TTTTTAAGTTTGAAATCTCCGGTTTATAATACCTTGCTGCTGGTGAACCACCATTGCTAAGACTTGCATCATAATAGGTTGTATCTCCAATATAACTCCAAGAGAATTGCAATGGAAGAGGTGTTATTGACCATGTATATTCTGTAAAACCTTCTTTTAAAACATAGTTTGTAGAATTTGCACCAGTAATAGATGCCTCTGCTCTGTAAGTGCCAACGTCTATTATGTTTGTTTTGGAACCTATGACCGTGTCTCCTAAATAATAGGTTAAACCAATTTGAGCATCTTCACCCTCAAAAACCTCACCAGTTTTTGCTATTGCACTATCAACATAGATAGCGCTACCAGAATAAATGCCACTATTGCCTGAAAAACCAACTAAATTCCAAGTAATTTCTATCGCCTTTGGAACTATACTCCAAGCACAATAAATAGTATCACCGTTTTGATTGAAAGTATAATTTGGGTTTTCCAAAGAAGCAATTTTTGCAACGTAATTTCCAACTTGGCTTGCTGCTTGTGTGTATCTGTTTGATGTGTCTGGGATAGTATCTGTGGAATAAACAATATTGACAGAGTCCCCCTCTACAATACCCACAATTGTTGCCACAACGGATTGCTCTGATTTTGAATAAACAAGGGTGCTTTCAGACCATGTAAACGTCACTTCTTTTTGCAATATCCTCCAATTTGCAAGGTAAGAAGCATCATTTTCTGCAAAACTATAATAGAGCGCGTCATTTCCTGTTATGCTCACATTTTTATCGATACTCTTTGAATAATCTCCGGCATTTCTAAACCCGCTGTTTGACGTTGCCACAGTGAAATAAACATCTTCAAAACCTGGAACTTTATCTTTAATTCTTGGAACTAATTCTTTTGTTTTTCCATCATAATATGGATTCCAAACAGAATCTGTGCTTGTTGGAATGTATTTATTTCCAGTTTCAACACCATTATCATATTCATACCATTCAAATCTTAAAACCTTTTGAATAATACTCCAGTTTTGTGACAAACCTTGTTCGCCCAAAGTGTAATTTGAATTTAAATTAGTTGGTTCAATTGTGCAAGTATATTCGCCAATTGCACTTGTTGAATTGTTTGTTACATCTGAAGTACAACTATTTTCTATTAACAAGTTGTGTGTATCTGCACTCTTTAATCCGATTATTGTTGGTTTAAAATCAACATTTGAATTAGAGAATTCGTAAACGGTTTGTGTTGGCCAAGATATTTCTAAATATGCCTTAGTTATCTGCCAGTTAAATTCATCTGAACCGTTTGCAATTTCATAGTTATGGCTATTTTCACCCCAAATTTGTGCATAAGCCGTGTAATTTCCTGCATTCCTAATCAAATTATAATCTCCAGACACATTAAAACCAAAGTTTCCAAAATCAATAGTTGTTGTGCTTGATGATAATGTGACCTTTTCTATTCCTAGACGATTGTTTTGAGCAGAATATACAACTGTGTTGTCGCAAGTATAGTAAGCAACATTTACATCAAACGTTGCACCGCCATAATTTGCCTTTCTATATGTATCATTTACGTAAACGAAATACAATCCCGCATCAAAATCTTCTTGCGTTTTGTTTGTTTCTAGAGTGTAAGAAGGAACTTTTATGAAATAATAAGTTTTGGTTGGGTCGTAACTTCCGCTTGCTTGTGGGTGATTTTCCACATCGGTATAGAAATAATATGAGCCAATATCTGCTGAATTTTTATTATTTACATAAGTATAAATACCCCAATCAAGTTGAACTTTTGCCTTATTAATTGTAAGAGTAATTTGATAAGAAGCCTCACTTGCTTTAAAATAATATGACTCTTCCGCAACAATATCAACAGATATTGTGTATGTTCCGGCATTTTTTATGTTTCCTATGCAACCAGAACTTAAATCTAGATTTATGGAATTTCCAACTATTACTAAACTAGAAACGTTATATTCCCACACGATAGGTTCTATTGTTGTTCCTGCTTCAAATTGACCGGAAGAAGATAAACCATTTGCTTCTTGCCCAGAAATTGTTACTCTAACTGTTAAATTAGAAGTTATTGAGTTGCCTCTAGAATCTTTCATTGAAACAGCAATTTTGTAATTATTGCCAGTATAGTCAACACTTATGCCGGAAGATGAATAGGTGCTGTGAGGGTAACTGCCACCTTCTACTTGCCACAAATCAATAAACGCCTGTGCACCCGTGATGTTCCATACAAAAGATGCATTATTTAAATCAACCGTGTAATTTGTGTTTGAACAAACGCCCGTTAACTCTGTGGTATAACGACCAACCTGATAAAAACCTGTAACATTAAGAATATTTGAAGGCTCCAATGGGTTTTTATCTATCGCGCTAACAAAAGCGCTTGAGGTTGTGGTTGATGAAACATAGAAATAATACGTTCCAACAACTACATTGCTATTGTCCTTTACTTGTGCTTCTACAACAACAACGTCACTACTATAAACATTCTGCCATGCAGGCATTACAATATGGCGATTAAATTCATCTGTCTCATAAGCCATTGAGTAAATATTTAATTCGTGTGAAACATCATTACTGTGCAAAGCGTCAACCCAATTTGCAATTTGCAAAACTCTTGGGGTAATGCGCCATGCAAAAACATTATTAACCTCTCCACTAGTGTTAACAATTTGATAGTTTTGACTACTGCAATTAATTGTAACTTCATAATACCCGCTAGGATTTGCATTGGTTTGTTGGTTGCCAGAATATGTTAAACCCAAAACACTTTCGTCTTCTGAGTAAGCTAAACCTTCAACAACAATAATGTTGCTACCATCTGTAGAGTTTGCTCCGTTTAAATATCTAACGTCTATTTGTAAGCCAGTATATTCAAACTCTTGCTTTTGCAAATTAATCTTAACATTTTTTGGGCTGATTGTTATTTCTAAATCATTTGAAGTGCCAAAATAATCATTTCCTGTAAGTTTGTATTTAGCAGTAACAGCAACATGGTATTTTCCACTTTCTGCAACTGTTGTTAATGTTAATGAATTACCGTGACCAAGGCTTTCTTCATAATCAAAACTATCAGCGCCAGCTGCACAATAAAACCAATTATATTCGTATTCAAAAACACCGCTATCATTATAATTTAAAATATTTGCAGTTAAAACAACTTGTTCGCCATAGGTTGCTGTTAACGTGTTTACTGTTAACTGAACAATTGGGTTTGAAACTTTCCATGAAACATGAATATTCTTACCACAATAAATCTGGTCGTTTATATCGTCTAGGTTGTATGGAATATAAACCTCGATGGTATTACCAGTGCGCAATTTAAAGCCATCCACCTCAAAGCCGGAATAAGATAAACTGTAAGTGTTTGTGCCGTCTGAAATTTGAGTGGATGAGAAATAATCGGAATATTTCTTCCCGTATTTAACGTTTAGTTCTTCATAAGCATTTGAATCCCCTTGTCTGTTGTAAACCTGCAAGGTGAAATCTTGACCAAATTCAAGGCTGTTGTTTGTTGTGCCAGAAACAGAAGCCGTGTTGTGCTGTGTGATTTCTGCAATATACCAATCTGCATTTTGCAAATTAGTTGCAAGTGAGTAAACGCTAAGGCCATATTCATCCAAAATCGCATCGGTGAAATCAACCTTTTTAACAAACATTGTTCCCACACTAATTCTTGCTAGGTCACTAACCTGAATTGTTATTTCGGAATTACTATCCAAACTTGTTTTTTGAACAATAACTGGCAAATCGGAACCGGAAACTGGGTATGTTAAATAAACACTACCTCTAACAAGGATTGAAGAATTTTTGCCTTCATCATTTGCTAGGAACATTAATCCGCTTTTTGCGTTTGCTGCATCATAATTTGCGCTAATTGCTGCAAAGCTGCCGTCGCCACTTGAAGAGGTATTGTCTTCAACAATGCAAGAATAAACTTTAAGGTAGCAATTTTCGCCAATATCAAAAGTGTTGCTAATGCAAGTGTTGTATGTTACGGAAATTTCCTTGTTTAAAGTGTCTGGTTTAAGTTCTACAGTGCAAGGGGTTGCAGCATCAGTTGAGATTAACACCATTGCGCCACCTTTGTTTGCAGAAGTGTTGGAAGTAATGTTTGCAGATTTTATAAGCACGGAACTATCTTCAAATGTTATAACACCAGAGGAACTTTCCTGTCTTGTCATTTTGTTTCCAGTAATCAAAACACCATCTATAACGGCATTTGAGCAGTTTTTAACATACAAAGCAGCACCATTTTTTGCCCAGTTGTTTGTAATTTGCACAGTGTTTGGATTTTCTTGGTCTTTGTAGCCATAAATGCCAAACTCGGATGCACCGTTCACATAGATTGCTGCGTTTGCTTCACTTTCGCTTTGATTAATAAAAACATTTCCGCAAATTTTAAGTTTTGCATTGTCGGTTGTGTAAATTAAACTTCCGCTTGTGGCTTTGAACCCGCTGTTTGTGCTGCCGCTGATTACTGCGCCACCAGCCAACGTGAGATTGTAAACAGAAACATCACCATTTTCATCTCTGCCAATTGTAAGATTGCCTGCGCTTTCAACTTCAATTAAGTTGCCGGAGGTGTATGAATTGTGCCTTACAATGGTTACATTATTATCTGGCACCCAATACTCGGTGGAAGAAACTGAATAAGTAGATCTAATATAAACTTTGCCATTTGCAACAAGGCTGGTTATTGCATCTTGCATGTTTGCCAAATCTGTTTGTTGTGTGCAATCTGCATCCAAATAGAAGTGCCCATCTTTGTAATAAACATTTTCGGCTTTAACCTTAACGTTCATTTCAAAGCTTACGGAACCATAAGCCTTTGTGTTGGTTGGAGTGAAAGTTACATAGGCAGTTTGATCGCCAATGTTGTCATATCTAAATGAGGTTTGAGTCCAGCTGAATCTGCCAGAAACAATCCTGCCGTTATATTCGGCGCGGCCGCCAATAAAGCTAGGTGGGGTTCGCCCTCCCTGGCCGTAATCTACATTATATAAAAGTGAATTTACAGTTGGGTTTTGCACAATAACTGGTTCGGCGTTAGTTATAACAACCTTTCTGTAATCTATAATAGGTTCAGACAAAGCACTGCCGGAAATTTTAAAGGCAACAATGTGGCTGCCGCTATCAAAAGCAGGCTGAGCGTTTACCCAAGAGGTTGGCACAACCAAATTGCCAGAGGAATCCAAAGTGGCCTCTGCAAACACGGCATCATTTACATTTGCTGGTTGATAAGTAAAGGCAAAATCTATACCATGAGATGCGCCATCATATTGACCAATATAATCTGTTGCAACATAACTTAAACTATCGGCTTGTTTTTTGGCCATATAAAGTTTGTTTTGGTTTAAATCTATGCGGCAATTTGTTGTGTCGTCTGCAACCACAAAAGCGGCATAATCGGCTTGTTTTAAAGTTGCAACATGAGAAGCAGAACCAAACAATGTGTAACTGCCTGTGTTTTGAGTGGTTACACCAACTTTTGCACCCTCTTCAAAAGCCTCGGTAATAACAAGTGGTTGAGATTCTTCCACACCACCTTTAACAGGCCCTTCAAAAGTGCCGGTGCCAGAGTTTACATAGAAAATTTCGTTTACTAAGTCATAAAGACCAACAGTGCCGGCTGGTTGTGCAACGCCTGTGGAAACTTTGCTTGCATCAACTGCTTGTGTGGCTTTTACTGGGATGAAATCACGAACGAGGGTTGAATTGTTGTAAAGAGTCCACCTATACAATTTAATAGCTCGATGACCCCTGCCATATGCACTGCCACCATTTGATTGAAAGAGATAAATATTTCCCTTATAACTAACATGACTTATAGAGGTTGATTCTGTTTCTCCATTTACAGAAAACTCCATACTGCTGCTATTAGCAACAAATTTTGCATTAAAATGTTTTGTATTACCAGTTGGAATTTTCAACATACCTGCAGAATGTCGTAAACTAATATAATGAACATCATTTACGTATTCGGTATTCAAAAACAAATTATAATTGTTACCACCAGCATCATTTCCCCAACCAAAATATGAACCTGTAACATTTGGTACGATTTGGACTATATTTCTAACATTATCTCCTATCAATTCCATTTCAAAATTTAATTCAATATTTGGAGAATTCAATGTATAATTTGTATTAATATACTGTTCTCCACTACTTTGTATATACTCCACAGCTTGGAAACCTGGTATTGAAATACCTTTTGGTGCTAAGAACAAGTTTTGGGTGTTGCCAAAAATGTAGGCGTTTTGACCCACGTTTGTGGTGCCGTTTGCCACGTGCACACTGCCTGTGTTTGAGGCAAATGGGGTGGTTTCTTGGCTTATTATTGTGCCACCGGTTATGTTAAGAGTGGAAGAAACTGCATCTCCATTATCTGCCTTATCCACATAAATTGTGTGGCCTTTGCCAAGAGTGCCAGAGGCTGTGTTTTGCAAGTAATTGCCACTAACAATATTAAGCACGCTGCCCATAACTGCCATTGCGCCACCTTTGGCAGAACTTTCGGTGGCTGAATTGCCAGAAATTGTGGCATACTGTATTGTTGCCACGGCATACTCTAAGTAAATTGCGCCACCAAATTTGCCGGCTGTGTTGCCAACAATATTTGCGTTAAATACTATCAAGTTTGTTGTTGGGTTTGCATTTTGCACGTTGTCCACTGCGCCCACAACGCTAATTGCGCCGCCCTTGCCATCTTTGCCCTCGCCATACACGGCGTGGTTGTTTTTAAACGATGCATTTTCAACCACAAAACCTGTGGTGCCTTTTAAGCAAATTGCGCCGCCAGTGCCGGCTGTGTTGCCATTAAAGCAGGCGTTTTTGATAACGGCTTGTGCATCTTTATCAAAGCAAATTGCGCCGCCCTGGTTTGCCGTGTTATTTACAAATGTGCCGTCGTTTACAATAAGACCTTTGGTTATTTTGCCTGTGATTGAGCTAACTTCGCCGCATTCAACATAAATTGCGCCACCAAATTTGTTTGCTGTGTTACCCTCAAACAAGTTGCCTTGATTCAAGGTTACAAGTGCATTTTTTACCCACACCACGGCACCATTTTCTGTGGTGGAATTTAAAAGGAATGTGGCGTTTGCAATGGTTACATTGCTCTTTTCGCCGCTGTTTGCCTTTGTGGCATAAATCACGCTGCCTATGTTGCTTTCAAACAAGCCACCATCTATTGTGAGAGTAGAGGAAACAATGTTGAAAATGCCCATTGTTGCGTGGTTTAAAGTGGTAAGAGTGTTGCCAATAAAGTTTGCAGACTGGTGAGTTGAAACATTGGCTGAGTTTGTGGCATACACCACGCCGCCAACAACTGCGTTGTTAGAAACGGTTAGGCCAGAAATGTTTACGCTGCCGCCCTTAGAGTTTATGCAATAACTTACACTATTGTTTGTAATAACGCCGCCGGTTATGTTAAGAACACTTTCGTTATAAATAAGGTTTGTGCTTGTGTTGCCCGAAATTTCGCCGCCAAAAATGTTTGTGGTGCCTTTGTTTAAAATTGCGCCACTGCCAATGTTTGTTGTTGTTGAGCCTGTTATTTTTGCACCGTCGCAAATGTTTAAGGTTGCGCCCGCATCCACCTGCACAAGGCAAATAGATTGGTTATTTGCGTTTAAGCAAACGTTTTGCAATGTCAACGTGGAACCACTATACACATGAAACATTGTTACGCTTGTATCTAAATGTATAAATTTTAACTGATCAGAAAGAGTTATGTTTTCGTTTGGATTGCTGCTGCCAATCGTAATTTTGCCTTCAACATAAATTGTGGCGCCATTTGCAGCAAGAGATAAGGCCTTGCCCAAAGTTTTAACTTTTGAAGAGTCGCTGCCATCACCATCAATATTGCCACTATTTGTGTTGATATACACTTCTGTGCGCTTTGCTGGGACTTTTAGCACCACAAAGCTCCCGCTAATTTCAACGTCAAAGTAGCCAGAATTACCAAACACTTTAAGTGCAGAAAGAAGATTTGCGTTATTGGCAGAGTTTGAACTTACCTGGGCAACCTTTTCGCCTGCGTTTGCGGAAGTTGTGAACACAAAAATTTTGCTGTTTTCTTTTAACATTTTGCCGCTAGCAACAGAAAGTGGGGCTGGATTATCCCCCAAATTTAACAAGTTAATACCGGCAGACAAATCCACCAAGCCTTCCACCACATAACCTTCGTAGCCACCAATTTCGGCTGTAATAGAATCCTCACCAGTAACGCTAGAGTTTGCAATGGTTAAGGTTTTACCTTCCGCTATTTGAGCAATTTGAGCAAATCCTCTAGCGTTAACATTAAAGCTGCCAGTAAAGTATGAGCCATAAACTTGTGTGTTGCTAAGCGTCAAATTGTTGTTTGTTGCAATGCCAGCACCAGAGGCCTTAGCATATTCATATTTGCTTGAAATATAGTTGTTTGCAACTACAAAGTTTGAAAGCGTGCTATTTATATTTGCCATGTCACCAATATAAATACCACCACCAAGGGCATAAACATCGGCTGTGCCCAATGTTCCAGAAAGGTCTGTTACATTAACACCGTTGTTTTCTACCCTTGTGTTTGAGGATTTTGCATCTATAGCACTGCCAACCCAAGCACCACCAGCAGCAACTTGGTAAGAACCATAGTAAACACCAGTTGGGTTGCCACCCACAAAGTCATTGCCACTTGTGGCTTGATTGCCAAAGAAAGTTTCTGTTACTGTGTCATACAATCCATACTTGCCTGCGTTTTCACCAGAAATGCAATAAACTGGAACAAAATTTCTAAGCAATTCGCCATCTTCATATATCTTTAATGAATAAAGTTTCATAGAAACACTACCAAGATAGTTATTGTTATAAATTGAATTGAAAACAGGTAGATCACAATTTGAGTTTTGAGGGCCTGAACTATTTTTATTAACACTGTTATTATTGCTGTTAAAAGACCAATGGCCGTTTTCAACTATTACTGTTGTTGGATTTTCATAATCTATTTCAACATCGATACTATCAAGGTTTGCACCATATCTCCACCTACCCATATATTGAGCCAAAATTAAACCATTTGGATATACTCCAAAAAATCTTTCGTCTGCATTCTGGTTTGTTGGCAACAAAGTGATCTCTAATCTTGTTTTTGTAGTACTTTTTAAACCAGTATCAATCCACTGTGTACCTGTGCTTTCAATATATTCTACCTGCTGATAAGCGCCAACGCTGCTGCTTGCACTAATCTCTTGTGTGGTTAGAACTTGGTTATTTGTAATTTCCACGTTGTTTGTTGTTAGGTTGCCCTTTGCCATAATGCCACCGCCGTTATTAGAGGCGATGTTGCCAGAAATTTGGGCGTTTTTGATGGTAAAATCTTTTGTGGCATACACTGCGCCGCCGTTACCTTCGGTATATACACCTTCTGTGAGTTCTGCACCGATTGCACGGTTGTTATACAACTTTATGCCATTTTGTTTTGTGCTGGAAATTTTGCCGCTATTTGCGTTAACGTAAATGCCACCGCCCATTACTGCTGCGTTTTCGTAAACTTCCAAATTTTCTATAAGTTTTGGGTTTTGACTTAAATAAATTCCGCCGCCATAAGTTGAGGCTGTGTTGTGGTGAACTTTAACATTAAACAAACTAACGTTTGCGCTGTTTATGCACAAGCCTGCACCAAGGCCGGCTGTGTTGTTATACGCCTGCAAATTATAGATATTTGCTGTGCCAGCAAAGAGCATTGTGTAATTATCGCCACTAATATTGCAATCGTGAACAGACATATTATATATGTTAACAATGGAAGAATTGCCAAAATATGCAACGTCATTAGCCAAGTTACAATTGTAAATTTCCAGCCCATAGATATTTAAGGTTGAATTGCGAATATCTATTATTACATTATCTGTGTCTGTGGAAGTTATGCCGCAAATTTCCACACCATCATAAATATTAAGCGTTGTGTTTGCGTCAGAGAAAATTATTTTTGGATATGTTGTGCTGTTTGTGGACAAAACAATTTTTCCGGTCATATTTGGCATGCCAATATTTATTTTTATATTGTTAGAATTTAAATTTCCTGTTGAAATCATTGGGTAGTTGCTTAAAGTTGAAATTATATAAACCGTTTTGTTATTTGCAACTATATTAAGGTCGGCTGAGTAATTGTTTATATTTATTGAGCTTGCAAAATACAACTTGCCGCCATCGTTTAAGGCGTCTATACATTTTTGTATGCCAGTTGAATCGGTTGCTTCATATGTTAACACGTTTCTTCCGTTAACTTCGCCTCTATTTGCATAGAAATAAATTTCGTCATAACCGTTAACCCAGCACAAAACTGGCACGTTAAGTGTGGCAAATTCTGCTGTGTTGGTTGGGGTGAAGGTCATATCAAAATATGCATAGCCCATGGCTGTTGGGGTTATGCTGCCATCTTTCCAACTCCAAGTGCCGGCAATTTCGTTTTGCAAGTTTGCAACTGCGCCGCCCGTTACTGTGGCGGTGGAAAGTGCTTGACCAACATACAAGTTGGTTACAATTGGTTCTGCCTTAACATAAACTCTGGATTTTACAATGGTCACTGTGGCACTGCCTGTGGCCTGAGTTCTGCCTGTGGACTGAACTGCATAGTATATTGTTTTGGTTGTGCCAACGTCTTTTGCAAAAATTGTGTCGGTTGCAACCTCACCAAGGTCTTCATATATGTTTGTTGAACTTGTATACCACAAAGCATAACTGCCTGTGCTGCTTGAATTTAAATATATTTGATAGCCTGCTGTTGTGTTGTAGCCAAGCACGTCAATTTTTATTCCGTGATATTCGCCGTCATACTCATAAACTGCATTTGATGCAACGGCCACAACTTGGCTTGTGCTGTTTGCTAATTTTTGAATTTTAAGTGCTGACGCATCTGCAAATAATGCATAGTTTGCTGAGTCATCTGCTGTGAAGTAATCATAATCTGACGAGATTGGGGTGTAATTTGTGTTAACCGTGCTGGTTACATCTACAACCTCAATTGCGCCAGAATCTAAAGCCGTTGTAACGCCAATTTTGCTGCCTTCTGTTAGAGCTGCGGCAATAATTGTTTTGTTTCTGTTAAAGTTTTCGTTTGTTGCATATTTTACTATTTCTAGGTTATTGTTGTTTGTGCCTTCATACAAACCAGTTTCGGTGTTAAACGTGCCGTTTTTGGTGTTTGCATCAACAACAATTTCGCCTGCAAGACTTAAAAGTGCTTGCTTTTTATAATATATACCACCGCCATTTTGAACGGCGTTGTTGCCACTAATAGTTGTGTTGGTTAAATATAGTTTGCCACCTGTTTTTTGGCTTACGTTGTAGTTTGTGCCGTCATAATAAACCGCGCCACCTGCCTGCAAAGCGTTGTTGCCCAAAAATGTGCTTTGTTTTAAGTTGAGAGTCAAAGTTTTTTCTAAGTAAATTGCACCGCCGTTGCCTGCTGTGTTTTGCAAGAATTCACAATCTATTATTGTTGCCATTATGCTAGAGGAAGAAACAAGGCAGAAAACACCACCGTTGCCTGCTGCACTATTTTGGCTGTATGTTCCACCAAACATTTTTAAAACGCCACGAATTAAGTAAATAACGCCGCCGTTTTGAGATGCCTGGTTGCTTTCAAAAATCCCGTCACAAATTGTAATGGTTGTTTGATCATTGCTCCTTGTGGAAGCAAAACCACCGTTGCCAGATATGTTGCCTCTTGCACAAATTGCATCTATATACAAACTTGTTGGGTCTATATCGTTTAAATAAACAACGCCACCGTTTGTGGTTGAGGAGTTACCAACAAAATTTGCGCTGTAAATTCTGGTGTTTGCATTTGTGTAAATAACACCACCATTTGCTAGGAAAGATGTGCCAGATTCAGCTTTGTTGTTTGTAAAGTTTCCGCAATAAATTTCCAAACCTGCAGAAACGTTGTTAATATAAATTACACCGCCAAAAACACTATTTTGTGTGGATTTTGCCATGTTGTTTACAAATTCTGGTGCAACGCTTGCATTTTTGCCAATGTTAACACTTGTTGCGCCAACCACTGCCAAAACACCGCCAGATTTTTCTGCCAGGTTGCTATCAAAAATATTGTAATCTATATCTATAACGTTATTGCCACTTAGTATTGCTCCGCCAAGACCAACATATGGGCCTTCTGCCCCCACAACACTTTGGTTGCCGATAAAGTTGTTGTCAAAAATACTAACTTTCGCGCCAAATGTGGAGATTGCACCACCTCCCAAACAGGCTGTGTTGCCCGAGAAAATGTTGTTGCACACAATCAAGTTGCTAACCATGCCGTTAAGATCACTAATCACACCATTTTTTGATGTGTTGTTTAAAAATTTTATTCCTTCAATTTTATATTGAGAAATTGCTGTGTTTACATCGCATGTGTTAAAGTAAATTGCACCAAAACCCAAGGAGTTGGAATCAAAAACAACAGTGTCAAAAAGTTGATTTGTGTTGCAAACTGCAAATGCAAAGTTTTCAAACTGGTTGTTCAAAACTTGTGTGTTAGAAACCACAAATTTCAAAGTTTCTTTGTTTAAAATCCCATTTGTTTTGTTGCCAGAAATTGTTGTGCCTTCAACATTTGCTTCGTCAAAGCCATTAAACAAATAATTTTGTTCAAATTGGTTATTTAAAATTTGAACATTTTTAACCTCTGCCACACAATCTGCAACATTGCCATTGTTGTTAACAAAACCAAGGCAAGAGTTGTCTTTAACAACAAGCCCATCAATGCTAAAGTTTGCAAAATAATCAAGAACAACGATAGTTGCTGTTGTTGTGTTAACAATTTGACCACCCACAAAGCTAATGCTTGGCAAGTTGCTTGCGCCGTTATTTATTGCAAACAAAACATTTGCGTTTTCAGCCAAATTTTGGCTTGTTGTGTTGGCATCAAAAATTGTGCTGTCAAGTGTCAAATCCACTTTGCCCAAAACGGCAATCACGGCGCCAGCAACGGCAGAGTTATTTTTAAATGTGCTACCAGTTATGGTTGCCGTTGTGCCCAAAGAGTTGTTGCTAATAACCACAGCAGAAGCATCTTGGTTTTTCAAACCATTTGCAACGTTTTGCTTAAATGTGCAGTTTTCAATGGCAATTTCTGCGCAGTTGTTAGCCCACAAAACTGCTCCGCTAGCAGAAGTATTGCACACAAACTGACAATCTTCAAAGTTAATAATCTTCAATCCGTCAGCCCATAAAACGCCACCGAAAGAGGTTGGAAGTGTGGTGCTGTTCTGCTGGAATATAAGTCCTTCCACATTAAGAGAAACATTGTTTAAACCAGTCAAATTAAGAACAGCACCATTTTGTGCGCTGTTGCCCTCAAACTCGCCACCGGTTATGTTAACAAAAACTTTGCCAGAAGCGTTTGTGGAAGCCACACCCAAAACAGAGCCAATATTGCCATTAAATTTTCCGCCGGTTAAGGCAATTGTGTGTGTTTGTGCATCGTCAAAATTTGCATCAATCACACATTTGTCGCCCAAAACAAAGTTGGAAAACACACCGCCGTTAATAGTTAGGTCAGAATTTGTCAAATTAATAATATTGCCGGAAATTGTGTTGTTTGCTGCGTCAAAATCACCATCAATAACAAGGCTTGCACCGTTTTGTAGTTTAATTACATTTTGCAAAGTGTTGCCAGAAATTAAAGGTGATGTCAAAGTTGCTTCTGCACCATCAACAAGAATAACCGGCATGGTTGAATTGGAGTTTAAAAACTCGCAACCCTCAATTGTAACATCGCCACTTGCGTTAATTGCCAAAGCATAGCCAGTGTTGTTTGCGTTGCCATCAAAAACGCAATTCTCTATTGTGGCCACACCACCATTGTCAACCAAAACACACCCCTTAGTGGTTGTGTTGTTAACAAACTGGCTGTTTTGCACAGTTGCAATTCCATCATCTTCAACATAAACAACAGCGTCAACCGTGTTGTTTTCAAACAAAACGCCGTCAATAAGCACAACGTCGTGCCCGCTTGTGTTTTGGCCAACGTCCAAATCAAAAATATATTCTACCTCAAAGTTTTTAATTTCCACCCCGCTCAAAAACTCAACAATTTCAAACCTGTTTGGTGTCAAGTCAAACACAGCTTCAAGATCGCCGGTGCAGTAAGTGCCGTCAAACACAATACTGCCAATGCCATCTTCGTCACCAAAAATTATTTCATAGGTTGGATATTCCTTTGTGTTGTCTTGGTCGTCAAACACAAAAAATGCTTGGTTTGCACTAGAAGCCACAAAAATGTTAATGTTTTTGTTGGTTTCAAGTTTAATTGGTTCTCCACCATTGCCATTGCGGTCCACCTCATTGCCAACGTAGAAGTTGTTTCCAGTAACCCAAATTGTCACGTCATTTGCAGCCAAGCCGTTTGCAATCTGGAAGGCCTTGGTAAGGCTCTTAACTGGCTTGTCGTATTCTATGCCATAGCCTTCTCCGTCCACGCCATCTTGCCCGTTCAAATAAACAATTGTGCTTGCCTTTGTCATATTGCTGGTGTAATAACCTTGTGAATCATAACTCCAAATGCTTATTTTGTATGTAGGAACATTGCTTGAATAGTTAAATTTAAAGTATGTCACACCACTATCGCCCGCCTCCACTGAAGCAATGATGCCTTGTGCCACCAACTCCCCACTTGGGTCGGTTACTTTGGCAAACAATCCACCAGCAGGTTGGGTTGTATAATCTGCCTCAACCACGTGAGTGTATGAGCCATCTCCGTTATCCTCAACCGCAACCAAACCATATTCACCACCACCGGTAGAATTTACTTTTGTGGAATCATATTCCAAAACCAAGTCAAAGTTTTCCTCAGCAAAAAATACGTTGCTGCCAGAGTTAACATAAAATTTGTTTTCAACAGTGTCATAAAGCCCCACAGTGCCAGCAGCCACATTGCTAACAGTGCTTGTGCCATTGTAGGCTGTCGCAATAGTTTCATTAGCCATAGCAGGAACAAAGCTACGAACAATATTGTTATCATCAAAAATTTGAAGATAATATAATTTGCAGGAACAATACCTATCAAAAGAATTAGAACCACCATACCTATTCACAAATATAGCAGAGTCTATATTCGCAGTTTTTGAACTTGAATAAGTCATATCATAAACTTTAGTGCCATTAACGTTCACATATTTATTTTTAAAATTATAATCAACGTTGTATCTTGTATTTGCAGAAATAGTTTGCATACTTGGATAAGAATCCCCACCATCTACCCAAAAAGACAAGTAATTACCGTAAACAGCGATGGGAATTATTTGACTACCACCACTAACAAGAACTTGATTTGTTGTTCCAGAAAATTGAAAATCTGCCTTTAATTGACTATTTGTACCAATCTTAAATCCCGTATCAATCCATTGTGTTCCGGTACTTTCAATTGCAGCCAAAGTTGTAAACTTGCCACCCGTTATTCTTTCCAAACTAACTTCTGAAACAACACTTGGTTTTTCTGTTCCTTCTTGGAAGGTGCCTGTTCCAGCATTAACATAAAACTTGCCATCAACAATATCATAAAGGCCAGCGGTGCCTGCAGCAGCAGTTGTTTGTGTAAAGCCAATATACGCCTCAGTTTCAGCATTTGTCTTAACTGGAATATATTGATGGATCAATTTCCCAGCAGCCCAAATTTTGCAACTATAAAATGTTAAACGACTGTTTGCCACGTGGTAGGCAATGCCTGCTTCTCTTTGGCCAAAGAAAAGCACCGTTCTATTGTTGCTGTTAGAACCAGAAAGTGTAACACTGCTTTTGCCAAGAGTTCTAACATTCCATGTGCTTTGAGAGTAAGTAAAGTAACTGTCAGTATGAAGTGAACCAGAACCACCACACCTCCATGTGTATGGATCGGAATACATAGCAAATGCCCAATTTTCACCACCGTTATAATTTAATTGAAAGTCAACCTCAACCTTGTAGGCAACTCCACCCTGTGGGGCAAAGCCACTGTCTATGTATTGCGTGCCTGTGCTCTTTATGTATTCTACAGGAGTCAAATAAGATGGTATACTAGTATTACCACTAAGCATTCGGGCTTGGTTTACAAGCTTTTCGGTGGTTTTGATTTCTGGGCCACGGGTGAAGTCTACACTAGCAGAGGTGTTTGCATTTGCATAAAACTTGCCTTCCACTGTGTCATAAAGCCCGGCTTTGCCCGTTGCCTTTTCATAACATGGCACAAAGTTACGAACCAAGATATTGCCATTAAAGATTTTGCAATAGTATATTCTGCATTTTTCATAAGCACTATTATAAAATACTGCCGAATTATATCCGCCACGACAAAATAGCTTCATAGAAGAGGATACAAATGAAAACTCTTGCCCATTTTCGAACTCTTGCCCATCAAGTTCCAATCTTCCGGTTGTTGCCTTGATTATATGGGTTTCTCCAACAACCCATTGGACGCCGGAACTCAATGTGTTGTCAGAACTTGATGTCCATTTACCAAATCTTCCTGAAATACTATTAATTCCAAACAAAACAAAAGCAGGATTGGATTCATTATTCTCAATTGTTCCAAAAATCGCAGCATATTGGTTTTGTGACAAAGTTGTAACCGTGCATTTAACTTCTATTGCATAATCAGCAGATGAATAAAAGGTGTTTGTATCAATATACTGCTCACCAGTAGACTCAATATATTCAAGTTCTTGATAAGCCATTGGCAAAGAGTTTTTTGATGCGGCGGTTATGCCAAGGTTGTTTGTTCCGGCCGTGGCAGAACCAGCGCCCGCTGTTTTAACTGCAAGCACTCCACCACCAAAAAACCCTGCAAGCGCAAACATTGCACTTACAAAGCAGAACAAAACTTTTTTAAAACAATTTGTTTTCATAATTCTTTACCAAATTACCTTTTTTAAAAAGTTTGTATATTTAAAACCCTCTCTCATTATTTTTTTGTGCAATTGCTGCAACCCTTTGGTGCCTTCGCACCACCTTCCCCTAAATGGGACACTTTTCTAGTTTTCTTAACCTCTTAGAAAGCGTTTTAGGGGTCTCTTGGGAATCGCAATTTCTTTTTTCCGCATCCCCTTTGGGTATGTTTGCACTTGCCAAACACTCTTGCCGTGTCCCCTTTATGGCAACATAACACTTGTTGTGTCCCCTTTAGGGGAAGGTTGGTGCACAGCACCAAAGGGTTTTCTTTGCGCCCTTTCTTTTGCCAGTTACAAGAAAGGGCAATGCTTTTCTTGAAACGTCTTTTGCAAAAGAACTTTAACCCTCAAAGTTATAATGAGCATAGTGGGTAT
Organism: Clostridia bacterium; assembly: GCA_045598865.1. Classification (GTDB taxonomy): domain Bacteria; phylum Bacillota; class Clostridia; order Christensenellales; family UBA1242; genus UBA7862. Next base: position 37,483 of record JAZRVA010000058.1, on the reverse strand, counting down.
AATTATACAAGAATAATTATATTATATAAAGGCAATTTCACCAAACAAAAAACGCAATTTTTTGCCACAAAAACCCAAAAGTTTTTAAAAAGTTAAAAGTTTGTGCAAGTTGCTATTTTAGCCACATGTAACAATTTTGTTTAGTGTTTTTTGTTTGGTAATAAAAATAGAAAAAACCCGTGGGTCGCACCACGGGTTTTATTGGTTTTATGAGCGAGTTTTAACCCTTTGGTAGGCAAAAGCCTACCACCTTCCCCTTGAGGGGACACAAATTAATACAAGTTTTAGTATTTTCCTTAGAGGTGGGACAACTTTCCTCGTATTCTAACTGAAAAAATTACACACACATGTTTATATATTCTAACTGGAAAAATTGAGTTTACTTTTTTTCCGTGTCCCCTTTAGGCATGGTTGTAATTTGCCAACTTTCACTCTCAGTGTCCCCTTTAGGGGAAGGCTGGTGCAAAGCACCAAAGGGTTTAAAAAAAGTTTTAATTAATCCTCAAAAATTTTATTATAAATATCTTTGCAAACAGAACTAAAATTTTTAGAAATATCCAAATTAGAATACCTCAAAACTGTTATTCCAAGCGAATTTAAATATTCCGTCCGCAATTCGTCTTTGTGCTTTTCGTCATCAAAAAAGTGCTGACTGCCATCAATTTCAATTGCAATTTTCTTTTTGTGGCAATAAAAATCAACAATAAAATTTCCAATAAGTTTTTGCCGGTAAATTTTTATAGGCAAGTTTGTTAAGAATTCAAACCAAAGTTTACGTTCTTCTTTGGTCATGGTTTTTCTTAACTCTTTGCCTTTATTGATGTTTTTTTGGTTGTATTTTAGTTCTAACATTTTTAACCCTTTGGTAGGCAAAAGCCTACCACCTTCCCCTTGAGGGGACACTTTTAACTTATATACCCCCTTCCCCTTGAGGGGACACTTTTAACTTATATACCCCCTTTCCCTTGAGGGGACACTTAATAAATCATATAGCAACCCCCTTGATGGGACACTTAAATTTTTAATTTTTCCTTTTTGAAAGCTCTAAAACTCTCCAAAAAACAAAGGCAATAACTGCGCCCAAAAGCGCCACAATGCAAGCCCAAAGAGCATGGTTTGTGCCGGCGATTTCAACGTTTGTTTTTTGTGGGATTGGCTGCCCGTTTGCAAGAATGCTGTTTGCAACCATTTCTCCACCCAAATAAATTATGCTAGAAATTCCATCAACATTTGTCCCATTAACCACTGCGCCACCATTGCTAACGGTTGCCACGTTCATACTGGTTGTGCCACCGGCAAACACAAGTGTGCCAGTTCCGTTTGCCACCACGCCACCATAGTTGGCAGAGTTTCTAACAAACTCGCCGCCAAACACACTGGTTGTTCCACCATTTGTGTTAAACACCACTGCGCCATGTCCGCCGTTTGTGGCCGAAATTTTGTTATCCACAAATGTGCCGCCGTTAATGTTAACGGTGCCACCAGCGTTGCACACAATGCCACCAAACGCCATACCTGAGCCCTCAACTTTGTTGTTTACAAACGTGCCAGAGTTTATGTTAACTGTGCCCGTGTTCAAAACCAGCCCGCCATAAACGTCATCTGTGCCATTTGATGTCACACTGTTGCCCACAAAACTTGCACCGTTTATGTTCAAAGTGCCTTGGTTGTAAATGAAAGAATAGCCGTCTGTTCTATTCCAATTTTCAAACCTCACACCACCTTCTAAGTTAAGCGTGCTACCCTCCTTAACTCTAAATAAGCCGGAACCATTGTATCCTTCGTTAAGATTAATTCTACTATAAGTATGTTCTGGAACAATATAGGAATTTGCCACATCTGCCGTTCCTGTGCAAAGTCTTATCTCGCCGGTTATTAAGTCACAGAAGCCACCCTGCCCACCTGATACTGTAGGATAATAGTTTCTGATTAAATCGCCAGATGTGTTCCAAATTTTCATGTTATACCAATACATTTCTCTGCCATAATAACTATCAACCCAATAACCAGTGCAGATTTTTGCTGAATTGTTGCTATGCCTATAACCACTAAAAGTAATGGTTTTTTTAGTACCATCAAAAACTTGGGCAAAACTGCCAATATTCTCACCAGTTCTTGTGCCGTTAGAATTAAAGTCACTATAGCCCCAACCACTTGCATTGATATAACCGCTATGATCACTGCTGCTAGTGCCGGTGTTTCCAGTTAACACCATGCCGTTGCCCTGGCCGCCGGTTGTGCCACTAAAGGTTATTTCAATTTTAGAGGTGTCGTTAAATTTAATGCCAGTATCTATATAATTGTTGTTTCCGTTTATGGCTAAATAAGAGCTAGTAGTAGTAGTAGTAGCGCCAGCGAAATTTGCTAGCGTAACAGAGCCATATGATAGGTCTGCAGAGTTGGCACTTGTCATAAACGCTTTGGAAACATAGTCATAAAGCCCTGCCTTGCCAGTGCTTGGGTTGTAAGCCGGAGCAAGGTCTTTAACAAGTGTGGTGCCTTCATACACTCTAAAATAATAAAGTTTCATTGCAGCGTTGTATTGAGTGTTATTGGTGTTGGTGCCATTTCTTCCAAACAAATGCAAGGTGGAACTGTTTTGAGTAAAGGTTAGGTTTCCCGTTTTTTCTGTTCCATTAACGGTAAATTTTTTTGTAGAAATGGTAACATCATATCTGGTATTAAGTTGAGCATTAGAATAAGTATAGCTACCATTCCCAATTTGCTGATACATGTGCCCGCCATAAAATTCTAAATAAAATTTAGTGTTTGTATCATCAAATCGCCCAAATATTTGATCATACTGTGTTCTGTTACTTGTTTTCTCAAAACTTATTTCAACAATAGTATCACTCTTAGGCACATAACCCGTGTCAATATATTGTGTGCCATTACTTTCTATATAATCAACAGGTAGTAAGCCGGCATCAAGCACTTCTTGTGTGCGGTCATCATACGCCACACCCCAATTGTGAGAGCCAACATTTGGCCCTTTTGTAAATGTTCCAATTCCCGAATTAGTGTAAAATACATCATTAATAATGTCATACATACCTATTACATTATCTGATTTACGATAGCAAGGAATTAAATCTCGTATCAATTCATCGTCACTTGTTCTTTTAACTTTAAATGAATAAACTCTACCTTTAAAAATTCTATCGTAATATCCAGTTTCAAAGAATAAACCTAATTTTTCAGTAGAATAAGCTCCTGCTCTGGTTACAAATGTATATTTTTCTCTTACACCTTCTGCTGCTCTAGTTGGAGTTACTGTTCCAGCATAGACTTGAGTTAATGTAGAATTACTTATTGTTATACCATAAGTCCACGGATCTAACCCTATTCCAGACGTATCATATAAACCAAATAACCAGTTGCTAAATCCACCACTCATATCAATAGGCATTATGTCAAATTCAATTGTGTGGTCACCTATATCCCATATGTTTTCAATATATTGAGTACCTGTGCCTTCCAAATATTCAACTTGCTGGAAAGTTTTTGGTAATATTAATTCTTTATTTAAATTAATCCCTTCCACCCACGCGCCATCAAACACAATGTTGCCAGAGAAGGTTACTGCCAAGTTTTCCATTTCATCGGAGACCACAAACATATTGCCTCTTAAATCTACACCCTTGCAGATATAAACCGTGCCGGAGGTAGTTACACTTTCGGATGAAACAAACTTGTAATTTGTGTCAAACACAATTCTGCCGCCATTTGCCACAAGTGGCATTGCCTGTTGTAATGTTTCTAGGTTTGTTTTTGTTGCACCAGAGTAGAAAGCGGTTTTGGAGGAGTCATCTTCATCCACTTTATATCTAAGCAAATCAAATTTATATTCCACAGATATTGCGCCCAAAATGCCACCCTCGTTTGCGTAAACACCCGCCACACTTGGGGTAAAGGTTACATCAAACTTTCCGCCATTTGTGGCTATTGCCGTGCCATCTGCAAACGCCCAAGTGCCTGCAACTGGGGAGCCAAAGTTATCCACCACTTCGCCACCAAAAATTAGGACAGTGGCAAGTGTTGCGCCCACGTCTGCGCGCGCTTTTGGCAACACTAAGGCCGACAAATATCTTTGCGCCACAACCACTTTTGTGCTGCCGCTTGCATATGGGGCGGAATCTGGGTCTGCCTCATAATCCGCAGTTTTATACACTCTGTAATACACGGTATTCTGGGCAACCCAAGCATATTGTGGGCTTACTAACGTATAAATTCCATCTTCTTGTGTGCTGTATGTTACCACAAAGTCAGTTTGGTCAAGCAATGTGCCAGAATCATAAACCTGGAAGTTGCTGTTTGTTAAGCCGTGATAGTAGCCATCGGCAAACACAACCTCACCACTTGCCACAACAGTTGCTGAGGCGATTGTGGAATATTTTATTTTGTTGTTTTTGCTGTCTAGATATATCACATAATCTGCGCTATCACTTACAAAGCATGCAAAGTCGGAGGAAGAAATTGGGTTTGTGCCCACAAATAAGTCTTCTTTCGCATTATCGTCAATTGTTAGCCCAATTTTACTGCCATTTGCAAGGCCTCCAATTAAAACACGGGCATTGTAAGTGCCGTTGTTAATCAAATTATCAAACCCACCAAAGTTAACCTGTGCACCACCAGCGTTTTTGTTGTCATAAATATACAATTTTCCACCAAAACCAAGTTCAATGCCAAAACCACTTGTGCTTTCATTTACGAAATCTATTGCTTTTCTTTTAACATTATTATTTTCAATTGTGTTATTGCCAACAAATTTTAAACTACCTGCAGTGCCACTTGCTGTTTTTGTATAAATGACACTATAACAGGTGTTGTTTTCAAATGTGCAATCTTTTATTGTAACATCCTGTGCAGTATTTGAAATATACAAAGTAGAAACCGAACGGCTTGAGTTATTGTTGTTTTTAAACACGCAGTTGTCAACCAATTTTGTTGCCGTGCCACCCAAAGCAAGTGCGCATACAAACTCAACATTGTCATTTGTTGCGGTAGTGTAATTTCCCTCAAACAAGCTGTTGCGAATAACAACACTGCCAGACCCTCTTAAATTAAAGCCAGCATAGTTCGTTCCATAGTTATTAACATAATGCAAATTATCAATAATAACCTCGCCGTCTGCTTGTAACACATTTGAACTGCTGTCTGTGCCGTCTTTTCTGCACCCCGAAATTGTGCAATCCACAATTTCCACGGTTTTGCCAGCGCCCACAGTGCCTGCAAAAGCAGAGCAGCCATTAAAGAATATATCCTCAAACGTGCAGTCCGTCATTTTGCCACTAGCGGTGTTGATTATGTAAACAGCACCATTATATTTTGTGTTGCTTGTTCCGGTGCCAGAGAAATGGCAGTTTTCAACTTCAAAGTTGCCTTCCAAGTATAATCCAGCACCTCTACCATTGCCACCACTTGGGTGACGATATGAAGTTGGCAAATTAAATGTGCAGTTTGCAATTTTCGCAGTTGCAGTTGCTTTTACATTAATTGCACTACCAAAGTAATTTGCATTGTTATCAAATGTTACACCACTAATGTTTGCTGTGCCTTCATTGCAATAAACAGCACCTGAACAAGCATCAAATGAATTATTTTCAACAATTCCACCAAGCATGTTAAGTTTTCCACTATTTGCAAGGGCAAGACCATAAATTGTTTGAGAACTGGTGCTTATATAATTGTTGGCAGAAAGTTGCACATAATTTATGGTTGCCAAGCCAGAGTTATAAATTCCACCACCCATGCCACTAGCTACTGATATCTTGTTTTTCCAAAATTTTCCGTCATTAACAACAAGGGTGCCGTTGTTATAAATTCCTGCACCATACTTGGCAGTGTTACCCACAACTTCGCCGCCGTTTATAACCGCCTTGCCGCCCTCAGCCACATAAATTGCGCCACCGCCCTCGGAGGTATTTGTGCCAGAGGCTGTGTTTGTTTCTCCCACAACACCGGCAAGCAAGGTGAACAACCCGCCGTTTTCAACATATATTGCCCCGCCGCTTGTTGCAGTGTTGGAGGCAAGTGTGCCACTTTCCAACACGCACACACCGCCGTTGCCCACACATATTGCGCCACCGTTTACGCCTGTGTTGTTTGCAATTGTGTTTTGTTTTAAATTAAGCATGCCACCCGTATAAATTGTGCCACTTTGCGTGGTGTTGCCGCTTATTGTGCAGGCAGAAATTTTGGCCACACCCGCACCAGTTTTTAAAATAGCTCCCGCACTTGCCGTGTTGTTTGCAATTGTGCTGCCCGTTGCGCTAAAATCTCCACCAATTGCGTCAATCACACTGCCTTGGCTAGAAGTGTTATTTGAAATTGTGGCAGATTGTATGTTCAAATCTCCGCCCAATTGCTCAATAATACTGCCCGCGGTGGCAGTGTTTCCGCTAATTATAGTGCCCTTTAAGTTAAGTTCGCCACCGCTTTGCTTAATTATTGCCACACTTACCGTGTTGCTTAAAATTTGGGCATAAACGTTTGCCACGCCACCATCAACAACCACCAAATTAGCTTCACCAAGCGCAAGTTTTTCAAACTTGCCATATATGTTAAGTTCGCCACTGTTCACGTAGAACACGCCATAATTACCAAAAGGCAAATCAGTGCTTGGGTTTAGGGTGAACACGCAGCCGTCAATAGTTGCCACGCCGCCGTCCACATAAACACTAGCAATTGCCAATTTTTTGGTGGTTGAAAGGTTGGAATCATAGTAGTAGTTATTTGCAAATTGGCAAGCGTTAAAGTTTGCCTCGCCCACAAACTTAAACACCTTGTTTGCAGTGGCACTAGTGCCCAAACTTGCGTTTTCGTAGAACAAGCAACTGTCAAACGTAACAGTTCTGCCACTGCCAACCAAAATAATTGGGCTGTCTGCACCCGTAGAAACGTTTGTGTTGCCATAGAAAACACAACCCTTTACAGTAGAACCAGTTGGCATGTAAACAACACCATAACTGTTGCTGGTTAATTTGTTGTTTGCAAACACATTGTTTTCAAAATTGGTTACAGTTCCAGAAACACTAACTATATATTCGCCAGTGTTGCCAGAAATGTAATTGTTAGAAAAATTGGTTATCACCCCACCAGCCCTATTAATAAGGGTTGCTCTATTGTTGTAAAATCTGCAATTTGTAACAGAAAAATCCCCTGTTTCACCTCTAATAAATGGATTTGAACCGTTTTTTGTATTATTGTAAAATTGACAATTGTCTATATTGGCTTTTGAAAGTGAAATGGAATAATTATTTTCATTTGTATCATTATTTGCAAACACGGATGTATTTATCATTGTAAGAAGATTATTTGCATTTGTATAAGAATTTATAATTCTACCTTTATTATTATGCAAACTACAATTCTCAAACCACACAGTTGAACAGTTATAATTGTTACCAACCACATAACTTCCACTAGTTGAATTATTATAAAACTCAGTATTGTAGAAATAAGCACTTTGGTTGGCCACTCCAATAGTATTCATATTTGTGCTTATATTGTTGTATATCTTGCAATTATACATCTTCAACAAATCTCCGTTTGTTGCAATAATACAACCACCATAGTTATGACCGCTTGTTGTATAATTATCATAGAAAGAGCAATTATAAAAAGTACCATTTCCACTCCATGAATAATGAACACCACAACAGTTTCCGTTTTTATTACCAAAAAAGTTGCAGTTTGTAAATGTGCTACCTGCATTCAAATGCAATCCAGACATTGATTCACTTGTGTTTCTGGTAACAGTGTTGTAACAGAAGTTAGAGTTGGTTATTTGCGTTGCAGAAGTTATTCCAACCCCATATGTATACCCCGTGTTATAGCCAACGGTTACATTAAGCCAGGTGCCACCGCCGGTGGAAAGTCCACCAATGCCGTTTGTGGATGTGTTGTGGCAAATTTCAACATTTGTTAATGTTGCCGTGCTAGTGGAACGTAAACCGCCAACCTCAGTGTAAGATTGTGACGCATTATTTGTTAATGTTTCGGTTACATTAACAGTGTTGTTGTTAATTTCCACATTAGATAAAGTTAGTGTGTTCTTAACAAGCAGACCACCAATAGTGTTTATCTCGGTTTTTGTTGTATTATCGTGCACATTCATGTTTGTGCTTGAAAATGCATTATTGTTAATTTTTACGTTACTTAATGTTGTTTCGCCCCTAACAAACAACCCACCAACACAGTTTATTTCCACACCACTATTGTTGTTAACCGTCATTTTTCTGGTTGCAGAGTTGTTGCAAATTTCGCTGTTTGTTATGTTGGCCGTTCCTGCCACATACACACCACCAGCAAAGTTAAGCACCCAGTTTGTAGAGCCATTTTGCCCAATATCTTGTCCTGTAACAGTGTTGTTATTAATCTTTGTGTCTTTAATAACCACATTTGCAGAGGCGTTGTCTGCAAAAATTATCGTGTCTCTTGTTGTGTTTCTAGAAATATCACAATTTGTTAGTGTCACATTTCCAGTGCAGTAAATTATACCTTTTTCATTTATAGTACAATTGTTGTCTATAAATGTACAATTTGTGGCTTCAATTGAAGAACATTGTATCGAGCAACTACCATACGATGTGCCATTTGAGCAACCTGAAATAATACAGTTATCCATAACCATTGCACCACATTGAAAAATACTTTTCCCAGCCCAAGAATCTGTAAACGTGCAATTAATTGCAGTTATTTTGTTACTTCCAGCATGAACAAATGCAGCACCCCAGTGATTAGTTGCACTGTAAAATTTAAATATTTTATCAAAGTCGCAATTTTCTAAATACACGTCACCACCGGCAAAAATACCACCGCCTTGGTATGCCGCAGTTTTAATAAACTGACAACTCTTTGCCGTAACAGTTCCATTAGCAGAAATTGCGCCCCCATGCGTATCGCCCGAAGTTGAGCAAGCCAAGTTTTCAAACCTGCAATTTTCCACCACTACATTGCCAGATGAACAAATGCCAGCACCATGTACATTATAACCAACTGTTCCATCACTAAATGTGCAATTTGTAGCATTTACGGAACTTGCATAAATCGCCCCACCAGACTTGCTTGTTTTGTTGTTTATAAACTTGCAGTTTTTAGCCACAACTGTTGCGGCTCTTACAGCCCCACCAGGAACGGCCTGCGTGCCAGAGCCAAAACAGTTATCATGCAAGTTGCAGTTGTTAATATTCAATGTGCCATCACTGCAATAAATTTGTGCACTGCCGCTAAGGTCGCAGTTTGTTAAGGTTACAGTTTCTGTGTTATTAATATTTATACACCTTTTTTCATCGTTGTCTGACATAGAATTACACCTGCTGTTAATCTTTGCATTGTTAATATTAAGCACAGCTGTTTTGGTTGTTGAATCTCCCGCAAATTTAATTCCACCATAAGTCAAAGTGTCCATTTTAAAGTTATTAAGTGTTACATTTGCACCTGCCACTGTGGAAATTTTATATGCAAACAGATCCCCCACTGTTGTATAATTCCCATCCACACGCACGTTGTTAACGGTTACCGCATCGGTGGTGGAAACACTCAAATGGTCCCCAGTAAACCCGCTGGCTCTGCCAAGCACCACGTTTTTAAAGTCTAGGGTGGTTTCGGTGCTAACGGTTAAAGTGCTAAGTTGCTTTACAACCGCGCCATATTGTTTTGCCAACTTTACTGCTTTGTCTAAACTGAGCACTGGCGCATACTGCGAACCATTGTTTGCATCATCTGCATTTGTGCTAGTGTTTGCTGGATCCCAGTAAATTTCTTCATAGAAACCAGTGGTTGCGCTAGCAGAAAAACCAGAACCACAATAAAATATTCCAGTTAATACATCATAAAAGCCAACTTTATTCTCGTTATATGTTGTATCTGTTGAATCTGTAAATGTTTGATCTGCTTTAACAACACATGGAACAAGATTATGAACTAAAATTTCATTTGACCAAACCTTAAATCCATAATAATTCCCCGAAAGAAATTCAAAACTTGAAGAAGTTTGTGTCCCCCATGCTGAATTTGACGTGCCAGTTTGAGCACCAGACGACAGGTTTTCAAGTCTAATACGAGATTTGCCAAATGTTAGTCTTGTTTTTGAAGAAACATTAAAATTGCTATAGTATTGACTTGCACCATTAATAGTAAATACTGAACAATTACTTGATGTCCACATCCCATATGGCCACCAAAAAAATTCATTGGAGGAATAGACCAATTCAAAAATGTCAGTTTGTGGGTTAAAATTAGCGTTTAAAGTAATGGTGCCAGAACTACGTTCAATATACTCCACCTCTTGCAAGCCAGTTGGTAAAACACGAAGGTATTCATCTTCTTCGTCTTCTTCATCTTCTGTGGAAGATGAACTTGTGGCAAGCACCACCATAAATCCGCCAGAAATGCCAAGCCCGCCAATGCCCGTGCCAGAGTTGAGAAGGCTAAAAATTTTGCCATAAATGCCATCTAGGCTATAAACCGCCGTGCGCAATGCATATGTGCCCACAACAGTGGAGTTTGTGGCATTTAGTTTTATTCTGCTTGCGGCTGTTAGCCCCACATTGTAAACTGCAAAGCCAGAGGTTGAACTTTCATAAAAATAGTAGCTCATTTTTGGAATTTGCACATTTCCACTTAGGTTGATTGTTCCGCCAGCACTAGATGCAAAATAAACACTATCCATGTTGCTGCCGTTTATTGCATGCACCACGTCAGAACCACCGCCGTTAATTAAAACGTCATTTCTGTTGTTGCCGCTGTTGCCAGAAATTGTTGAGTAGTTAATTGTTGCCGTGCCATTTGTGCACACAATGCTGTTGTTTGCGTTTGTTGTGCAGTTGTTCACAACCACGTCTGTCAAACTTAAATTGCCGCTGGCATAAATTGCCGCGCAATCTGCCGCCACAAGCCCAGTAAGCGTCACACCCGTTAAATTCACCGTGCCCCCGCTAATTCCCGCACCTTTCAAAGATGCGTTACCGGTGGTGTTGTTTGCACTAATCACCACATTTCCATCAATAGTAAGTGTTCCCGCGTTTGCAATAAGTGCCTGATTGTTTGAAGCTGTTCCCACACCGCAAATGGTTAAGCGCCCAAATTTGTCGGTGGTTATGGTAAGGGTTTTGCCGCTTTGTATACTAAATATATTATTAGTATTACCAATAATACCAACTATATTAGTATCAGTGATTTTGGTAAACACAAAATTGTTTGTGCCAATTTCCAAAGTTTCGTTTGCCGCCACGTTATAAGCAGTCAAGAAGTAAACCGTTGCATTTGCAGGCAAAAATTTAAGCATGGCCGTAAGTGTTGCACCATTGTCTGCCTTGCTTACCCTATAAGTTGTGTCACTTGTAATAGATTCTCCACTCTTAGTTGCAGCCCTGGCAAGTGTGTTGTAAAAATAGCCGTCATAATACCACAAATCTGTGTAAACCACAGCCCCAGCAATTCCACTTGCCGCCACAGCAGTAGGTGCAGCAAAGTTAGAGTTGCTTGGTTTAAACGTCAAGTTGCCACCAAATGCCTTAATAGCACCACTTTGCATGCTCATGGTTTGCGCTGTGCTAAAATAGAAATCCCCCGCAACATTGTTGCCATTTGCATCCACAACAAAAGCCCCAGTTAAATAGCCGTTAAGTGATGTGTTAACGGCAAAACTCGTGCCAAAATCGGCAGTAAGTTTGGCAGAACTTAAAATAATTTGAGTTGGCATTGCAATAATAGTAACTTTTGCACTGTCCTTAACCGTGGTTTTGCCACTAGCCTCAATGGTGAACCACACCGTTCTTTCGACCGTAACATCTTTAAACACAGTTTGGTTTTCCACCAAATCTGCACTAAATGTGCCATTCTCGGCATTGCTATATTTTATTGTGTAACCACTATCTGGGCTAACCACCTTAACATCCACCGTGTGCCACCAGCCGTCATAAGGCCCATAAAACCCGCTTGCAACATATTCAATGTTGTCACTGCCTTGCTTGATAATTTTTAACATGTATTTAGCGCTATCATAGTATGGCACCAAATCATAAATTCCGGCATTATCACCACTAGTAATTTCAACTGTTGTTACATCTGGGTGCAAACACTCTAAAATATCAGAATAAGCCCATTCGGTTTCATGTACAACAAAACAATAATCCTTGCCATCACCAATATGATTTTGGATGTCAAGGTTGTTAAACGAAAATCCAACATCAATGTTAGGTTTGCCATATTTAAAATATGACGAGTCAAATCCAATCATATAAGGGTCAACTTTGTAAACATTTGATGGTTTGTTTTCGTCATAACTCTCAACTTTTTTGTTTGTGTCATCCCATACAGCATTGCCAAAATTGTTATTAATAACAATGGCCTTAGCACTAGGAACTAATGTAAAGCCAATATAACTAACATAAACACCCGCACCAAAACCAGAGGAACCGCAATAATTGTTAATAATTTGTGTTCCACCCTTAATTGAAAATGCGTTCCCTTTTGCACCACCACCATTTGTACCAGCATAATTGTTGGAAATCAAACAATCGGTAAGAGAAACACTGCTTCCGCTGAAAATTGCCCCACCTTCAGTTGTAGCATAGTTATCATAAAAATTACAATTTTTAAACGTCGGTGCAAAGTTCATAGAAACGGCGCCGCCTTTTCTTGCGGAATTTTTCTCAAACAAACATCCATCACACTCAGATTTGTTAGTAGATGAAACAGCACCACCATCCCCGTTAGAAGCAACATTTGCATAGAATTGACAATTTGAAATACTTATCAAACAGTGTTCTCTATTGTCAGAATTTGTTATATCAGCTCTAATAGCACCTCCTGCGGATTTTGCCTGATTTGCACTAAACTGGCAAGAAACAATGTCAACCCTATTCTCAATAGAATAAATAGCGCCACCCAGCGAATCATTAGCTGACGTCAAATTTCCACTAAACTTGCAATTCAAAATTTGGTTTTTCTCGCTGGTTTTGAGATAAGGTGGGTCTGTCAACCCAGTTGAACCTGCCGTTGGCTTAGGCAAATTAATTGCCGCGCCGTTGCCGCTAGCAAGCGTGTTGTTGCTAAACGTGCAGTTCTTAATTGTGTTTATGTGCGCCCCGGCATAAAGCGCCCTGCCACTATTCCCCTCAAACACGCAATCTTCCACCACCAATCTGTCACCCCCATCCAACGTGACACTGTTATACGTGTATACGTTAACATTAACAATGTTCCCACCACCATCTTTGTTTGTGTTGTTCACAAATTTGTTATCTTTCAAGTAGCTCTGCACTCTATAGCTGTTGAAAACGTTAAGCACATTTGTAAAGCTTTTGTTTTGTTCAAAGGTGTTGCCTTCAATCTTCTTAACCGTACCAGTTACCGAGTCAAGCGAAACGCAAGTGCCACTCGCAGTAGTACTTGTGTAATCATGGTTAAAAATGATATTGCTTTTAAATTCAATTTCTGTATTGCCTGCAAATCTGTAAAGAGTTTTAGCGTCATTCCTATGGTTCCCATTTTTATAACCACTAAAAGAACAATTGCTCACACTAAGATAGTTAAAATCTCCAACATCCACAAGCCCACCATAACCAGTTGTTGTATCTTTAATTATAGTGTTACTCATAACAAAATTTCCGCTTCCATTTATTTTAAGCGCAGACGCTACTCCTCCACGGCAGTCATCAAACACGCAGTTTGTTATATATGTTTTATAACCACTTGCAAACAAAGTCCCAATGCCTTTATCTGAGCCAGAGATAACCCCATATCCATTGTGCTCAAACACGCAGTTAGAAAGCATCAAGTTTTTGCCATTTCCGCTAGGCACATAAAGTGCCGCACCCATAAAGTTCACGTTAAAAAAAACCTCCCCGCTGTAATTAAAGTCGTTGCCCACAAATGTGCTATCCTCAATGGTAACATTGCCCGTGGTGTTTATGTAGCACGCGCCGCCATATTTAGCCTTGTTGCCAAAAATTTCATTTTCATTTGCATCCACCACACCATCACCATTAGCATCCACCCACTTGCCAAACACGCACCCCACAATGCTAACATCGGCACTACATGCCCCTGGTGAAGTATAACTATTGTTTGCCACATACACAGCACCGCCATAACCAGTGTCTGTTGTATTTTTTGCATTGTTTAAATAGCAGTTGTAAAACTGGCAATTAACAATCTTTTTGTAAGAGCCATTTGTGGTGGAAATTGCCCCGCCTTGATATTGAGACAGTTGTGAGTAGCAATTGTCAAACAATGTATTACTAATTTCAAGTATACCATCAGAACAATTTATAGCTCCACCATAACTTTGTGCATAACAATTAGTAAATTTATTGCCGTCGCCATACAAACTTCCGCAATAAACTGCACCTGAGTTGCCACTAGTAACACAACAATTGTTGAATGAACTATTGTTAAGATTTAGTGTAATTGCAAGTATTGCTCCACCACTACTATTTGAGCGACATGAATAAAAAGATGTATCATAAACACTTGCGTTTGTGCACCTCACAGCCCCTCCACCAGCCTGGGAATAGCAGCCCTCAAAGGTTGAGTTGTGCGTTTCAAGTGTGGTTGCCCTAATTGCTCCAGCGGAAGAGCTGGCATAACACCCCGTAAAGGTGCATGCTTTAACATTTGTGGTTGTTGCATTAATTGCTCCACCATCGGCAGCATAACAACCTGTAAAAGTGCAGTCTGTAATCGTTGACTCACCTTCAACAAACACAGCTCCACCACAATCCACAGAATCTTTGCTAGCCGTGGCGCTATCGTTTAAAGTTTGAGAATACTGTGCATAACACCCGTCAAATGTGCAGTTTGTAAGTTCCACATTGGCTGTGCCAGAGGCAGGTTTGGCATAAATTGCGCCGCCTTGGGCAAGGTTGCTAACAGTTGCAACCACCCCACTGCCAGTTGCAGTAACGCTTGCCTTTGCATAGCACCCCACAAAATTGCAGTTTGTGGCCTTCAAATCTCCCGTAACTTTAATAGCCCCACCTTGCGCCTTGTTCTCCACCACTGTAGTTGAAGTAACCGTTTGTTCATAATTCACATAGCAATTTGTAAATGTGCAATTTTGAACATTTAATTTTCCAGTGCCGGTTGACACTATCGCGCCATAAGGGCAATCGGCAAAATTAGCATTTGCAATTGTTACATCAGAAGAAGTTGTTATGTTAATTAAGCAGTTGTTTATACCAACCCCAGAAAGAGTTTTGCCCTTAAAATCTATTGTTGACCCATTTGCAGAAACAAAAGCATTATCAACAGTTAAAGTTGATGCAAACCTAACATTTTGAACACTTGCCACATTCAAGGCTGATTGTAATGCAACAAAGCTATCTCCCCCCACTGGGTCAAAAATAACCTTAGCAGGCACAGCCTCATGCCAAACAGTTTGCAAAAAGCCCTTTCCTGGCCCAGAAAAGTCAAAATTAGCATTGTTGTTTGTAACAAGCGCAGCATTGTAAGTTGCATTGCCGTTTGTTGCGTTTTCTTCTAACAAATTGTAGCCGTTTAAGTATGCCCTTAAGCGGGAGTTCTGCCACATGCTGCGGTAAGCATCACTGCCGTTGATATAAAATTGTCCCATCTCCACAATTGCTTGGTTTGATATAACATACATTGTGTTTGTGGTGCTTGTGTTGTTGTTATTTATATCACTTAAAATTTCACTCAAGTTAGAAATATGCCATACAATTGGCTCCACCTTAAACCATGCATACTTGCCATTGGCCAAATCATCGGCAGTAGTCCAAGTAACCTTGTGAGTGCTTGGGTCTTCAGTGGCAGTGTCTTGCTCTTGTGCAAAAGGCAACGAATCCGAGCCCGAGTATCTGTTAATTTTAGCGTGAACATAGTAGTTTCCATCATAATAGTATTCCTTGTAACTGCTGTCGTAGCCAGGATAGGATACCCCTGTGGCAAGCATTCCACCAGAAGGACTAACTGCCCTAGTGGAACTGTCTGTGTTGCCCAGGGTGTTTAACGTTGTTGCCAAAGCGCTTGTTGTGTCAACCAGCGTTTGAGGGTATTTAACTTGCGGAATGATTATTGTGCCAGCAGTTGCATCAATTTCAATGCCCAACGCACTTCGTGCGGAGATTATAGATGCAAGATTGAGTTGCAAAGCGGGACGCGCCGCAACGTAGGAGGAGTACACATAGGTGTCAACCACACTGCCAAAGTAGTACACACGGTGCACATAAGAAGCAGAAGGAGCAGAGCGCAGCCAGTAATATGGTGAGCTAGTTGTGCAGCAATCATATACGTAGCTGTTGTTAGCAAGGGCCCACTCGGTGGCTGTGGTCATTCTGCCAGCATCGCTGTTTGTAACCATGCCCTGAATAGCCGTTAAATCGCTGGCAGAGCCGCTTTTTGGCAGCCAAACATAGTCCTGTGTCGTTAAATCATCTGTTATTGCAGTGCCATCATTTTTATATCCATTGTTTGTTAATGTTGTTTTAACAAGCAAGTCCTGCAAAGAACTTACGCCTGCAACAGCGCCAACATTTGGGTTTGAGGCAGAACTTGCACTTGCATACAAACTCCCCCCACCATTTTCCGTGTCCCCTGCAGGGGAAAGTTGGTGCAACAGCACCAAAGGGTTGGATAAAACCATGGCCAACGCAACTGCCATTCCCGCAACGACTTTTAAAATTTTCTTAAAAATGTTTGTTTTCATAAAACTTTACCTCAAACAAAATTTTTCTAACACCTTTTTTCAAAAAGTTGTTTTTAAAAACATCTTGCACTTTCTTATAACTGGCAAAAGAAAGTGCATTAGTTTTTTATAAAAACTCTCTTTGCAAAAAAACATTTTGTGTCCCATTTAGGGGAATTGTGCTTTCATCACTATTTCTCTGCGTCCCCTTTAGGCACGGTTGCAATTTGCCAACTTTCACTCTCTGTGTCCCCTTTAGGCACGGTTGCAATTTGCCAACTTTCACTCTCAGTGTCCCCTTTAGGGGAAGGTTGGTGCAACAGCACCAAAGGGTTACATTTGCGCATTTTAAGCTCGCGCATGTGCATACACGCCCGCAATATATAATATTACAAGTAATATTTTACAATAGTTTGTGCATAAAACCAAACATTTTTACAAAAAAACAAAAATAGTTTTAAAAATTTTATACTTCCCGCTTTTTTAGCGGATTGTGGCAATTTTGGCACCCGCCGTCCAATTGGGCGAAATCAGCTTTTTGTTACAACACAAAAACCCTTTGGTGTGCAATAAAAATTGCCCACCACCTTCCCCTAAATGGGACACAGATTGATTGTTGGCTAAGTTTTCGTCTCTTTCCCAAACGGTACACTTTTTAATTTTTCACGACCTCTCAGAAAGCGTTTTAGGGACTCGGTGGAAAAACACAACTCTCCTTCCTGTGTCCCCTTTAGGCACGGTTGCAATTTGCCAACTTTCACTCTCAGTGTCCCCTTTAGGCACGGTTGCAATTTGCCAACTTTCACTCTTCGTGTCCCCTTTAGGCATGGTTGCAATTTGCCAACTTTCACTCTCAGTGTCCCCTTTAGGCACGGTTGCAATTTGCCAACTTTCACTCTCAGTGTCCCCTTTAGGGGAAGGTTGGTGCAAACGCACCAAAGGGTTAAAACACAAAAAATATTTGTGTATTTTTGGCGTTTATTTTATAATTTTTATATGGAAAATTTTAAAACAATCAATGTGGAAAATGGTTCTTTCACAGTGGACCAAGCCCTGGCGGAAGTGGAAACCGAAATTGAAATTTTGCAACTAATAAAACCCAAAATTGACGGCCTAAAAATTATTCACGGCTATGGTTCAAGTGGGGTTGGCGGGCAAATAAAAAAGGCCCTGCCCACACTACTGCAACGCCTAAAAAAGCAAGGAAAAATTGCCGATTTTTTTGCCAACGAAGCGTTGGCAAGAAGCGGAAAAACCTTTAAAAATTACTCAAAAATTTACCCAAATTTGTTGGTAGATTCAGACCTAAAAAACCTAAATTCCGGCATAACAATTGTGTTCTTTTAATCCCTTTTTTGCCACAAAATTTTGCACACCACTTTCCCCTAAATGTAATGCAGAAATCAAAATACTAATTTTTTTGTTCACATTAAACACAAACTCTACAAATTTTTTACAACCTATCAGAAAGCGTTTTAAGGGGCTCCGGGGGAAATCGCCTTTAAGGGCTCCCACAACGAGCCACCGTGAGTTGTGGGATAAAGGAGTGGTCAAGCATAAGTGTTGCCTGTGGCAAATTTTATTTGCCTTGCAACCAAACGCTTGTGCCACGACGTGGCGGGCTCTTTGGCAACGCTTTCTTGTCCGAGCAAAAGAAAGTATCATGCGTTTTTAAAACATTTTTTTGCACAAAAAAAACACCCACTTGCAAACTGCAAACAGGTGCTTTTTTATTTGATTTTATTAAACTTATTTAATTAAATCTTTAAAGCTTTTGCCAAATTTAAAACTTGGTGCTTTTGTTGCTGGAATTGTGATAACAGCTTTTGTTTGTGGGTTGATGCCCTTTCTTGCTGCTTTTGTTTTAACTTTGAATGTTCCAAAGCCAGCAAGTGCTACTTCCTCACCTTTTTTAAGTGCTTCTGCAACTGTTGCAACAAATGCTTTGTATGCATCGTCTGCATCTTTAAGTGTAAAGCCTGCTTTGTTTGCGATTGCGCTTACAACATCACCTTTGTTCATAATAGAATAATCTCCTTTTATTTTGGTTCCACTTTTTTAGTGTTACCCAATTTTAACATATATTTTTTAGTTTTCCTAACAAATTTAACCATTTTTTTAATAAAAAAGCCCTATTTTGCTTATGTTTAGCCGTTTTTAAGGGTTTTTACAACCAAAAACAGCACCATATTGCAAAAAAGCAAACAAAAAAAGCCCAACTTTTAGTAAGGCTTTTATTATTTTTTTTGAAAAACTTGTATATTGCAATTAAAAACAGTCTTTTAGCAAATTTTAGTAATGGGTTTTATCTCCATCATTAAAATACAAAATTCCAAGAGTGTTTTCGCCGCAATGGCAGTTAATAACACTTCCTGCTTGGGTTACCATAATTTCTTTAAACTTGCCATACTCCTCTAATTTAGCTTTTGCAAGGTCTATCATCTCTTGCGTGGCGGTGGAATATGTTATCATAACCCTTGTTGTGTCTGGAGTGTTGTATTTTGCCAAAATATCATCAATATATTTTGAAATACAACTAAGTAATTTCCCCATATATTTTTTGCTAACTTCGTTTTTGCCGTTAACAACCTGAATACTTGGCTTAATGCCCAAAATATTTGCACCAAAAGCAGCAAGGCGGGAACATCTGCCACCTTTTGCCAAAAATTTTAGTTTTTCAATAACAAAAGATGCTTGGCATTTGTCAGCCCTCGCTTCCACTTTTTTAACAATTTCTTCCGGCGAAAGCTTGCCCTGCTTTGCAAGTTCTGCAGCATACATTGCATGAAGTCCAACCGCAGAAGAAAGGGTTTTGGAATCCACAACATACACATTTTTTACTTCCTTTGCGGCAACCGTACTGTTTGAATATCCACTCGACAAATCCGAGCCAACGCTAACATGAACAACAGTCTTGCCTTTTTCCGTAAAATGTTTAAAAAAATCCTTGTAGTCCTCAATGCTTCTTGCGCCGGTTTTTGGAAGCTCTCCCGTTTTTTTAAAGTAAGCATAAATATCATCTGGTTTTATGTCTTCACCGTCAAAATATGTTTCATCTCCAAGCGTTACCACAAGTGGAAAAACTTTAATGTTAAACCTTTTAATAAGTTCTGGTGTCAAATCACACGTGCTATCAGCAGTTACTTGAATTTCCATTTTTTACCTCTTGCAAAATATTAAATTAATTATTTCTTTGGTAAGATAAATATTACACATAAAAAAATTTTTGTCAATTTGTTAACAAAAGATTTTGTTATATGTTAAAATATCTAAAAGTTTAGTAATAGGAATTTTTATGGAAAAAACAAATCAATCTCATTCTCACTCTGGGCACAGGTCCAGACTTAGAAATTTAATTTTAAACACAGATGTTGCCTCTCTGCCAGAACATCAAATTTTGGAGTTGGTTTTAACATATGTCTTGCCTCAAAAAGATGTTAACCCTCTAGCACATAAATTGTTGGAAGAATTTGGCACACTAGCAAATGTTTTTGATTCAAAGCCAGAAGAGCTAGTAAAGGTTGAGGGTGTTGGCGAAGTGGTTGCAAGTTTTTTAAATTTCTGTTCAATTCTGCCAGAAATTTACAAAAATAGCCGTGCAAAAACAAAAATTACTTTGCCAGGAGCAAAGGAAATTATTGAATACATACTAAACACTGTAACCTTTACAGCAATCGAAAAGTTTTATTATTTATGCCTAAACGAAAAGGGCGATTTGCTTTGTTTTAAAACCTTGGGCAGTGGTTCATCATCTCAGCTTTATGTTAACAAAAGAGAGTTTATAAACCAAATTTTAAAGTATCCTACACAATCCGTTGTAATCTGCCACACTCACCCAAATGGTAAGCCACAACCATCGGATAACGACATTGCCTTTACTAATGACCTTTATGAAATTTTAATGTCTCTTAGCATAAAACTTTGCGACCACATAATTGTTTCTCCTGAGGGTTATTATTCCTTCTTTCACCACCATTTGCTTGGCTATAACACAAACGACAATCCATTTGGAAAATTAAAAAGCACCTTGCTTGGCACAAACGATTTTGTTTATGCACAAAGCGATGGTGACTTTCCAAATTTTAACGATTTAATTAAAAAATAGATATTACGTTTTCAAACAAAAATTCAAAAAAATTTTTATTGTAGGCATGGTAAAAACTAACTTTGCCTACTATTTTTTCTTTGCTAACTGCGCCATAAAATCTGCTATCTTTGCTGGCAATAACACCAGATGTATACTGCGTAAACCTGTTATCTCCCAAAACAAACACGCAATTTTCTGGCACCACAATTGTTGTGCTAACAAACCCATCAACCTGCTTTTGTTCAACCGGAGTTGAGCTAAACGCTTGGTAATAAGAAAAATTCATATCTTCCCTAGCATAAATATATGGTTCATCAATTATGTGCCCATTAACATAATAATAGTAATATCCGTCTTGCCCCTTTTTTAACATGAGGGCTTGTCCTGCCGTGGCAATAATTCTTTTAACCACAAGTTGGTTATCAATGTTAACAATAACCACATCACCATTTGTGCCTTTATCAAACCTGTTTGCATAAATATAATCTTTGTAAATTGAGTTTTCGTAATAACTTTCGTCATACACCTGAGTTGCAACCAAATCTTTATTAAATGTTGGCTCCATAGATATTCCCACAACTCTGGCCTGAATAAACATAATGTTAAATGTAAAATACAAGACAAAAAATATGGTCAAAACATAAAAAACTATATTAAAAAACTTGTCAAAAAATTTTTCTACTTTTGACGTTGTGGAATATAATTTGTTTTTTTGTGCCAAAAAATTTTCAAATTCCATTTTTAAACCTTTTTTATTATTTTATCCAATTTTTCCTTAGTTAACATTAAAACCCTGCCGCACTGGTCGCATTTTATCTTGTAATCCGCACCCACTCTAATTATTGTCCAGTTGTTTCCGCCGCATGCGTGAGTTTTTTTTGTGGTTATTTTTTCGCTTTCTTTATACATTTTTCTCTTTTAAATTTTTAAAATATTTTTGTTGCAAATTTTATGAATATAAAATAAACTTTAAAGTAATCAATTTGTTCTCATGGTGTAATGGATAGCACAATGGTCTTCGGAACCATTAGTGAGGGTTCGAATCCTTCTGGGAACGCCAACAATAACAAAATTTGCAATGTAAATATTAAATTGCACATAAATTGTATCACATTTTATTTCTTTTGTATTGCAATTTTAAAAAGTTTAAATAATTTTTATTGATTTTTCAAATCTCTTTTGCTAGAATATATTTCAGTTAAAAAATATGCGAGTGTGGCGGAATTGGTAGACGCGCACGTTTAAGGGGCGTGTGGGAGACCGTGTGGGTTCGATTCCCACCATTCGCACCAAAAAAAGAACTCTTAATTTTAGAGTTCTTTTTTTTGTAAAAAATACACAATTAAATCTTTTACTTAATCAGCTTTTAAAAATTCTTTTGTTAACTTTTTTATGTAACCTTTATTTTTTAGAATAAAAATTTTATCTTTTAATTTAAAGGCAAAGCGTCTAATACCTCTGCCAAAAACTTTGCCAGGATACCCCACAAAACCAAAGTCGTCCTTGTGACAATCTTGCATGTCCAAAATCCAATTATAGTCTGCTTTGCTCTTACTTTTCACAAGATAGAAATAATAAATAACACACAATTTTGTAATTTCTTTTTTATCTTCAAAATATACTTTTGTAATTTCTTCAAATTTTTCAAATATTTCATCTTGCATCTTTTTAACATATTTATCAAATATGTTTTTGTCTGTTTGTCCTTCATCAATAATTGGTTGCCCAAGTTTTTCACTTGTTGTGTTATACCCCAAGCACCTGCCGTGGTCTGCTCTTAAAATTTGTTCATAATTAAACGAATCATATTTGGTTATTTTAGAGCCAAACAAGCTTTTATTGTTTTTGTCACTCAAAAGGCCAAATTTTTTGTTTTTAGGGTTTTGTTCTGCCCTACTTTTTATAAAAAATCCAGTAATGTCAATTTTACCCTTAAAGAATTTAAAAATTAAATCTTGCATTGTTCCGTGGTAGCCAATATCCACAAAAAACAACCCGTCTTTCTTGTAATCTATATTAAAAGTTTTAAAGTATTCTTTTAGTGCCTTTGATTGTTTTTTTCTATTGTTATTATAAATTTTAACAAACTCTTTGTTCTCTTTTAACTTTTTAAATAACCCGGATTTTTTAAAATTTAAACTTTTTTTGTTAATCTGTTTGCCAAAGGTTTTCTCTACCCTTGCTATTTGCTCATCAGAAAACCCAATGCTATACATAAAACTTTTTGGTGACATAAAAATACTAAAAAATCTAAACAATGATTCAAAATTTTCTTTTTCTAAGTCATCTACACAGGCAGTCATAATAGAGTTTCTTGATCCATAAAAATAGTGGGTTTTAACATTCCACACTTTCTGCCCATTTTGTTTTTTAATCTTGCAAAAACTTTCAAAAAGTTTTTTTAAAAACTGCCCCTCACGCGACATAAACAAAATGTCTTTACATTTTAATTCTTCTAATTTTTCATACAACCTTTTTGTAAACAAAAACAGTGGAAAAGCGTGATTGGAAAAATTGTTTTCCTTGTGCTGATAAAAAATTTTATCCCATTTATTGTTAATAATTTCATTTTGCATTTTTTAATTCCCTTTTATTATTAATGCGTTTTGTATGTAAACCGCAACTTTTTGCCATTAAAAAGTCGGACCAAAAATTGTCGCCAACCATTAATACATCTTTTGCCGAAAGATTATGTTTTTTGAGTATAAACTTGTAAAGTCCCCTTGTGGATTTTTCTTTTTCAAAATCACAAGAAGAATACACCTTATCAAAAACGCCTCTAACACCCAAAAACCCTAGCCACTTTTCTATGTCTTTTGCCGAACAGTAAAAATCTGAAACAACGCAAATTTTCTTGCCTAAACTCTTTTGTTTTTCTAAAAAATTTATAAAATTTTTGTTATAAAAATGGCTTTCTTTCTCCGCTTGAATATATAAATCTTTGGCAGTTTTAACAAAGTTTTCAACATTTAATTTTTTATGTTTTTTTGCTAACTTCACGCACATTTTTTTAAGCACAACTTCAAAATTTTCTTGCAAAATAAACTTAGAAAAAAATTTTTTAAAACACAACCAAAAATTAACATTTTTATATGTTCTATAAAACATTTGCCATTTTATTTTATACTTTTTTTCAAGCGCCTTAGCCCAATTTTTAAAAACAGCATTCTTACCTGTCTTGCGCAAAATAATGGTGTTAAAGCAATCAACAAAGATTACACTTTGTTGTATGTTTTCTTTAAAAAAATCTTTCAATTTATTCTCCATTTTATACCAAAATAGTGTAATTTAATTGTTTTTAAATGTCAATTTATTGTTATGTTTTGTTATTCTTAACAAACCTTTTTCTTTGGGCTTTTGTTTTAACGTTTATCTTTCATTTCTTAAAACCTTTATTACCCTCTTACTTTCATAACAATATCTCTTAGCATAATAATTGGCAAGTTGTTGCTTGTGTTAAATTAAATCAAAAGCAAAAAATTACTTAATAAATTTTTAAAAATGTTATACTATATTTGTGTATTTACTAATTAAACGTTTGGAGGGGTTTTTATGGACGAATTTAAAGATTTAAGAATTGTGGACAATTTTTATCAAACAAGCGCATTTTTTCCAATGCCAACAATTCTTGTAGGAACCATTGCCGATAATGATCAAACAAACTTGGGCTCATACTCTTTGTGTTTTCCATACTATATAGCCGGCAAAGATTATTATGCCATGCTGTTAGAGTGCCGAAACAGCTCAAACACAGCTCAAAATATTCTTAAACGAAAAAAGGTGTCACTATCCTTTATCCCAGATAACAGAAAATATTTTAAGGAAGCCGTCAGGCTTGGTTTCCCGGGCGACACAACCGAAGAAAAAATGAAAAACTGCCTTTTCACACTTCAAAACAGCACATTAAAAGGCAAAAGGCCACAATTTGTTGCAGAATCTTTCCAGGTTTTTGAGTGCACATGGGACGATAGCTTAGAAGATGCTTCCAAATTTAAAGCCGGAAACCTTGAAGGTTACCCGGAACCATACAATAATTTTAACGGGATAACCAGCAAATTTGGTGCACATTTTATTTTGAAAATAGATAAAATTTGGATGAAAAATAAATATTATAACACAATAATAAATGGCGTTCATGCTGGCGGATTTCCAAAAGTTCCTGTTGATTATGGCTACCGCGATAGCATAAACTTTTGGTACACAAAATTCAAACGCCCAATTGCCGAAAAAATTCAAGCAAAAGATGGTGATGTAAACTCTGTAAAATACGCTGCTTCAAGAATAGACCCCGAAGTAAAATTCACCGATGAAGCCTGTGCAAAACTAACCAAAATTCCAAGAATATTTTTAAAAATGGCACTAACTCAAATGGTGAATATTGCAAAAGAAGAAGGCATAAAAACTATTGATGAGGCCGCACTTCAAATAATAAACGATAAAAGAAGAAAAGAAAAAAAGAGATAAAAAACTATCTCTTTTTTATTAAAATTTGTTTTGTGTCACAAATTATTATTTTGTAAATTTTCTCCTGCAAATACCTTTTGTATTAATTTAGTTTTCCAAATATCTTACAATCTTGCCATGCTTCAAGGCATATTCTATTTCCGACTTCGTACTAGAACCAATATAACCATTTTTGTTTATAACAAAAATTTCATCAGCCAAATCAATTTTTCTTTTGTGCATATCATCAAGCATTTCTTTTGTGCCCTCTTTCCAAACCTCGTCGTCTCCTGAGTGTTCAAAAAGCCCAACAGAAATAACAATATTGCCTTCAAGCGTAAGCCTTTTTTGTTCTTCTATAAACTCATCTTTAAACCTTGTGCTTCCACACAAAGTTATAATTTTGTATTTACCAATCATATTTCTACCTCTTTTATATTTTACACTCTTTCATCAACTTTACCAAATTGATGAATTAGCATTTCCTTTGCAGCATCGGTTCTAGTTATTGAAGTTTGACAATAGTTTATTAATATATTTGGAAAAATCTTATTATCAAACAACTGTAAGGATATCGCATATACACACGCATCAGTTTGCAAACCACAAATATCCATAGAATCCACATTAAGATTTTTGATGGTTGCAATTTGCTGGTTCGTCAAGCCATAGCCATATTTATCTAAAATAATTGAATTTTTTGGAATAGACACACAAATTTGCTGAGATTTTTCATCTTTTAGTGCGTACCAACCAAGTTTCGTTTCATAAAACGAATTTTCTTGATTAATAAACTTGGTAAAAATATAATTTGTATATTTATCTTTTTTAATTAGTTTATCAATTTTTGATTTTAATTTTTCATAATTGGGTTTTGTAATAAAACCATTTTGCATATCAACCACAATAAGAACCTTATTCATGTTTTTCCCTCTAAAAGATTATACCAAAAAATTATGTTTTCCCTATCAAATTTAAAACAAAAAATGTAGATTAATAAAAAACTGCATGAACAAATAGCTCACACAGTTTGTTTTGGCGGAGAGGACAGGATTCGGACCTGCGGAGGCTTGCACCTCACACGCTTTCCAAGCGTGCACTTTAGACCACTCGGACACCTCTCCACGATTTTATTAACATTTGCAGTATAATAAATATTCAAATTTTTTGCAAGAACTATTTTGTTTAAACATTTCAAATTTTTTTATTTTAAAATTTTTATATACTTGTTAAACAAATAAATAAAAAATTAAAAAATATAAACTTGTTACAAATAAACAAATTTAAACTTGAATTTAATAAGATTTTTAAGGCACAAAAAAATTGTTTTTTACTAAACAACAAATTTGAAAGAACATAATAAAATGTGAACTAAAAACTTGCCTTGATTAGAAAATAGTTAACAAAAATAAACCTTAAAAAATCAAAAAACAAATTTGCTGTATTTCGCTTTTTATGCATAGAATATAAATTTTAGATATGAAATTTAACAACAGCTCCATTGCTACATTGCAACCAAATAATTTGATTGTCTTTTGGTATACCATTGATGTAGGCATTTATTGCATACAATGTTGAACTGTGGGCAACAACAAGAATTGTTGCTCCTTTTTTGTTTGCAGATACTATTTTTTTAAATGCTTTAAAATTTCTGTCTATAAAATCTTTACAAGTGTCAAATTTGTCTGTGTCAAAGTCATAATTTAAATAATTTTTGTCATAAAAATCTTTGTATAATATGGCTTGCTCCTCACTTAAAAGTTGCCTTTCTGTTAAATTCTTTTCTATTTTAATGTCCGCAATACCCAACTTCTCTTTTAAAATATTGGCAGATTGTATTGCCCTCGTTTTTGGCGAGCAATAAATCATGTCAATTTTTTCTGTTTTTAAATATTTTGCCGCGTCTTTAATTTGAGAAACGCCCTTTCTGGTTAGCTTGCCCGTTTTAATATTTGTTTCTCCGTGTCTTACAAAAATTATTTTCATACTTCTCCACCTTTTAATTTTAACATTTTTTTAAACGCTTTATCATACATTTTTTCAACAATTTGTTTATTTTCTTTGCTAAAACTTGCAAATTTTTTTGCGTTTACAATAGAATTAATCTCTAAAACTTTATAGTTTTCCCCGTCAAAAACAATATCCACTGAGCAAAACCTAATCCTCAAAAGGCTTGTGCACTGTTTGGCAATTTTTTGCAATTTGAGTTTTAGTTCTTTTTCCAAAACTATTTGTGGCGTTGCGCCACAACTTAAATTGTGTTTCCACCCAACCCAAAGTTTTTCATTTTTTTTCAAAACTAATTTGTGTGGAATTTTGCTGTTTTTTAACATTTCTTTTGGGTATTTTTGCAAAATTAGTTGTTTTACCGTTTTTACGCCATCTCCTACAACAAAAGGCCTAATTTTTTTAAAACAAATTTCACACTTGCCATCTAGCATAATGCATCTATATTCTTCTTTAAAGTCAACAAACGGGCAGATTGCAACATCTTTGCCCTTCTTGTAAATTCTTTTAAAATAGCGCTTTGCCTCTGACTTTGTAGAAGCCACATAAACATCAAGCCCACTTGAACCATTATTGTCTTTAATAACTATTTTTTGGTTGTTTTTTAGAAAAAAATTAATTAAATTTACATTATTTTGATAGTTTTTATCTGTTAAATTTTTAATTAAAGTATGCTCTATGTTGGCAATATTGTTGCTTGTTAAAACTTCACTTAAAGCTACCTTGTCAAAACAGATATATTTAGCACTGCCATCATTCAATGGCATGCAGTTGTTTATAATAAAAAATTTTTTGTTTGTTTTTGTGTCAAAAATTTCAAAAACATAATTGTTGCACAAACTTTTAATTTGGCAACCATTTTCCTTTGCCAATTTTGTAAAAAAAAGTAAATATTCACAGTTAAATTCGTTTGGCATTTGTAATACTTTAAAACCCTTTTAAATAAAATATATAAACGCAGCAATAATAATTTGTGCAATATAATAAAGCAAATGATTAACCATTGTTAAACCTGCACTTTTTTGTTTTCCACCAAAATATTGAGTTGATAAAACAAGGTCAGAAAGCAAAAAGAACACAAAACCAATTGCCACAAAAGGCATAAATATTTTAAGCCCTAAAAAGCAAGAATAAATTGAAATTGCTGTGGTTAAAAATAATATGAAAGTGTAGGCATTAACAAGCAGCGTGTGTTTGCCATAATTTAATTTCAACAACTTTGTGCTGGCAAGCCACATTATAAGCATTAAAACAAAGCAGGCGCCAACAATTATCAGTAATGGCTGCCATTTAAGCAGCAATTCAACTTGACTGCCAATTATTGTAAGTAACGCTGATATGTTAAAAACATGTGCCACAAAAAACGCAAGCATACCACCAACAAGATATTGATTTTCATGGAAGGCATACATAACTTTTAAGTCAAGCAGCACGTCACCAATTAACCCACAAACAAGTCCGGCAATTAAAAGTGCAATTGCAACACCGCCATAATAAGAAGTTTGCAGTTTTGTAACCGCCAAAATAAGGGCCAACAAAACAAAGCAGAACGATGCCACAGTTTTTGAAAATAGCCCCGCTAAGCCCCCTTTCTTTATTCTGTAAAACAAGAAAATTCCCGTTGCCAAGGCGCAAACACATATGCCAATTATTAAAACATACAAATCCATAATTTATTTCCCCCTCTCGTTTCAAAGATTACATAACAAATTATACATATAAGCCAGTTTTTTGGCAATTAAATAAACTTTAAAAAAATATTAAAAAACAAAACAAAAAATCTTTACATAAAAAAAACAATGTTCTAAAATGCTTTTGTATAAAAGGAAGAAGTATTATGAAAAAAATTAACGTTGCAATTGTAGGATACGGCAATTTGGGCAAGGGCGTGGAAAGCGCACTAAAAAATGGCAATAACTTTAATTTGGTAAAAATATTTTCAAACAGAACCGGCCTTCAAAGCCCTTTTGGCACGTCTTTTGAAAAAACAGAAAACCTAGAAAATTATGTTGGTAAAATAGACCTTCTTTTCTTATGCGGTGGCAGTTACAGCGACATAGAAAAAATTGGGCCAAAAACAATTAAAATGTTCAACACTGTTGACAGCTTTGACACTCATGCAAAGCTAGAAAAATACATAACCGACCTAGACAAACTTGCAAAAAAATCTGAAAAAGTTGCAATTAGTGCGGGCGGCTGGGACCCAGGACTAATGAGTATGATAAGGCTTATTTTTAACAGCATTGCACCAACTCACACAGCGGCAAATTCTTTCTGGGGCAAAGGAGTAAGCCAAGGGCACAGCGATGCAATAAGAAGGATTAAAGGTGTTAAAAACGCAATTCAATACACAATTCCAAACAAAAAAATAGTAAAAAACTGTAAAAATAATTTTGACTATACCCCTGAGGGAAATAAAAAACATTTTAGACTTTGCTATGTTGCCGCGGAAGAAAATGCCAATAAAGACAAAATTAAAGAACAAATTGTTAACATGCCAAACTATTTCTTAGGTTACAAAACAACTGTAAAATTTGTTAGTGAAGAAAAGTTAAAAGCAATGCAACAAAAAATGTTTCACAGGGGTTATGTGGTTAAAAACTTTAAGTGCAGTAATAAATTTGACACAAAATTAGAATTTGAACTTAACATCAAAAGCAACCCATATTTTACCGCAGAAATTTTGGTTGCCCTTGCCTGCGCTGCATACAAACTTTATAACGAACAAAAATTTGGCGCATATAGCGTTTTTGATTTGCCACTATCTTACTTGACTTTGCAAGACAGAAAAACATTGCTTAAAACAACATTATAAAAACAAACATTTTTGTTACTAAAACTCAGCAAAATTTTTGTTGAGTTTTTTTGTTTGTTTTTCAAAAAAGGTTATGTTATCATAGATTAAGGGTATTTAAATTTAATATGAACAAAGTTTACGACTTAATTATTATAGGTGCAGGCCCAAGTGGGGTTTTCTGTGCCTATGAACTAATTCAAAAAAACAAACACAAAAACATTTTAATTATTGAGCAAGGCAGAAGCATAGAAAACCGCAGTTGCCCAATTGAAAAGTTAGGCAAATGCGCTCACTGCAAACCTTTTTGCTCAATAACATGTGGGTTTAGCGGTGCCGGTGCATTTTCAGATGGAAAAGTTAATTCTTATCACTTAGCAACAGGCGTAAAAGAAAATTTGTATATGGGCGGCAATGATGGCCCTTCTTTTAGAGAGGCCTTAACAACTCAACAAATTAAAGATTTGTTTGCCTACACAGACGATATATATTTAAAATTTGGTGCAAGCCCAGAACTTACCGGTCTTAATTATAAAACCGAGATAGAGGCACTGCAGAAAAAGGCAAAAAAGGAGAATTTAAACCTTGTTTATTTTCCTATTCGTCACTTGGGCACAGAAAAAGCGCACATACTTTATGGAAGAATTCAAAAGTATTTGCAAGATAATAATGTGGAAATGATTTTTGACACAATTGTTTCCGATTTAATTATAGAAGACAATGTTGTTAAAGGTGTTAAAACAGTTTCTTCCTTTACAAAAAAAGACGAAAAGTGTTTTTATGCAAAAAACGTTTGTTTGGCGGTTGGCAGAAAGGGTGCCGAGTGGCTAACCAAAATGTGTGCACAGTATAAAATACAAAACTCCTCTGGCGCAGTTGATATTGGCGTTAGGTATGAGTTGCCAGATGAAGTTATGAAGGAAGTAAACAAATATTTTTATGAGGCAAAATTTATTGGCTACCCAAGCCCATTTTGCGATAAGGTTAGGGCTTTCTGCCAAAACCCAAGTGGATTTGTTGCCACAGAGGTTTATGACAACAACCTAACATTAGTTAACGGCCATAGTTACAAGGATAGAAAATCCACAAACACAAACCTAGCAATTCTTGTTTCTCACAAGTTTAACTACCCATTTGATGACCCTATTCAATATGGTATTAATGTGGCAGAAAACTTAAATCAATTAGGAGCTGGCAGTATTATTGTTCAAAGACTTGGCGATATTTATAGGGGTAAACGCACATGGGATTACGAACTTAAAAATAATAAGGTGGAGCCAAGCCTAAAATCTGCCGTGGCAGGAGACATAACCTTTGCATTAGGCTACCGAACAATGACAGATATTTTGCAATTTATAAGGAGTGTGGATAAGGTTGTTGAGGGTTTTGCAAACCCAGAAAATTTACTTTATGCACCAGAAATAAAGTTTTATAGCAAAGAGATAACACTGGACAAAGAATTTCAAACAAGCGTTAAAAACTTGTATGCCATAGGCGATGGCCCAGGACAAACCACAGGGCTTATGATGTCCTCCGCAGCAGGCGTTCAACTTGCAAGGTTCTTAGCTCCAAAATTTTAAAACTTTTGAATTTTTAAAATTGTTAACAAACAATATATATTTCTATAACAAAAACGCTCAGAAATTACCTGAGCGTTTTTAATTTAGATTTATTTATTTTTCCAATTCTTCAATGTTTTTTGTTTTACTTATTTTGTAATCACAAAATTTCCAAATTTCACAAATTGGAATCATAACAAATGCAAAACCAATTGAAATTAACCATTGCACAACACTTATTTGCACCATGCCAAACAAGCTGGCAACAGGCGGAATAATACCCACTAAAATAAGAAGGGCAATCTCGCTTACAAAGGCAATATTTACCATTTTGTTAGAAAATGGGTTTGCTTTAAACAAGTTGTAATCCGATTTAACATTATACATATGAAACAGTTGTATCGCATTTAAGGTTATAAAACACATTGTAACGGCCACCTCGTGCGAAGCATAAACATAAAAGCCAATAAGATATGTTGCAATAACCAAAAGAGTTTGGGCAATACCCTGATAAATAATATTCACGCCCGTGCGCCCAGAAAGAATATTCTTATTTGGGTCCCTAGGTGGTTTTTTCATTGTGTCAATATCCGCTTCGTTAACACTTAATGCAATGGCAGGGAATGTATCCGTTACCAAATTTATAAATAAAATTTGAACTGCACTAAAAAATGTGTATTTTGGAAAGAATATTGTTACAAAAAATATTGTTAAAACTTCCGCAATGTTACAACTTAAAAGCAAACTAATAGTTTTTTTAATGTTGCTAAAAATTTTTCTTCCTTCTTCCACAGCTAAAACAATTGTTGCAAAATTGTCGTCTGTTAAAATCATGTCTGCCACTTCTTTTGTAACTTCCGTTCCAGTAATACCCATGCCAATGCCAATGTTTGCACTTTTAATGCTTGGTGCATCGTTAACACCGTCACCAGTCATGGCCACAACTTTTCCATTTGCTTGAAGTGCCTTAACAATCCTCACCTTATGCTCAGGCGTAACCCTTGTGAACACCGAGTATTTGGTAATTTCTTTTACTAGTTCCTCGTCTGTAAATTTGTCTAAATAACTACCGTTAACAACTTCACTTTCAGACTTAATCATTTTTAGTTCTTTTGCAATGGCGGTTGCAGTTTCTTTGTGGTCACCCGTAATCATAACCGCTTTCATGCCCGCTTGCTTACATTTTATAAGTGCATCATAAACTTCATCTCTTGGAGGGTCAATCATGCCTGTTAGGCCCAAAAATATAAGTCCGCCTTCCAACATTTCACCCTTTGTTTTTAGTTCCTTCTTAGCATAAGCAAGCACTCTTAGTGCCTTTTTGCACATTTCGTTGTTTTGCTTCTTTATATTGTCAATATCATTTAATGTTAATTTTCTAACTTTTCCGTCTTCAAAAATATACTCGCATATTGCCAAAACTTCGTCAACGCCACCCTTAGTATATTGCACAATAGCATCTTCGCCTTGGTTAACCGTTGTCATAAGTTTTCTGTTAGAGTCAAAAGGGATTTCTGCCACCCTCTTATTTTGCTGTTCCAAACTTCTTTTTTTAATTTCAAAAGTCTCAGCAAATTGAATTAATGCCACCTCGGTTGGGTCGCCCAAATAAGCCGTCTTTTGTTTTTTTGCATCGTTGCAAAGTGTCATACACTTTAAAAGGTCAAGGGTTTCTGCGCTTGTTGGTGTTTTGTTTTGCAAATCATCAACAAAATTTTTGTTACAATAAACCTCTTTTACCACCATTTTGTTTTGGGTAATAGTTCCCGTTTTATCAGAACATATCACTTGGCAACAACCCAAGGTTTCCACCGCGTGCAGTTTTCTAATAATTGTGTTTTTCTTGGCAAGCCTTGTAACACCAATTGACAAAATAATTGTAACAACTGCCGGCAAACTTTCTGGTATGGCAGCCACTGCAATTGCAACCGCAGTTAAAAACGAATCTATCCAATTTTGTTTTGTAACCAAAATATCACACAAGAAAATAACAATTGCAATTCCAAGCACAATAAAGGTTATAATCTCGCCAAGTTTATTCAAGCTTTTTTGCAATGGGGTTGTTTCTTTCTTTTCTTGGCTAAGCATAGAGGCAATTTTTCCAATTTCCGCATCTTTACCAGTTGCCACAACAATTCCCACGCCTCTGCCATAAACCACCGTTGTGGAAGAAAAACACATGTTTTTTCTATCTCCCAAAGCCGTTTTTTCTGGCAAAATATCTCCACTAATCTTTTCAACGGCCAAACTTTCGCCTGTTAAAGATGCCTCTTCACACTTCAAACTTGCGCTTTCAATTAGCAGTAAATCAGCGGGAACCACATCACCTGCCTCCAAAACAACAATGTCGCCCACAACCAAATCTTTTGTTTTAACTTTTTTCTCCTCGCCATCTCTCAAAACAGTCGAAAACGGTTGGGCCATTTTCTTTAATGTTTCCAGCGCGTTTTCCGCCTTAATCTCTTGCAAAAAACCAAGCGTGGCATTAATAAGCACAATAACAAAAATAATTATGGCGTCAATAAGTTCCGAACTGCTTTTTTGAACAACAGCAAAAATAAGAGAGATAATGGCTGCACATATTAAAATTAAAACCATAATGTCTTTAAATTGAGATAAAAACTTTAAAAACCCATTGCTTTTTTTGCTGGTTTCAATTTTGTTTTCCCCATTTTTTGCAAGCCTACTTTTTGCCTCTTCCTCACTAAGACCAACTTGCACATCTGTGTTTAACTCTTTTACAACATCTAAAACAGATCTGGAATAATACGGTTTCATTTCCACTCCTTACATTTTTTCAACTTGTTCAATGCCAAGAATTTTTAACCCTTGCAATAAAACAATTCTTGTGGCATAAATAACACTTAATTTAGAACAATCAACTTGACCATTTTCAATAACCCTATTATTATTATAATACTTGTTAAAATTCTTACATATGTCAATTAAATTTCTGCTAATAATACATGGTTCAAATTTGTTTGCAGCCAACAAAACACAATCTGTAAAATTGTTCAAACTTTTAACCAACTCATAACAAGAATCGTTATTAATCCTTTCAAAATCTTGCTTTAAGTCTGTTTCTTTTACATTTGCTTTTGCAATAATACTGTTACATCTCGCCAAGGTGTATTGAATATATGGGCTTGTTTCTCCTTCAAAATCAAGGGCAGAGTCAATGTCAAAAACAACGTCTTTAATTTTTTCATTTTTAACAGCGCTAAAAACCACTGCACCCACGCCAACTGCACGGGCAACATCTCTTTTTTCTTCCTCTGTTAAATTTTGGTTTTTATCCACAATTTGTGCAGTTTTGTTGATGGAATAATCCAAAATATCCCTAAGCAACGCCTGTTTACCTTTTCTGCTTGCAATTTTTCCACTTGGCAAACTAAACCTGCCGTAGTAAACATGGTGCAAATCCTTGGCATAAGGCTTGCCAAGTAATTCTAATATTTTAAAAAACTGGCTAAAATGCAATTTTTGCGAAACATCAGTAACATAAATGCTTTTATCAAACTTATAATTTTTAAACCTATCTTCACAGGCCGCCAAATCTCTTGTTGCATACAAACTGGAACCATCTTTCTTTTTAAGTAAGCACACGCCCAAATTATACTGCTGCAAATCCACAACTTTTGCGCCTTCACTCTCTTGCAAAAGCCTGCTATTTTCAACCTCTTGTAAAACCTTGTCCATTTTGTCACTATAATAGCTTTCCCCACGCCAGCTATCAAACTCTATGTTTAACAAAGAATAAATTTTTTTTGTTTCGTTTATTGAATATTCAATAAACTTTTTATAAATTTCATAAACCTTTGGATCCTTATTTTCAATTTTTACAAAGTTTTCTCTTGCCATATCTTCCAGTGATTTATCATTTTCTGCTTCCTGACAAAACTTTATATAAAGGTCCTGAATATAATCCACACCTTTCTTTTCAAGTTCTTCTTGATTGCCCCACAAAAGATAAGCCGAAACCATCTTTCCAAAAGGAGTGCCGTAATCACCCACATAGTTTATTGCCACCGTTTTGTAACCTAAAAAATTAAAAATATTCCTAATGCAATTTCCAATAATTGTTGTGCTAAGGTGACCTATGTGCATGTATTTTGCAAGATTAACAGACGAAAAATCTATGCAAACAGTTTTGCCATTTCCAACCCCACTTTTTCCAAAATTTTCTTTTTTATTAAGAACTTCATTTAGTATATTTAAACTAACATATTCTTTGTTTAAAAAAAAGTTTAAGTATCCCCCAACGAACTGTGTTTTTTCCACAATTTTAGAGTAATCCATACCCTCAACCAAAAAATCATATATTTCTTTTGGGTTTTTGTGCATGCTTTTTGCATAGGCAAAACAAGGCAAACTAAAGTCACCCATGTCGGTTTTTGGTGGAACAGAAATATTCTCCTGTACCAAACTAAAATCTTTTATAACCTTTTTATTAAAACAATCAATAATTTCTTCCTTAATATTCAAAGCGTGATTTTTCCTTTTTTTAAACTAGAAATAATTTTATCACACTTCAATTATTTTTAAAAGAAAAAACTAGTTTTTATGTTAGTTTTTTATGTTTTTAAGTTTAAACAAATAACCATTTACAGATTAAAAATTTATTAAAACAAATACATGAGATTTACATTAATATTTATTTTTCAATTACAAAGTGCCAACATTGAAAACATTATTTAAGAACTTCATATCTAACGGGAACGTTACCGGAAAAACTTGATATATTAACTTCCACATACGCCCCTATGTTTTTAATAAGTATCAAAGTTTTACTGTCTATTCTAACTTTTGGCACATTAAACACCCCAAGCATGTCAGCAGAGTCCGCCGTTGGTCCGCGCAAAACAAGCTTTTTATGCTTTTCTTGCGTGTAATCTGTAAGTTTTACAAACTTGTTAGAAATTATGTAATATTCAAATTTTCTATTGTGAAATTTATAATCAATTAATCCATGATAAATCCCCACAGAAAGGGTAACCAACATTTCTGTTTGACCCTCGCCTCTTAACACTGCCCGCCTTATTGGAACTATGGCGTCTTCAACTTGGTCCACCAAATATCTGCCTGGTTCTAAAATAATTTTTTTAACTCCAATTTTTGCAAACTCGTCAAACATAACTTTTTTGTTCTTTTCAAGTTTTTTAATTGTGCTTCCGCCACCAATATTAACCCAATCAAGTTTAAAATCCTCCACAAAATTTTTGGCTATATATTTACTTACATCTTCCAAAACATTTTCCTCGTTATGCACCTCAACCTGCACATAAAAACTTATCCCCTTTTCAATTTTAACTTCCTTTTCTTTGTTAATAATATTAAGCAATTCTTTGCATTTTTCCACAACAGCCCCAAGCCTAGAATCCACCACGCCCTTCTTTTTAAAAACTTCCAAAAAAATATCGTAAACATTAAGCCTTACATTTATTTTTAACTTTTCAAACTTTTTATCTTTGGCTAGGTTAATAATCTTAATAAGGGTTTGTTTGTCGTCAACAGTGTAAAAAACAATTCCATGTCTTATAGCCCAAACAATATCTTCATCCATTTTAGAAACATTTGAAAAAATTATTTTTTCTTTATTGTTTTTATTGTAAATCTTTTTTATGTGCTCCACACAATCACATTCAAAACCACACCCCAACCTTTTTAATTTGTTTAATATAATCTGGTTGTGGTTTGTTTTAACAGGAAAGTATATTTCACCCCACTTTTTAAATTCGTTATAATTCTTTTCTAGTTGTTTTAAATTTATTTTAAAAGTTGTAATCATTTTTACCTCTTACAACTATAATATTGTTCTGTTTAATTTTTTGATTATATCTTTTTTTTGTTTGTGTATTACAAAGTTTGTGTTTTCGTTTTTTATTAACAACATATCAAGCCTTTTCATAAAGGAATAAAAACAAATAATAAAATTGTTT
>JAZRVA010000057.1:0-2590 GCA_045598865.1 Clostridia bacterium | reverse complement strand
AAAAAGAAAAAAAGATAAATTTTAAAAAATTTATCTCTTTACTATTTCAAAAAAAACATGCAAAAAACTATTTTCTTTGGGGAGTGCTTATTTTTTTAAGCAGTTTTTTTGTAAAACTTAATATTTATTATGTTATGTTTTCTTCTGCTCTTTTTTCAATTTCATTATTATGTCTTATACTTGGAAAAAAATTAAACATTTAACACATGAGTTTTATTTTTTGGATTTAACTTATACAAAATAATTTTTCTGCCAATAACAGCCACAACTTCACATTTAAGGGAGTCTTTTATTTGCTCTGCCAAAACTTTTGCTTGAAAATCACAATTTTGAAGAACATTAATCTTTATAAGTTCCCTTGCCTTTAAAACTTCTTCTACTCCCGCCACAACTGCGTCACTTAGCCCATCTTTGCCAATTTGATACACACTGCTTTGGCTGGAAATTACCCTTTTTAAATAAGCTCTATCTTTTGAAGTTAACATTTTATTTCACTCTTTCCTTTTAATCTCACAAAAAAACTAATCAATAAATTCAAAATCAACTTTACCAATTCTAACTGTGTCTTTGTTTTTTATCCCTTTTGCTTTTAACATGTCAATAACGCCATCATTTTTAAGCCTTTTCCAGAAATAAGACAAAGATTCATAATCATTAACCACAATACCCCTTGATACACTCTCTATAAATCCACCAGAGATTTCAAAGGTGTGAGCATCAAGTTTTTTAATGTTAATTGCAGTTTTGTCTTTTTTATCAAAACCAAATTCCTCAACATCAACAGGAACCGCCTGAGGCAATTTTTCTAATTCCTGCCAAATTTTTTTAATAAGTTCTTGTGTGTTTTCACGGCATAGTGCAGAAATACAAATAACATCTTTCTTGTCTCCCACTCTGTGCTTAAAATCCTCAACCACAAAGTAATCTCTTATTTTGTCTATTTTATTAAGAACAATAATTTGTGGAAGGGTTGCCAACTTTTTGTTAAATTTTTTTAGTTCTTCGTTTATAACCTTGTAATCTTCAAAAGGTTTTCTACCATCTTGGGCAGAAATGTCTATAACATGCACAAGCAACCTTGTTCTTTCTATGTGTTTTAAAAATTCATGCCCTAACCCTAAGCCATCGCTTGCCCCTTCAATAAGGCCAGGGATATCCGCCACCACAAAGCTGTGGTCATAGTATTTTACAACACCCAAATTTGGACTTAAAGTTGTGAAGTGATAGTTTGCAATTTTAGGCCTTGCATTAGAAACAACAGAAAGTAATGTACTTTTGCCAACATTAGGAAAACCAATAAGCCCTACATCTGCAATAGTTTTGAGTTCCAAAATAACAGACTTTTCTTCTGTAATTTCACCCGTTTGAGAGAAGTGAGGGGCTTGTCTTGTTGGGGTTTTAAAAAATGCATTACCCTTGCCTCCATCACCACCGGTTAAAATAACATAATCCTTGTCAAAATAAAACATATCGGCAATAACTTTCTTAGTTTCATAATCTTTTATAATTGTGCCTTGTGGAACCTCAATTATAACGTCTTTTCCACTTTTGCCATTTCGGTTATTTCCACTGCCTTGCTCGCCATCTTGCGCTTTAAAGTGGGTAGAAAACCTAAACCCAACCAAGTTATTAACATCTTTGGAAACCTTAAAAATAACATTCCCGCCTTTGCCACCATTGCCGCCATCTGGGCCACCATTTGGGATACCCTTTTCATGCCTAAAAGAAATGGCACCCTTGCCACCATTGCCCGCTTTAATAAAAATTCTTGCAGTGTCAACAAACATAAGTTTCCCCACCTTTTAAAATTTATATTTTATTATAAATCTTTTTTTATAAAAAACAAAATTTAACTTTAATATTTTTTGTCTATGTAATTTTTATTTTGTTTTAAACAAAAAGTTTTAAATTTGCACCCCTCGCACTGTGGATTTTGGGATTTGCAATAATACCTGCCAAACAAAACAAGATAGTGGTGCATCTGCCCCCACAAGTTTTTATCAAACTTCTTTTGCAGGGCTTTCTCACATTCGGCTGGTGTTTTGCAATCACATAAGCCCAGCCTATTAGAAACTCTAAAAACATGTGTATCAACCGCAATTGCAGGAATTTTAAAACCAACACTACAAACCACATTTGCAGTTTTTCTGCCAACACCAGAAAGTTTGGTTAAGTCATCAAAATTGCTAGGGATTTCTCCCCCAAAATTATTAACAACATCTTTTGCCATAGATATTAAACTATTTGCTTTGTTTTTGTAAAACCCGCAAGAAAATATTATATGTTCCACATCTTCGTTTTTTGCCATAGCCAAATCATAAACAGTGGGATACTTTTTGAACAAAGCAGGAGTTATCAAGTTAACTCTTTTATCTGTGCAACGGGCAGACAATATAACACTAACTAATAGTTCATAGTTATTTTTAAAATCAAGTTCACAAGAACGAGAACCAAAAATTGTTTCTAAAGTTTCATAAATAAAGCTGGCAGTTTTTTCCATAAAGTTTCCTTCTAACAGAATAATTATAAAAAATTTTTTTAAAAAGTAAAAATGTTTTTTATCTTAAACTTTTTTATAAAAATCTTTGTT
>JAZRVA010000056.1:0-10923 GCA_045598865.1 Clostridia bacterium | reverse complement strand
ATTTTATTTTTTATGATAATTTTTTTATTTTTCTTGTATTTTAACGTAGCCACAAAGAACATCCGAATATGAACAAGTAACATTTTTTAAATTTGAATCATTAAAAATCTTAATTGTAAAAACCGATGGATATGTGTTTTCCACTATGCCAGAATAGTTTACAATACGCTTTCTACCCTTGTTAATTGACACATCTATATTTTTGCCTTTAATGTCAAAAATTTTCTCTTTTATTTCAGATAATGTTAACATATTTTTTCTCATATTTCCTTCCTACAAGGAAATTATTTACAAAAAAACATGTTTTAAACATTACTTTTTATCATCATCTTCTTCATCATCTTCGAGTTCGTCATCTTCATCGTATTCATCAAATTCTTGGTCGTCAAAAGATTCTGCTTTAACATCAAAATCATCTTTATCCAAATCGTCCTCAAATTTTTCTTCTTCTAAGTTATCTTCATCTTCGTCATCTGCAAGTTCTATCTCGTCCATGTCATCATCACCAAGTGGGCTCTCTTCCAAATTTGAAATAGAAACCAAATCGTCAGGCTCTTCATCTGTATAAGAATCCTCTTCATCTTCACTTGAAGAATAATCGTTCCAATCCTTATTTTTTGCAAAACTTTCGTCAGAATCAGAATTGTTTTCGTTCTCTTTTGCACACTGAGCACACATTTCTTCATCTGGGGAAATATAATTGGTTTTGCAAATTGGGCATAATTCCAAATCCAAATCTTCATCAACACCCATGCTTCCTTGGGCTTTCATTTCCTTTTTGCAAACATTACAAAATTTATCTTTTTTAAGAATATAATTAAGTTCGCATCTAGGGCATCGTATATATGTCTGTTTCATAATAAAAAATCTCCGTATTTATTACTTAGCATTATTAGCATATTTTTAAACAATACACAAGTATTTTTTATTATATTTTTTTAAAAAACATATAATTCTTAAATACACTTTTTTTGCACAATAAATTACGCAATTTTAAACAAACTATAACATAATTAAACGATTTAATAGAATATCTTAATTGTTAAGTAATATATAAAAACAATTTAATAGTTAAAATATAATCTTTTATATTTTTGCATTATACAATGTATATTTTTTTGTATTGACGCTGTTTAGAATAAGTATTATAAAAATTACATTCTTTAAAAACAAATTCTCTTATGCGCCTTCTATAAGCATTTTATCTGCCACCAAAGCAATAAATTCGCTATTTGTTGGCTTTTCATTACTGTTATAAATTTTTATGCCAAAAATAGAATTAATATTTTCAATTTTTCCCCTATTCCAAGCAACTTCAATTGCGTGCCTAATTGCCCTTTCAACCTTGCTGGCACTCGTTGAAAATCTGCCAGCAATAGAAGGATAAAGCTGCTTTGTAATAGAATTTATAATATCAGGATCGTCAATAGCCATTTTAATGGCTTCTCTTAAAAACTGATACCCCTTAATGTGTGCAGGTATTCCAACCGAAATAAAAATGTTGCTAATTTTTTCATCAAGCGATTTATTTTTTGCACTTTTAAAAGTGTAAACATTAGAATTTCCACCCTCTATAATTTCACCCACTCTTTTCACCACAACACTATTATCAACCGGTTTTACCATATAATAATCTGCTCCAAGGTCAATTGCCTTTTGTGCAAAGTCTTCCCCGTTTAAAGAGGAGATAATTAAAACCTTTGGCCTCTCAAAATTATTTAGGCTATTTAACTTTTCCAAAAATTCAAAGCCGTCATACTCCTGAATAACCACATCCATAATAACCAAATCTATTTTATTTTTGCCAATAGATTCAAATGCCAATTTGCCATCATTTGTTGACAAAACAACATCATATTTAACTTTTAAAAAGTTTTCTAAATTCGACCTAAAATTTTCTGAATTGTCAATTAAACATATTTTTTTATCCATAGTATTTCTCCTTTATGTGAACTAAGACGATATTAACACATAAGTATTTTCGAATAAATAAAAAATCAATTATTTGTTTAAATAAAATTATTTTTTATTATGCTTTTTATTGCTTTTAATAACTTTTATTAAGTTTTATATGCTTTTTTTACATTTTTCATATTATAAAAACTGACAATATGCTTGCATTTCCTTTAAAATATTTTTTAAATAATCAAAAAACAACCTTCAATAAAAAGGTTTTTTTTTGATAATTAAAATAAAAAAAGAAGTTTTAAAACTTCTTTTTAATAAATTTTGCTTGCGTCTTCCACGCCAATATAATGCCCAACTGGGTTATCATTTTCGTCTGTGTATCCGCTTGCACTAAGTTCAACAAGATGCAAATATTTTACTTCATTACTATCACTTATAACGTCAAAATAATAAGCTCTATTTGAATCAAAATCATAAACATTAGTTTCGTCATCTTTTGTAGTTGTGTTAAATTTGTTGGCAACAACAAAATCCTGTTCAGTATTATCATTAAAACAATACAACGCTTCATCATCTGCTAATTTATAATAAATTTTACTGCCTTTAACATACAAAATACTTTGCTGTTTTGCATTTTCAAAAACAACTTCACTGCCTGTTGGGGTATAATTTTTTACAACATATTCGCTGCCGTCATACACAACAGCCATTATACCTCTATCATACCCGCCACCATAAGTATCATCTAAAATATAATAACTAATTATTGTGTTTTCTGTGTCAGTTGAAGAATCACTTTTCACAGATAAAGAAGAATAAGTTGTCACTAAACTAGAACTTTCTTCACTGTCAAAAGAACTTGATTTTAAAATATTATCTTCCAAGAAATAAACCCTATTATTTTTAACACTAACAGGTTTTAAATCTTTTTGAGAAACTCTCAAACCTTCTTCTGCCAAGTTAAAATCAACAAGAGATTTTCTATAAAGAGTGGTAACATCGTCAACCTTCCTTGTGTAATAAGCATATTTATTAACACTATTAAGTTGAGTGTTCACATCACTGTTTTGTTCGAAAACGCATAAATTCTCTACCTTTGTTGATAGAGTTTTGGTTTGAACGTTATCACCGCCCTTATCTCTTACTACAACTAAATTCGAATCATTATCAAAAATAGTAATATAAACAGAACCATCAATGTAGTTAATATTATATTTGCATGATGAAGAATAGGTTGTCATGGTGTGCAAAACCTTGTGCCCAGTTCTATTTAAATTAACCCTTTCAAAAGTAATCAATCCCTTTACTAATTCACCAGATTTATTACCAGTAAATGGGGTTGTGTAATACAAATAGTCCCCAAAAATATACAACCCAGAATAAGAATATCCCGCAACCTGAGGAACCATAAGCTCCGCTCCTGTTGGGAAACCATCTTTGTCTAAATCCACAATTCCATTTTGATTTAATTTAACTCTATAAATACCATAAAGTTTTTGGGTATTGTTAAAATCATATTTATTTTCGCCTTCTTTTAGCGAGTTATAATCATAATATGCATTTGCAAAATACAAATAATCACCCTTAACAACAGCCAACCCGCCATTGCCCAAAATAGAATCACTATTTGCAGGGCCTGCTGATAGCGGTGCAACACCGCAAGCAAACAAGCAAACAGCACAAACTAATACAATGGATAATAATAGCAAAAGTTTTTTCTTCAATCTAGTAAACCTCTTTAAAAATATCAAGCAAAATTTTATCAAACTTTTAACAAGTTGTCAATCTAATAAACAACAATTAAAACCTTGTTCTAAAATAAATATTTTCCAAAATAAAACTTTTTATTACAAAAGGTATATTAGTTAAAAAATAACAACCTATAATATAGCTGTATTACTTGAATTCGCATTTTTAAATGTGCAATTTTCAACAGTAAGATTTGTATTGTTAGCATTAATAAATTGCCCATTAATAGATTGAATATATTAAAGAGATTTTTTATATCGCTTTTTGTAATTTATTAAACAAATTTAATATCAACATTGTCCCCTGTTTCTGCACTTTGATATGATATGTAATACCCCTCTCCCTGTTCGTTATCTTTGTTTATTGGCAACCACTTTACAACATCTTTTATGTCGTCAGGTGGGTTGGCAAAGGTGGTATAATAAATCCCAAATCCAATATATTCAACTTTTTTATTTTCGTCATCATTAATTAACCCCAAAACATAGGTTGCTTTTTGTTCTTCCGCACTTATTTTAACCCACATGGAATTTGGCAAAATGCCTTCTAAAATTTCATCTCTACCATATTTATTAAACATATCATCAATTTGATTTTTTATCTGCAAATAAAACTTATTACCTTCTTCATTTTGTTCCAAGCCTTCACTTATAGTATCATTTTTTGTTTTTTCATCTTCTTTTGTTTCTTCTTTTTTGCTTGTCAATGCGCCAATGCTCTTTTGTGTGGCAAAATTTTCAGCCGAGTTATAAAAAGCCTCCTTATATTTGCAATGTTTACAACCATCAAAATAATTACATGTATTATCGTCTTGCATATTATTTTCAACAAGATTATTTATTTCATCATCGCTATCTTCAACGTAAAGATTTGAAACATCTTGTGGTTTTGATGCCACAAAACAATCTTCCATACTTTTATTTTCTTGTTTAGAATTTAAACTCCCGCTAAAAACTATCTGTGGACAAAACGCGTTTG
Organism: Clostridia bacterium; assembly: GCA_045598865.1. Classification (GTDB taxonomy): domain Bacteria; phylum Bacillota; class Clostridia; order Christensenellales; family UBA1242; genus UBA7862. The sequence continues at coordinate 6,288 of JAZRVA010000056.1, read as the reverse complement.
TAACATCAACAACCGCACATAAAAAGTTATTTTTACTGTTAATCTTACTAGACGCATTAAACATGGCACTTCCATTAGCAATGTTTTTAAGAGGAATTTTTTCTATCGTTTCATTTTGTTTAATGGCCAAAGCCAAGTGTTTGTTTGCAAAATTATAATTAAAAAACTTTATACTTCCACTATTATTTTGACTCAAATTTAAAACGGCTTTAAGCCCGCTGCCCTCTCCATTTAAAACCACAATTTTATTCATAACAAAAAACCTCTTTATTAAAATAACATTTAAAAGTTAAAATTTTTGTCTAAAAAAAATAAAACATATACATTTTTGTAATATATATGTTTTAAATTTATTTTTTGACCAATTTTTATTTGTTTATCAAATTAAAAAGGTTAACAAATTGTTCACAACTTAAATTTTCAGGCCTAACGTTTTGCTCCAAGTTTAAAGCGTTAAAAGTATCTTTTATTTTCTGCTTTTCAAAACCAAAAACTGTTAAATTATTTTGCAATGTTTTTCTTCTCATTTTAAAACAATTAGAAACAAAATTGCAGTATTTATCAAAATCATTTATGCCAAACTTGTTTTTATCAATATCAATTTCAATCATGCAAGAATCAACTTTTGGCATGGGTGTAAACATTTTTTTATCCACGTTTTTCAAAATTTTTACATTTCCAAAAGTGTTTAAAATTATGGTTGGTATTCCATACTCTTTTGAATTCTCTTTTGCGCAATACCTAAGCCCCACTTCCTTTTGAACCATAACAAACATTTTTGTTAAAAATTTGGCTTCAAATAGAAACTTAAAAACAATTTGAGAGGTAATGTAATATGGCAAATTTGCAATTATAACAAAATTTTCACCATTAAAATAACTTTCTATATCTTCTGTGTTAACCTTTAAAACATCTTTAAACCAAAAATCCAAATTGTTGTAATTTTGTTTTATTTCTAGCAAATTTTCTTGCAATGTTTTATCAATTTCAATGCTTAAAACTTTTTTAAAATTTTTTGCTAAAACCTCAGTTAACGTGCCCGCCCCAGGGCCAATCTCTAAAACATTAGTTTGGGTAGGAAGATCAAAAAGTTTGACTAGTGATAATAAAAAATTTTTGTCAAAAATAAAGTTTTGACCAAACTGTTTTTTAAAATTAAATTTTGTTTTTTCTAGCATTTTTATTGCTCCCACTTTAATCAAATTTTAATCCAAACAAGTTAATAGCATTATTAGCAGTAAAATTTATTACATCTTCAACCGAACTCCCCTTTATTTGTGCAATTCTCTTTGCAACAAACTCAACATATTCTGGGCGGTTAACTTGCCCCCTGTATGGCTCTGGTGTTAAGTATGGGCTATCCGTTTCTATTAAAATATGGCAGATATCAATTCCTTTTACAACGTTTAAAATGTTGTTTGCGTTTTTAAATGTAACAATGCCATTTATCCCAATAAATAAACCTAATCTTGTAATAATTTCTGCTGTTTCCACACTGCCACTAAAACTGTGAACCACACCTTTTAAATTAAATGGTAAACCTTTTAATTTAAACTCTTGCCTCAAATCTTTTATAAGTTGCAAAAAGTCCTGCATAGCATCTCTAACATGAAAAATACATGGTAAATTTAACCTAATTGCAAGTTTTATTTGCTGTTTTAGTATGGAAATTTGCTTATTCTTTACCGTTTTATTTGCTTTTTTTGCATCTAAATAATGATAATCTAGCCCAATTTCCCCTATGGCAACAACCTTTTTATTTTTGGTTAAGAGTCTTAGGGCCTTTAAAATATGCCTATCCCACGTGTTAATACATTCTGGATGAACACCTACACCTGTAAAAATATTTTTGTTATGCTTTGCAAGTTCAACGCATTTTAAAGAATTTTCCAAGTTATCTGCACAGCAAACGCACGCATAACCCAAGGTGTTCATATTGTTTAAAATATCATTTTGCAGATTTTTTAATTTTTCATCATAAATGTGGCAATGAGAATCTATAATCATGTTTTTATGATATCACAAACATCTGTTTTTTGCATACCTTTTTAGTTATTATCATAAATATTTATTATATGAACAAGATTTGGTTTTGGTTAATTATATCAAGCATTTGCGTTTTGCTATACATAAATCCAGAAATTATTTTACCATCTATGCTTCAAGCAAGTGAGGATAGCCTAAAACTTTGTTTAAGTTTGTGCGCAATTTATTCGGTTTGGCTTGGAATTTTGCAGGTTATGGAAGATAGTGGCATTAATAAAAAATTATCTAAGTTTTTAAGCCCAGCAACAAAAAAAATATTTGGTAATTTAGATGATGAAACAAACGAACTACTCTGTATGAATATTTCTTGCAATATTCTTGGCATGGGTGGCGCTGCTACACCACTTGGTATGAAAGCAATGCAAAAATTAGATGATGGATCTGGCATTGCAAACAGGCCAATGATAATGCTAATAATTTTTGCCTCCACTTCTATGCAAATTTTACCAACCACGGTTATAGGACTTAGAATAACCGCCGGCAGCACAAGCGCCAGCAATATAATCTTGCCAACAATAATCGCGGCCGTTCTTACCACTTTTATAGGGATAGGTCTTGCACTTATTATAGAAAAAATAAAACAAAAAAGGAAGAACTATAAAAAATGAGTGTTTACCTTCTTCCAGTGTTTATTCTTTTTGTTTTTATTTATGCAAAGCACAAAAAAGTTAATGTTTATTCCAGCTTTATAGGCGGTGCAAAACAAAGCATTGATTTGGTTGTGGGGATATTTCCCTTTTTATGTTCAATTATCATAATGGTTCAGTTTATAAAAATTAGTGGACTAGCCAGCCTTCTTGCAAAAATTGTGTCGCCTTTATTTAATGCAATTGGAATACCAAGTGAACTTTCCGAACTGGTTTTATTAAAACCTTTTAGTGGCAACGGTTCACTGGCAATTTTAAACGACATTTATAAAACTTATGGCGTTGATAGTTACATTGGCAGAAGCGCAAGCGTTATTGTGGGCAGTTGTGACACGGTTTTTTATGTAACAACCCTATACTGTTCAAAAACAAAAGTAAAAAAATTATTGTATGCAATACCAGTTTCACTAATAGCCACGTTGGCTGGTGCAATAATTAGTTGTTTGTTGTGCAAATTTATTTAAACCATTTTTGGTTCCAAAACTTCAACATTTTTGTTTCCGTTCTTAACAAGTTCTACAAGCACGAGAGTGCTTAATTTTTGTTTGTTTTTTGGGTAAACAAACTGCAATTTTTTGCAAACAAAATTATTCTTTTGTGCCTCTGCCAATAATTCTTGAATCCTGGTTGGCGTGTAACACAAAAACATCTTTCCGCCATATTTTAAACTTTTTTTTGCACAATCAAAAATTTCTGGCAGCGTGATTGAGCCTTCATATTTTGTGTTTTTATACTTTTCTGCTACAATTTCGTTTTTATTTAAGACAAAATATGGTGGATTGCAAACTATCGCATCTGCCTTTTTTGATTTAATATATTTGTTTATATTTTTTATATCATCGCAAACAAATTCAATGTTTTTGATATTGTTTGCAATTAAAGATCTAGCTGACATGTCGCACAACTTAGGGTTGATCTCAACTCCTAAAATGTTCTTAGGTGAGCATTTTTGGTTTACTAAAATAGAAATAACGCCACAACCAGAACAAAACTCCAAAACAAAATCACTTTTTTTGACCTTTGCAAAATTTGCAAGCAAAACACTATCTGATGTAAAACAATACCCACTTCTTGCCTGAATAATTTTTAATCCATCAAGTTGCAAATCATCAAACACTTCACCTAACTTTAAAAAATCACTACTCTTCATCTTTTTCCTTGTTGTTTTGCAAGTTTTGATTGTGCAACTTTTTAATTTTATCTAGTGAATAATCTTTGTAAGAGGTTGATCCGTCTTTTGAAGTAAATTTAACAGAAACAATTTGTTTTAACGCATTTGTGTAAACTGCAACACCTTTGCCGTCTGGAGTTGAAACCTCACTATTTAATTTTGGGATATTTGGAAAAATTTCGCTGTAATATGGGTTTTCATATTCTAAGCAACACATAAGTCTACCGCAAGAACCACTAATTTTTGTTGGGTTTAGTGAAAGCCCCTGAACTTTTGCCATTTTTATGGAAACCTTTCCAAAATCTTTAAGATAAGAACTACAACAACAAACCCTGCCACAAACACCAATTCCGCCAACTGTTTTTGCCTGATCTCTAACACCTATTTGCCTTAGTTCTATTCTTGTTTTAAGTTTGGTTGCAAGTTCTTTGACCAAGTCCCTAAAATCCACCCTGTTTTCAGAAATAAAGTCTATCAAAACCTTGCTTCCATCAAACGAATATTCGGCATTAACAACGTCCATTTCTAAGTTGTTTTTTTCAACCAATTCTTTTGTTAAGCTTATTGCTTTTCTTTCCTTTTCTTGGTTAAGTTCATTTTGTTTAACATCTTCGTTAGTGGCAACTCTTAAAACGGTTTTGTATTTATCATCATCTTTTTCATTAAAATCTTCCACACTATCCACTTTGCCAAATGCTTGGCCAAAAGCTGTTTCAACAATAACAAAATCGCCCTTTTTAATGTCTTTATCAAACAAAAAGGAATAGACCTTTGGGTTAATATCAAACCTTACATTTACTTTCTTTTGCATAAAAACTTAACCTCCAAAATATATAAAAACAGACTATCAACAAGCAAAACATAGTTGCAATTAAATTCTAATTGTTCTTTTATAAAATACAACTTTTTAATAATTTTATCAATACAATCACTATCGTATTCCTCTGCCCAAACTTCAATATAATTTACAATATTTTTATTTCTAATCAAATCTCTTTTGTTTAGCCTGAACATAAGTAAATCTCTAAACATACTTTCAAAAACAACAAGTGCAGTTTCAAAACTTTCCTTAGTTGAAAATTTGCTGGAAAAATTTAGCAATTGTGAACTATTTTTTAAATTGTTTAAAACATCAATACAATCATCAAATACTTTCAAAAAAACTTTATCGTTGCTATAAGAAATTGCTTTTTCCAAACTGCCCTGTGCCATATCAACAATTCTTTCTATACTCTCATCTGTCAATTCATTAAAATCAAAAAAAGTTTTTATCTCATCATCGCTTAAACTATTTAATTTAACCTTTTGGCATCTAGAAATTATTGTTGGCAAAACTTTGTTTATGTTTTTCACACACAAAAGCATATAAACGTTTTTGGGCGGTTCTTCCAAAATTTTTAAAAGTTTGTTTTGCGATTGAATATTTGCAGAAGAAAAATTTTTAAAAACAAAAACTTTTTTTTCAGCCTCAAATGGCTTAATATACGCATTTTCTATTAAATTTTTAACATCTTCAACTAGTATAACATCTTTTTTGTTTTGTGGATAGACAATTAAATCTGGGTGCAAAAGCAAATTTGACTTTTGACAATTCAAGCATTGTTCACAAGGCAAATTATCTTGTTGATTGCTGCACAAAATAAACTTTGCAAACGAATAAACAAAATTGTTCATAAAAACCTCGTCTGCACAATCAAACAAAAAAGAATTTGAGTTCAACTTACTTTTGCACAGACTCCTAAATTGTTCATTTTGTAAAATTTGCTTTTGGTATTCAATCATGCTTTAATTTTAACACATACAATAAGTTAAAACAACAAAAAAATAAAAAGCCAAATATTGGCTTTAAATTTTAAAATTTGTAATATATTTTTAATTTTTGTAAATTAACTAAGCAGTTATTTCCAAAACTTTAAGTTTTATTGTTGCATTGTTGTTTTGAGGCAAAACAATTTCCACCATATCTCCCACTTTTTTGCCAAGAAGCGCTTTGCCAACAGGGCTTTCGTTAGAAATAAGCCCACCGGCAGGATCACTTTCTGTGGAACCAACAATTTTATATATAAACTCATCGTCAAATTCTAAATCATGAAGTTTTACACTGCAACCAACATTAACTTGGCTTGTATCAACTTTCTTTTGATTAATAACCTTACCAAACCTAAGTTTATTCTCTATCTCAGTAATTTCTGCCTCTACTTGTGCCTGTTCTTCCTTTGCTGCATCATATTCTGAATTTTCACTCAAATCACCAAATTCACGAGCAACACCAATTTTTTTGGATATTTCTTCCCTTTTTGTGGATTTTAAATAATCCAATTTTTCCTGTAAGGCTTTAAAACCTTCTTTTGTTAAATATATTTCGTCTTCCATGTTGTACCTCCTTAAAGTAAACCAAGTTTGTAAAACTTTTAAAAAAATATT
>JAZRVA010000055.1:0-3885 GCA_045598865.1 Clostridia bacterium | reverse complement strand
ATTTTATGCATTTTTGTTTTTTGAATAGGTTTTATCTATTTTATTTATACTAAATTCGTATGAATAAAAATTTTTCAAGTTTAGAAAAAGCAACGCAAATAAAAAACAAGTTAAACAACAACGAAGATGTAATAATAAGACAAATAAATTTTTTGTCACATAAAATTTGTGTGTTGTATATCGATTCAATTTGTAACACAGAAGAAATAAATCAAAACATTATTTCTCCTCTTAATAATTATTGCCAAAAATCAAATAATAAATCTCATGTTAAAAAAGATTTTTTGCAAACCATAACAAACTGCTTAAATGTTTGTGAACTAGAAACAAAAGCACAAGATGTTATAGAAAAAATTCTTAAAGGTTATGTTTTGATTATCTGTCAGGAACAAAACATTATGCTTCTTGCCAATGTTATAGAATATAAAGAACGTAGTGTGGAGGAGCCCCCAAATTCAACGGTTATAGCAGGCCCAAGGGAGGGTTTTACCGAAAGTATAAAAACAAACTTGTGTTTAATAAGAAAGCGACTAGTAACCACCAATTTAAAAATTGAGGGCATAAGTTTGGGCAATCAAACAAAAACGTCCATCAAGATAATTTACTTAAAAAACGTTGCACAAAGCAAAATTGTAAAACTAATAAAAGAAAAGTTAAATAATATCGAAATTGATGGAGTTATAGATAGTTACTACCTGTGTTCCTTTTTAGAAGAAAACCCTCAGTCTATTTTTAGGCAAGTTGGCAATTGCGAAAAGCCCGATATCCTTTGCGCAAAACTGTTGGAAGGTAGAGTGGGTATTATGGTTGATGGTTCACCGGTGGTGCTAACAGTTCCCTTTGTTTTAATAGAAGATTTTCAAAGCAGTAACGACTATTATTCCGAGCCACACCGTGCAACAGTTCTAAGGGTGCTTAGATTTTTTGCCCTAGTTCTTTCAATTTATTTGCCGGGTATGTTTATTGCTCTTCAACTTTATCATTACAAAGTTCTTCCCCTAAAATTTTTAATAACAATTATAGATACCACTCAAAATTTGCCGCTTAATCCGTTTTTAGAGGTTTTATTTATTATTGTTCTTTTTGACATTTTGTTTGAAGCAAGCATCCGTATGCCAAGGTATTTAGGCATCGCCGTTTCCATTGTAGGGGCTCTTATTTTGGGCGACACAGCAGTTAAAGCAGGGCTTGTTAGCCCACCAGGAGTTATGATTGTTGCACTTTCTGCAATAAACATCTATATCCTGCCAAATCAAAGTTCACAAATCTCACTTTTAAAAACCATATTCTCATTAGTGGGTGGCTTTTTGGGGTTTCATGGTTTAATTTTGGCAACCGTTCTGCTTGTTAGTTTTTTGGCAAGTTTGCAAAGTTTTGGCGCACCATATTTGGCACCGTATGCTCCTTTTGTTTTGTCCGATCAAAAAGATGGCCTTGTTAAACAAAGCATATTAAATATGAAAACCACCCCAAAAAGTTTTGATAACAAATCCAAAATAAGGTTAAAGGTGAAAACACATGAATAAAACCATTTCCACAAGGCAACTTTTACTTGTTTTAATTGTTAGTATGGTAACCTTAAAAGTGCTATATCTGCCTTCTTTGCTTGCAAAAGATTTGGGCAGAGATGCATATTTGTTTGTGTTGTTTATGCTAGCCCTAGACTTTTTGGTTTTGCTTTTGTTGCTTTGCATAACAAAAAAATTTCCTCAGAGCACATTAAACCAAGTGTTGCAAAATATTTTTGGAAAGTTTGGCCACAAAATAATTATGCTTTTGTTGTTTGTTTTTTTTCTTTTAAAATGTTGGGGAATCTTTGAGGGAAGTTTTTCATATTTAAACGAAAATTTATACACTTCTTTAAAATGGGAAATGTTTAGCATACCCATTTTAATCTCTATATATTTTGTTGTTAATAAAGGCAAACAAACAATTGCCAGAGCTACCGAAATCTTTGCTCCAATAATAATTTTTGGCTTAATTCTTTCTTTTTTAATTGGTTTTTTTAGGGCAGACTTTTCAAACATTTTGCCAATTTTAGATGGCGGAATTTCAAAAATTTTTTCTCAAACTTTTAGGTATAGTTTCTGGTTTGGTGATTATATAGTTTTGCTTGTCTTTTTTGGAGATATAAAGTTTGATAAGCACTTTAAAGCCAAAATTTTACTGCCAATTGCCTTTTTTGTTCTTCTAATTACAACTTTTTTTGTGGTCTCATATTGTTTGTTTGGTTACAACTCAGTGTGCCACACCAATTCCATTTCAGACACCTTGCAAGTTTTGCCATCAACCTCAGATATTGGTTCGTTAGACTGGATTTTAATTTTAATTTGGGATATTAGTTTGATTTTAAGTTTGGCAATAAATGCACTTAGCGCCACTTTTTGCCTTAAAAATGTTTTTAAAAATTCTTCGCAAAAAATTGTGTCAATTATTGTTTTGTCTTTTATTTTGCTCATAAGTTTAGTCGCAAAATTCGACATATTTTCTTCCATACAATTTGTAAGAAATTATGTGGGTTATTTTTGCTGTGGCATTCAGTATTTGCTGCCCGTTTTAATTTTGCTTTTCTCATTTAAAATAAAATTTAAGGAGGTGGCAAATTGAAAAATTTTTTCAAAAACAAAACAATTATCTTAGTTTTAGTTTTAATTGTATGGCTTTTCCCAATAGCCATCAGCCTCCCAGAACAAAGCAGAACGGAAAGTATTGTTATAGCAGTTGGAATAGATAAAACACAAAACGAATATGAGGTAAGCCTGCAATACTTAATACCTCATGCCGCCACCAGAGATAAAAGCTTAGAAATTTCAGGCGTTAAAGCAGAAAGTGTCGAAAAGGCTTTTGAAAAATTGTATTGGAATTTAGGTAAGTTTAGCGGCTTTGCCCATTGCAGAGCAATTGTTTTTAATGATGATGTTGCAACCGAAAACCTAACTTTTGTATTAGATAGTTTTTTAAGGCAAAAAACCAACACAAATAACGCCGTTTTAATAAACACATCAGACAGTGCAAAAGAACTATTGCAAACTTCTAATAGCTTAAATAGTAATTTATATTCTTTTTTAAATAACAGCGCTTTTAGTAACGAATATAAAGGGTATGAAGATTTAAAAAGTGTTGGAGATTTTTATAACGCATACTTTGGCATTTCAAAGTGTTTATGTATAAATGTTTTGGGGCTAGAAAAAGATGATACTAAGCAATCAAGCGAGCAATCATCATCAAGTGGTGATAGTGGCGGTTCGCCATCTTCTAAACCTGATAAAAAAATGGTTAATAATAGAGAACTAGCAATTATTAAAAATTCCAAAAAACTTTTAACCCTAAGCACAGAAGAAAGCAAAAACTTAAATTTGTTTAATAACAACATCACCAAATGCACTTTGGAAATAACAGATTTTTCAGACGAAAACTTTAAAAATGCCAGTTTTTTGTTCAACATTTTTAATAAAAAAATAAACACAAAAGTTTATTTCAAAAACAATGTTCCTACCATAGATTATAACATAAAAGTTTATTTAAGAACCTCTCAGGTTCTTTCAAACAATTTAATGCAAAGCGATTATCAAATCCAGCAACAAAGGTTTTCTATCGCCTTACAAGAAAGAATAAAACAAGAAATAACAAACAAATTAAAACTTGCCGAACAAAACTTCAAACAAAACTGCTATGACGTTATAAATTGTGAGGAGATGTTTTATAAGTTTTGCTGTAACCAATATAAAAATTACAAAAAATCAATAAATAATCAAGACTTTATAACAGGTGTAAAATTTAATTATTCAGTTGAAATTGTAAAAGGCGTCCAATAAAACGCAATAACAAATTTTTGCAACAGTTTATTAAAACATCAAATAATTGTTTTGGAAATATTTTGCAAAA
>JAZRVA010000054.1:0-8968 GCA_045598865.1 Clostridia bacterium | reverse complement strand
ATAAATATGTTTAAGATAATAACACTTATAAAATAAAAATGCAACTTTTTGCAAAAATTTTAAAGCAATTTAAAACAAAAAATACAAAAATAAAATTGCTACATACCTTTTAAACGAAGGAATATAGCAATTTTAATATTAGGTTTTATTTGATTTATTTGCCACAACAGTGTTTGTATTTTTTGCCACTGCCACAAGGGCAAGGGTCATTTCTGCCTACTGTTTTTGTGGATTTTGCCTGAACAAATTTTTCGTTTGTTTGCAAGTTTTGTGGTTTTGGTTGTTCTTTTTGAATTTGTGGTGGTTGTTTGATTTTTACATTTAATAAGAAGGTGCATGTATCTTCCCTGATTTTTTCAACCATTTCATCAAATAATTCAAAGCCGGCTTTTTTGTATTCCACAAGTGGATTATGACCGCCATATGCTTGAAGGCCAATTTCTCGTTTTAAAATTTCCATTGTGTCGATATGCCCCATCCAAAGCACGTCAACAACACGGAGCAAGAAATATCTTTCGAACTTGGCAAAATCAAAGCCAAGTTTTGTGGCTTCTTTTATTAAGGTTTCATATCTTTCTATAACTTTTTCTAGAACTTTTTGGTAAACTTCCTCTACTTCACATTCTTCTACAAACTTTTCGGTTACCAAATTTGTTCCTTTTTCAAAAAGTTTTACTTCAAGCTCTTTGTTAAGTTCATCTAAATCCCAATCAAAATATGGCTTGTCATCATCCAAATGGCCATAAACCACTTTTCTTACAACGTCAGGGAACATATCCAAAATTTCGTTATGAACATCAACGCCCTCCAAAACCTTGTTACGCTCGCCATAAATTATTTCTCTTTGTTTGCTCATAACATCATCATATTCTAAAACAAACTTACGAGAAGAATAGTTTTGGGCCTCTATTTTCTTTTGGGCATTTTCTATTTGGTGAGATAAAATTCTAATATTAAACGGTGTATCGTCATCAATTCTAAACGCTTGGGCAATTGCCTTCATTTTGTCGCCACCAAAACGCCTTACAAGGTCGTCTTCCATAGAAACATAGAAAACGCTTGTGCCTGGATCGCCCTGACGGCCAGCACGGCCACGAAGCTGATTGTCTATTCGTCTGCTTTCGTGTCTTTCTGTGCCTATAATGTAAAGGCCTCCAAGTTCAACAACTTTTTGTTTTTCTTCATCAGTTATTTTTTTATTTTCATCAAGAAGAGCATAATATTTTTCTTTTAACTTTTTAAGGTCTTCACTTAAAGTTGTGGAATAGCCCGAAGCAAGTTCTATTTCGTTTGGATTATAACCTTTAAGTTTGAGTTCTTTTTTGGTTAAATACTCTGGGTTGCCGCCAAGCAAAATATCTGTTCCACGGCCAGCCATATTTGTGGCAATGGTAACAGAATTTAACCTGCCTGCTTGGGCAACAATTTCGGACTCTTGCTCGTGGTTTTTGGCGTTTAAGACTGTGTGTCTTATTTTTTCACGTTTTAAAAGCTCACTTAGTCTTTCACTTTTTTCAACTGTTGCAGTGCCAACAAGAATTGGTCTGCCAGTTTCGTGCGCAGATTTAATTTCCCTAACAACGGCGTTAAATTTGCCTTGCTCGGTGGTATAGATAATGTCGGTTTTATCCTTCCTCTTTATTGGTTTGTTGGTTGGGATACAAACAACGTCCAAATTATAAATGCCGTTAAACTCTGCCTCTTCTGTTTTGGCCGTGCCTGTCATACCACTTAATTTGTTATAAAGTCTAAAATAATTTTGGAAGGTGATTGTGGCCAATGTTTTGTTTTCATCTTTTATTTTAACGCCTTCCTTTGCCTCGATTGCTTGGTGCAAACCCTCGTTATAACGTCTACCAGGCATTAAACGGCCCGTAAACTCATCTACAATGATAATTTCGTCATCTTTAACAATGTAATTATCATCTCTTTTCATAATATAGTTTGCTTTTAAGGCATTGTTTATATGGTGGTTAAGCTCTATGTTGTTAATATCCGACAAACTTTCTACCCTAAAAAAGTTTTCTGCCTTTGTTATGCCATCATCGGTAAGCCTGATTTGTTTTAGTTTTTCATCTATTTCATAATCGGTGTTTTTTAGTGTTTTGGCGAATCTTTGGGCTGTTATATACATATCGGACGACTTAAATCCCCTACCAGAAATGATAAGTGGGGTTCTTGCCTCATCAATTAAAATACTATCCACCTCGTCCACAATGGCAAAGTTTTGGCCACGTTGAACTTTTTGAGAAATATCTTGAACCATGTTGTCTCTTAAATAATCAAAACCAAGTTCGTTGTTTGTGCAATATGTTATATCACAATTATATGCCTCTTTTTTGGCATTTTCGTCCATGTTTGACACATTAACACCAACTGTTAGCCCTAAGAATTTGTGAACTTTACCCATCCACTCGGCGTCTCTTTTGGCAAGATATTCGTTAACAGTAACAATGTGAACACCCTTGCCTGTTAAGGCGTTTAAATATGCTGGCAAGGTGGCCACCAATGTTTTGCCTTCGCCTGTTCTCATTTCGGCAATACGGCCTTGATGCAAAGCAATTCCGCCCAAAAGTTGAACATGAAAGTGTTTCATGTTAAGAACTCTTTTGCTGGCCTCTCTAACCGTGGCGTATGCTTCTGGCAAAATATCGTTTAAGGTTTCGCCATTTGCTAACCTTGTTTTAAAGACCTTGGTCATTTTCATGAGGTCTAAATCTGATTTTTTAGAAAATTCTTCATCAAGCGCTTCAATTTTCTCGGCTATTTTTTCAAGTTTTCTAATACTTCTTGTGTTATCGGAAGCAAAAATTTTTGCAAATAAACCCATTTGTAAGTTAACTCCTAATAATCCATATTTTACAATAATAATGCTAAAAATAAAAGAGTTTTTTAAAATAAAAGATAATATATGCTCAATTTAATCTAATTTTGTGTGACAAACTGTTAAAACATATATTTCTTTTGCACCTTTGTTTTTTAGTAATTTTGAAATTTCTTCCACTGTGGCGCCAGTGGTGAAAATATCATCTATTATCAAAATATTTTTGCCTTTTATTGCTTTTGAAGAATAGTTTAATTTGAAAGCATCTTTTAAATTTTGCTTTCGCTCTTTTTTTGTTAAGTTTGTTTGGGTGGGTGTGTTTTTGGTTCTTAACAATAAATCAAATTTATATTCTTGGTTTAAATTATATTGTTTCAACTCGTTTTGAAAAACCTTGCCAAGTTCTTCTGCCTGATTATATAGCCTTTGATTTTGCTTTTTTATGTTAAGTGGCACGCAAGTTACAATGTCTATATTTTTTACAAAGTCACTTTGCAGGAACTTGTTTGCTAAGTATTTGCCAAAACACAAACTTATATACTTTTCTGAATTATATTTTAATTTGTAAATTAAGGTTTGGGCTGTGCCGGAATAAACAAAGCAGCTTGTTGCTTTGTTAAAATATCTTTGATTATCTTTGCAATCATCACAGAACCTAGTAAACTCGTTAACTTCTGCCCCACATTTTTCACAAACATTTTTTGAAATTTCAAGTTTATCTTTGCAATTTTTACACAAAAAATCAAATGTTGGCAGTTCGTTGTTACAACAAAGGCAAGTTATGCCAAGTGGGAACAAATCGTCTGCCACGCTTTGAACACAATTTTTTAAAAACTTTTTAATCCCCATAAAAATCCTGTGCCTTTTGTTTTTGAAGTTTTAGAAGTTCTGCAAGCATTGAATACCTTTTGGTTATAAAGTTGTTAAAAATCATTCTGGCAATATTCTTTTTTGGGCCAACCAAGACAACTAACTTTTTTGCCCTTGTTACTGCTGTGTATAACAAATTTCGGGTTATAATTTGGTTTGAGCCGGCCACCACTGGAATAATTACGGCATCGAACTCGCTGCCCTGACTTTTGTGAATTGTGGTGGCATAACATGTTTGAAGTTCAGAGACCTCTGTTTTTGAATAAGTGCAGGTTCTTTCGTCATCGAACACAACTGTGGTTTCGCCTGTTTGAAAATCTATGTTTATAATTTTGCCCATATCGCCGTTAAAAACGCCTTTGCCAAGTTCCAAAAGTTCGCCATCTGGTTTTTGCCACTCTAAGTTATAGTTATTAACTGTTTGCATAACCTTATCGCCCATTCTAAAAAGCCGTTTTTCAAAGTTTATTTCCACCTTTTTAAGACTTGGGGGATTTATTACCTCTTGCAACTTTCTGTTTAAATTTTCCACACCGCAAAAGCCGGATTTCATTGCACACAAAATTTGGATATCCTCTGGGTTACACTGCAAAAATTTTGGGAGCCTATTTGTGGCAAGTTCTACAACGCAATCAAACATAGACTGAGGATCTTGCCTGTATTCATAGAAAAAGTCGGTTGACTTATTGGATAGGTCTGGTATTTTGCCTTCGTTTATTAGGTGGGCATTTGACACAATTAGGCTTTTATCGTCTTGCCTATAAATATGAGAAAGTTTGGTGACTGTTACAACACTACTCTCTATTAAATCGTGCAAAACGTTGCCCGCCCCCACACTTGGAAGTTGATCCTTATCGCCCACCAAAATTAGTTTGCAGGTGTTTGGAAGGGCTTTTAACAAACTACAAAAAAGTGGCACATCTACCATGGAAACCTCATCCACAATAACCACATCTGCAACAAGTTTGTTTTTTTCGTTAAAATTAAAGAAGGCATTTTCGCCCTGCGTGAAGCTGACTTCTAGCGCCCTGTGAATTGTGCTGGCGTTGTGTCCACACGCTTCGCTTAAACGCTTTGACGCTCTGCCTGTTGGTGCTAGCAAAAAAATGTTTTTGGAATACTTTTTTAGGGCTTGCAAAATGCATTTTACTATGGTTGTTTTTCCTGTGCCTGGCCCGCCTGTGATTACACAAACTTGGCCCAAAACTGCTTGACGTATGGCTTCTTTTTGGTCTTCATGCAGTTTGATTTTGTTTGTTCTTTCAAACTCCTTAATTTCTTCATCCACTGGGGCGGAAAATTCGGTTTTTGAAATATTTAAAAGATTAATTTTTGTGGCTATGCTACTTTCCATGTAATAATACTTTTTAAGTGCAATACAATCTTCATCTTTATAAACAAAAGTTTTTATTACACTTTCTATTTCAAGTTTTTCAAGTTCAGAAGAGAATATTTCTTCCATCTCCTCTGGGTAAAGGCCAAGAAGGTTTTGAACGGACAAAAATAATTGATTTTTAAGAATATATGTGTTTGCGTTTTTATCGCTATTTTCTTTTAAAACGTGCAAGATTCCTGCTCTTATTCTAAAATTTGAATCGCTCTTTATACCCATTTTTGAGGCGATTTTATCGGCTGTTAAAAAGCCAATGCCGTCTATATCTTCCACAAGCAAATATGGGTTATCCGAGACGGTTTCGACTGTTTTATCTTTATAAAAATTATAAATTTTTACGGACATGTTTGTGGAAATTTCATATTTTTGCAAGAAAATAACTGCCTCTTGCATTTTTTTTATTTCGTTATAACATTGGCCAATTTCTATTGCTTTTTTTGTGCTAATGCCTCTAATTTCGCTTAATCTGTTTGGGGCATACTCCATGATGCTTAGGGTATCTTGCTTAAATTTTTCCACAATGGCCTCGGCGGTAACTGGGCCTATGCCTTTTATTAATCCGCTTGCCAAATACTTTTTTATACTCTCTATGGTTTTAGGTTTTATTGTTTCTATTGTATCAAATGCAAACTGCTCACCAAACTTGTTGTTTTTAACAAAATTGCCTTCTAGCTCTACTGTTTGGCCTTCACTTACATCAATTGTTTTTCCCACACACGTAAGCAAAACACCGTTGTTATCTATATTAAAAACGGTGTAGCCATTTATGTTATTTCTAAATATTAAATTTTCTACTGTGCCGGAAATTTTCATATTTTACAAGATAATTTTATCTTTTTTAAAAAAAACAAGCAAGTGATTTGACTTGCCTGTTTTACAACAATTTTTGCTCTATATCTAGCCAATCCTTCACGCGAACAACACCGCGTTTTTTAAGTTCTTCATCTGTGAAATTTTGATTGTGGTAAGACGTGAACAAAAACTTGGTTTTTATTTTTGATCTTAGATTATGAAAATAGTCGTCTATAAAAATATCCCCAGAAACAATATCTTTTGAACTTGTAAACACAAATCTTTTTGGATCTATAAAAGGAAAATTTTTGAGCAAAAAATTATATTTACTTGCAAACAACGGGCCACTGGTTAGTGGGCTGCACAGCATAATACAGGAGGAGCAAATATAAACATCATATTTTTCACACAATCTTTTTATAACTCTTTTAGAATTTGGGATAAGTTTTGCATCTTTATAAAAATCTTCGTTACAAACCCAGGTGTAAAACTGCTGTTTTTTATTATCTGGGACTATTGAATCTATAACGTAATCTTTAAAATCGGAGATTTTGTAATTTGTTTTTAAAAATTCATTAATTTTATTAAGCAAAACACCATCACAAATAACATCATCAAAATCAATTAAAACTCTTTTTCTTTTGACCATGATTACACCTTAAATTTCTAGTTGTTTGCCGGTTAAAATTTTATATACCCTATTTGATGCATAATATGGATTTTTAACAAAAACTCTATGATCACAATATTTTGCATACTCTCTTTCGTTTTTAGCAATATCAAGCCTTTGTTGAATTTCTTGCTTTGAAGCGCCACGCTTTTTTAATCTGCGTTTTACAATATTTTCATCTGCGTTCAAAAAGAAAGTGTGCGTTTCGTGCTCTTTAAAATATGGTTTTTCTTTTAAAACGGAGGCGGTAACTGGATCTAGAACAATTATGCAATTACATTTTTGCAAAATTGATGTTACCTCGGAGTAAAGCGTGCCATACATATATCCATTTGGGAAGGAATTATACTCTACAAGCTCGTCATTTTCTATTTTTTTTTCAAACTCTTCTTTTGAAATAAAATAATAATCTTTGCCATCAATTTCGTGCTCTCTTTTTTTTCTTGTTGTGCACGAAACTGTTTCTCTAAATTCGTCACTTAAATTTTGGCACAAAAACTGCGATATTGTGGTTTTGCCAACACCACCAGGGCCTGTTAAAATTACAATTTTATGTTTTGACATTTTTTACTCCTTAAAAATTTATATTATTTTTAACAACTTTTAATTGTTATCGTCATGCTTATCGTGGTGACAAGAACAATGTTCATCTTCGCAATCTTCATCTTCACAGTTGCAATCTTCATCTTCACAATCACAGTAATCGTCTTCACAATCACAATCCTCATCGTGACAATGGCCACCGCAAGTATGACAATCGTGAGTGCAGGAGTCATAATATTCCATTTCTTCTTTTGAAGCATAAACGTTGATATCTAAATAAACTATTTTGTAACCTGGATTTTTTTCTAATAGTTTGTCGTCCTCTTCAACATTTGGCAAACTTTTGCCAAAAACAACAAGTTCTTCAACCTCGTCATCTAACATATCCTGCAAAGTTTCTACAAGTTCATCATCTGTTTCTATATCGCTAACGCTTGCGAACTCAAACCCTGGCAAAAAACCTGTGTATGAAGTTTGGCCTTCTTTTTCTTCGCTTTTAATAAGTGCCGGGAAGGCGGCTGCCATTAGGGTTGTTTTTACAAGGTCGTGATTTTCCACAATATCGCCAAATTTTTCTTTCTTTTTCATAACAAAGCCTTTTTAAAAATATTTTGACTAATTATAGCAAACAATGCAAAAAGTTAAAAGCATTTTAAACAAAAAAAGGCCAACAAATGTTGACCTTTCTTTTTAACAATTATTATTCGCCTTTAAAAGTTAAAATTGCCATATTTCTTGCTCTTTTGATTGCTGTTGTAAGCTCTCTTTGGTGCATTGAGCAAACGCCTGTTTGCCTTCTTGGAACAATTTTGCCTTTTTCTGTTACATATCTTTTTAAAGTGCCTGCATCTTTGTAATCAATTTTTTTGGATTTATCTGCACAGAAAACACAAACTTTCTTTTTAGGCATTTTTCTTACTGATTTTTTTGGAAATTTCTCTGAAATTTCTTCTTTATTTTCTACTTCTGCCATTTTAATTTATCTCCTTTTTAAAATTTAGAAAGGAAGAGTGTCATCTTCAATAGGTTGAAGTTCTGTGTCGCCGGAATCGGTTGCTTTGTTTGAATCGTCTGTGTCGGCACTATTTTTGGTGCTTAAAAATTCAACTTCTTCTGCAACAACTTCGGTTACATACCTTTTTGTTCCGTCTTGTGCGTCATAACTTCTTGTTTGCAAAGAACCTACAACACAAGCCTTGCTGCCCTTTTTTAAATATTTGTGGCAGTTATCTGCTTGAACTCTCCAAACAACAATGTTTATAAATTCGGCATCTCTTTCTCCGCTTTGAACAAATCTTTTTGGAACTGCCAAAGTGAATCTGCAATAATTGATGCCACTATTTGTTGTTGAAAGTTCTGGATCTTTTGTTAAATTACCTATTAAAATTACTTTATTCATATTTTTCTCTCCCATTAGTTAAAGCCTTAAATCTTTAACTCAAAAATTATTTTTTTACTATTATGTGTCTTAAAATATTTTCGTTAATCAACATAAGTTTGCCCATTGCTATGCTTGCTTCTGCTGGTGCAGAATATGTCATAAGAACGTAGTGGCCTTCTGTTTTAAATTTGATTGGATATGCAAGTGGTTTTAAACCCCATTTGTCAACACCAGCAACAGTGCCTCCATTTGATTCTACATAGGCTTTGAATTTGTTGATTGTTTCTTCCCTTTGTTCATCTGTGATTGATGGAGAAAGGATGTACAACACTTCATAATTTGCCATTTTTCGACTTTGCCTCCTTTTGGTCATATTTGGCTAGATGTTAATCTAGCAAGAAGGAAAACATGTTTTTTGATTTAAAAACATTTTTTCATGCAACAAATATAACAGAAAAGTTTAAAAAAATCAAGTTTTTTTTATTTGATTATTAT
>JAZRVA010000053.1:0-5654 GCA_045598865.1 Clostridia bacterium | reverse complement strand
TTGTAACAAGAGTTTTTTATATTTTGTAGCAAGATTTTTTATATTTTGTAACAAAAGATTTTTGAAAATTGTAACGAAAGATTTTTTGATATTTGTAACAAAAAGTTTTTGGTGTTTTGTAACAAAAATTTGGGGTAACTCATAGAAGAATAGGAAAGGGGGTTGATTATGGATTTTGAAAAATTTTTAAAAGACTATGGACCCGACCAAGTTGAGTTGCCGATTGAAAAACTTGCAATGCTTAACAATAATTATAGGAAGGCGATTTGGACGGGAAATAATTTGCAGATTACACTTATGAGTTTGAAGCCAAACGAAGACATTGGGCTTGAAATGCATGGCAGCATTGACCAATTGCTATTTGTGGTAAAAGGCAGGGCGGGGGTTTACTCGGGCAAAACCGAAGGTGAGGTTGGTTTTAAAAACTTTGTGGACAGTGGGGATTTGATTACATTGCCGGCTGGGACATGGCACAACGTTGTTAACAAGGGATTTTCTAATTTGAAGCTGATTTCTGTTTATGCGCCGGTTAAGCACCCTTTTGGGGTAGAACAAAAAACAAAGGAAGACCAAGAAGAATAAATGTTTTTGCCTAATAATTACAATAAAAGCTCTATTGATAATAGGGCTTTTATTTTGTAAAAGTTTGTTTGTGCGTGTGGGAGGGGAAGTAATATTATTTTTGGATTATAAACAAAGGCTTTGGTTATGGTTTTATTGTGTTTTAACTAACATTGAGGCTAGCCCTAAAGCTATTTTTAGAAGAACCAGTTATCTCCTAGCTTGATTGGAGATTTCCTACTACCCATGAATTTTTTAATTGTGGGATTTGAGATAACCTTTTTAATTTGTATAAAAAATAGTTTTTTTTGAAAAAAGGTTTTTGTTTGGTTGTATTTTGTAATATAATGAAAATAATAATTTTAGGAAGTGAGGTTTGTGATGGGAATTGATGCATCTACTATTGGCTGGATAATAACGGGTGTTATTATTTGGATTATATTTGTTTCGTTTTTATTTGGGCTTAAAAGAGGAGCAAAAAAATCGTTATTTAGATTTTTGTGGCTGGCTGTTTTTACGGTTGCGCTATTCTTTTTGATGCCAACAATAACCAATTGGTTAAGCGGGATTGACATATCATTTTTAGGGCTTGACATTAATGGAAAGATTATGCAGGTTAAGGATATTGGTGTTAACATTTTGAAATCTATTGTTGATGATGAGGCACTAAACAGCAATGCAACGCTTATGTCGCTTGCACAGAACATGCCAGCAATGATACTTAATGTTTTGTTTTTTGTTTTATTTTTCTGGCTTACAAAATGGGTGTTTTGGCCATTATGGGCGATACTTTCTGCTAAATTTTTTAACAAACAAAAAAGAGAAAAGAAAAAATTTATTAAACAACAAAGGAAACTTGGAAAGTCTAAGCAAGAAATTAACATGGAAATGCCTGCAAACTTGAAGGTTAAGCAGCCAAAACATGCCCTTTTGGGTGGTATAATTGGCATTTTTGTGGGGTTACTTATTACGGCGGTTACATTTATGCCTTTTGTTGGGGTTAACAGCATTTACCAGTATGCTTATGCAAACATTAAAACCAAAGAGGGTGGAGAGGAAAGGCCATACTTATCTACTCTAATTAATGAAGATGCTAGCAAATACATAAATTGTTTTGAGGACTCCCTTGGACTTAAAATTTTGACTTATAGTGGGGCGAAAGCTGTTTCTACCCTTGCGTTTAACAACTTGGCGGTGGTTAATGTTAACGGGAACAATGTTTATTTGAACAAAGAAATTGAAACTGGTGTGGAAGTTTATAACGAAGTTGTTAAGATTACAGAGATTGATTTTGATAATTTGACCAAAGATAATATTTCTACAATTATTGATGCGGCAAGAAGAATTTTGGCATTGACTGATAACAGCCAAATGGTGAATTTGATTGGGGACAACGTGGTTCCATATTTGCTTGATGGGGTTTTTGACAGCGAGGATTTTTCGCTTGTTGATGATGGCGGCAGAGTGGACGGGCTTATTGAAGACACTTACAGGGATTATGAATTTAGCGTAAGGGACATAAAAAATCAACTTAATCACCTTTTGAACATTGCGGCAGAACTTAACAACAACAATTTGCTTATTGAATTTAAGAACAATGCGGAAGATATGTCGTTTGAAAAAGCTATAGGCATTATTGCCGAAAACGTTACAAACGTTAACAAATTTGTGAACAACGTTTTTGACAACTTGTTTGAAGTGGGTCTTATTGGTGACAAGTATGCAACAATAATTGATGAGGCGACAAGGGCTGCCTTTAATGTGGTTGATGGGCTTGAATACACAGAACAAATTTTAAGCAACACACAAGTTAGAAATGGAATTAAAACAATATTTACAAAGATTATTAACTTTTGCAAATATTACAACAATCACAAAGATTTTGACTTTGGAACTGACACTGTTAATGTGTTGAAAGACGTGGGTGACATATTTAATGTGTTTAAAAACTCATTTATTTCAGAAGAGAACTACAATACAATTTTGGATTTTGCAAAGAACAAGGCAAAAGATGCTTTGCGTGATCAATTTGAGATTACTGATATGGATTCCGTGATTGATTCTCTTTCTAGCATTACAAACTGGAACACGGAACTTTCTTGGCTTTCAGACATGTATAAAGTTGGTGTGAAGATGTATAACCAACAGGTTACATTTGACGATTTGAAAGAAGAAGAAAACACATTTTTAAAAGAAATTGGAGCTGCGATTGACAAGGCTGTGGGGACTCCTGGCGTGAGTGGTTCGAAGATTGTTTCTAACGAGAATATAAAGGTCATTTTTGAATTTTTGATTGACATGCTCGACAGTGAACAAGTGGACGATTTGATGGCTATTGAAGTGACAGAAGGTGTGAGTGTTAAACAGACGATTTTGAACAATATTTGGAACTCTACAACAAACACATCAAATGTTGAGAAATGGGAAGATGAGCTTGGGGACATTAAAGACCTTTTGAACATTGACTTTGGCGAAGGTGAGGTTTCACTTGAAAAGGTTGGAGAGGCGGCTGACTGCATTACAAAGAGCAAGATTTTTACTGCTGATGTGTTAAACGCTGTTATTTTTGACTACATTGACAACGAAGGTTTGCCAGAAGATGTGAAGGAATTGCAAGCTGTGAAGGATTTGAAGGCAAACTTTAAGAACAATAGTAGTCAAGAAGGGTTTAGTTACAAGACAGAATTTTTGAACTTCCAAAAAATCATTGACGCTTTTGATGCGGAATACACTGGAACGGAAGATGAACAACAAGAGAAAAAACTTAAAGCACTTGGCAAGGCTTTTGATGAGATACTTGAAAATGAAAGTTTGGTTTTGACAGAGGGTGTTATTAACGGCTTGATTGCACACTTCTTTGATGATTATATTGGCGACATGGAAGTGGACACAGGGCTTAAAAACATTATTTTGGAAATTAAAGGCGAAAGCAATTTGGCTAACATTGAAAGTTATGAGGCGGAGTTTAGAGATTTGTTTAAACTTGCAAAGGTTGTGAGCGATGGCTCGGCATCTTTGCCTGACATTGGTGATGTACTTGATGAAATTGTGGAAAATTCTAGTGCACACAAGGCATCTAAGCTTATTACAAATATTTTGATTGGGGAGATAATTGTTTATTACATTGACAAGGAAGCGCCTGCTACAAGTGTTGCGGCAAATGGACTTACTACTGTTTTGGAAGGGATTAAACAAAATGCTTCTACTAAGACAATTGCAAGTTACGGAGTAGAATTTGAACACCTTAAAAACTTGGCTGATTTGGTTTCTGCAAGCGGGTTGACACTTGACGACGCGGGGGCTGTTTTGGATAACATTTGCAACACTATGGGTGACCCAAATAAAACCGCAAGCGTTTTGGTGGATAGGACATCTGTTAACAACATGATAAAAGTGCTTATTGAAAAGCAGATTGACAACAATACTGCAACTTTGGGCAACAAGAGCACAAGCGGAACTCTTGCAAACAAGTTGATGGCTCTTAAAAACAATGTGGCAAACATTACAAGTTTTGAAACGGAATTTGATTATTTGAACGGCTTTATTGATGTGGTTAATGCATCTTATGGAAATAACCAGGAAAAACTTGAAGCCATTGGTGAGAAGTTTGACGAGATAAAGACGGCAAACAGCAAACTTATTAATAGTGGAAACATTAATGATATTATTTTGCACTATTTTGATGATGAGACATTTTCTTACACGACTGGTGATTATGCAACCTGCATTACTGCAATAAGGACAAAAGTGCAAAATGCTACAAGTTATAAAACAATGTTTGAAGAACTTGAAACAATTACTTCAAGTATTAATTCTTACAGCACTGTGGATTCTTCTAACATAGAAAATGCAGGAGATTTTCTTGATGATGTGGCGGCAATGAGCCAGGCGGCAGACAAGACAATTGCAAAAGAATTTGCGGACATATTTGTGAGCAAAATTAAGGCAGAATATCCAGCTGCTTCAACACAGATAGATGAAATTTTGACAGACAACAATTATGAAGAATACCCAACGGGAGCTGGGAACACATATTTTGCAGATTTGTTTGCAAACATAAAGGGTGTTGTTGATGCAATTTAATTAAACAAAAAACTAAACAAAAGATTTGTTGGTTAAAAGTAAAACAAAAAAAAGACGCTTAATTTTAGTCTGTTAATTTTGAAACTAGCAGAATATAAAACTAAACACTTTAATCTAAAACTAGATTAGAGTGTTTTTTTATTCCTCTCTTATTTGCAAACAAAAACAAATATTTCCGCAGTTGTCAAGGTTTGAGCATGCTCAATACATTTTAACATTGACTACAAGGAAGATTTGTTTACACTTTGAAAAACAAGAGAAATAAAAAAAGCAAAAGAGTGAAGTGCGCTTGCTTACGCCAGCACGAACTCTTTTGCCCTAAACCAATTTTATTTTGTGTGCTTGTATTCGGCGGAGCGATAGCGACACCGACTTGTATCAAGACAAGCACACGTTTTACAGCCAATTTAAATTTTAAAAAATACAATTCAAACAATGTTGTAAAAAAATAATAATTATGATAGCATAAAAAAAAGAGAAATTTATGGAATATAGACTAGCAAATTTAGATGATTTAGAAAAAATATGGAATAAAGATATTGAGCGACATCAAGAGTCGGCTGAACGTTGGATAAGTTGGAAAAATCAATATATTACAAATAACTCATTAGGGAAATGTGCCACATTTGTAGCTGTAAACAATAATGACCCAATCGGACAAATTACAATTTTATTCTCAACAGATTGTTCTGCTGTAAAAAATAAACCCTTGTTATGTAATGGAAAAACAATAGCAAATATGAATGCTTTTAGAATAGATAAGGAATATGAAGGGCAAGGACACATATCTAAACTTGTTAAGATAGCAGAAAATTATGCAAAAAACAAAGGAATTGAATATTTAACAATAGGAAGCGAAGCAAAAGAAAGTAGAAATTTAGGTATTTATTTACATTTTGGTTATTCGGAATTCGTAATGAGTGAAGTTGAGGATGGGAATTTAATTCTATATTATAGAAAGAAAATATAAGTATAAATATAAAAAACTATATCTTTTATTTTGATATAGT
>JAZRVA010000052.1:0-6784 GCA_045598865.1 Clostridia bacterium | reverse complement strand
AAATAAATTGTTAATTTTGGTGTCTTTTTTTAAGTAAGGTTAAATAAATTTTAAAATGAAAGATTTTTTAAATTTTATTACCTTACAAAAGTATTTTAATTCAAAAATTAAATTTTATTCAGCTCTTGCAAAATTTTTTTTGAAATGTTTTGATAAGTAAAACCAAACTCCTCACACAAAATATTCTTTGGAGCACTTTTGCCAAAATGATTAAAGTTAAAAACACAATTTTCATTTGTGGCATATTTATACCAAATGTTATCTCCACTAGCTTCCACACAAAAAACGGGTTTTGTTTTATCAATAACCAAATTTTTGTAGTTATCTAGTTGTTTTTCAAAAAGTTCCACGCAAGGTGCACTAACAAGCCTTAAATTAATTTTTTTCTTTTTAAGTTCGTCAACAACTTTTTGGCAAAGCGCCACTTCACTTCCCGTTGCCACAAGCGTTGCCACATAATTTTTTGTGTCTTTAAGAACATAAGCACCTTTAAGAGCAAGTTCAAAATTATCCTCAATAAAATCTGTTTTATCCCTGGAAACTAAAGCCGTGTGCGGCAAGTTTTTGTTAAAATAGGATGCAAAAGCTGCCAAAAGCTCTTTTCGACCACATGGTCTAAAATTGTATATATCAGGCAAACATCGCAAAGTAGCAATCTGTTCCACCGGCTGATGAGTCGGGCCATCTTCTCCAACGGTAAAAGAATCATGTGTAAACAAATATAGAACAGGATTTTTCATAAGTGCCGACATTCTTATTGCAGGTGAAAGATAGTTTTCAAAAGAGAAAAAAGTTGAGCAAAAAGCCCTTAAACTGCTGTGCAGTGTTATACCATTAGAGATTGCACCCATTGCATGCTCTCTAACTCCGTATGGTATATTCCTTGCCTTTCTGTCATTTCTTGAAAAATAGCCCGAATCATTAATAACCGCCTTAGTAGAAGGCCCCACATCTGCACAACCGCCAATAATATTAGGCACATTTTTACATATTTCATTTAATACTAAGTTCAGCTCTTTTCTACCATCAAAGAACTCCAAGTTCTCATTTTGTTCTAACATGGATGAAAAATCAATTTTAAAATTATCTTCAAGCTTTAAAAACTCAGAAAATTCTTTTGGATATTTTTCTTTATACATTTTAAGTGTGTTAAAATAAGATTTTTCTATTTCTTGGTTTTTAATTTTTATTTGTTTAACAGCACCCTTTATATCTTCTGTAATCTGCCAATCTGGCATAGAATAATTAAGATTTTGCCTTAGTTTTGCTATTTGTTCCAAATTTAAAGGATTACCATGAGATTTATTTGATCCCTCTAATTCAGACCCAAACCCAATGTGAGTGTTCACAATAATAACAGTTGGTTTGTCGCTTCCCTTTGCTTTTAATATTGCCTCGTCAATTTTATCAACGCTATTTCCCTCTTTTACCTCAATAACGTTCCAATTGCAAGATAAAAATTTTGCTTTTGTATCTTCCGAATTAGCTAATGATAAATCCCCCTCTATTGTTGTGTTGTTTTTATCATACAACAAAATTAGTTTGTTTAATTTCAAGTTTCCAGCAATGCTTATTGCCTCTTGCGCCACACCTTCCATAAGACAACCATCACCACAAAAACAATATGTGTAATGGTTTATAGGCGTTAAGTTTTCTTTTGAAAAATAATTTCTTAAATATTCCTCCGCAATTGCAAAACCAACTGCATTTGCAATCCCCTGCCCAAGAGGGCCGGTGGACACATCAACACCAGGTGTAACATTAACCTCTGGATGGCCAGGAGTAATGCTGCCAAGTTGTCTAAAATTTTTAAGTTGATTTAGTGGAATATCAAACCCCAAAAGATTCAAGGTTGCATACAAAAGCGCACTAGCATGCCCAGCACTAAAAACAACCCTATCTCTGTTAACAAAATTTGGTTTGTCAGGACAAAAAAAAGCATTTTTGTAAATAGACCAAAAAATTGGAGCTGCTCCCAAGCAAACGCCAGGGTGTCCCGATTTTGCCCTTTCTATTTCCAAACAAGATATAACTCTTAAATAATTACAAATTTTTTCATCTATCATACTTAGTTCTTCCATTTTTTACAAATAATAATTTTCTATGTTCTTTTTAATTTTTAAAAAGTTGTTTTCTTTATCAATATTTTTTATGTTCACAACAATATCACTATTTTCACGGCAAACCTTTGCCTTTTCATCGTAAGCAATAAGCAAAACTTGAAGGTCCTTTTTCACGCTTTCATCTTTTTCTTTATCAATCAGTTTTTTAACCACAGATTTATCAAAATCTAAAAATAAAATTGTTCCGTATTTATTAAGTTCTCCTCCCTTGTTTTCGCTTAAAAATAGTTCATGCGACATACTAATCAGGGAGTTCTCATAACAACTCACTTCCTTTATGGTTCGTTTTTTTAGACTATTCAAATAATCTTTTCCACAAACTTTTTCAATATCTTCTTCTGTATTTAAAAGATAATACTGCATAATTGCATCCATATCTGCATAATACAAGTCAAAAATTTCGGCAAGTTTTGCTGCGTATTCCTTAGCCTTTTGGTTTAACAAGCCAACCACCACAAGATTAGTTTTCACATTACTCTCCTTTATTACAAAAACATATTAACATAAAAAAAGAAGTTTTTACAAACTTCTAAAACCAAATTTTTAAATTAATAAGAATTTTTATAAAATATTATTGGTTATTTATCATATAATCATACAAATATTGCTGAGCGTACCCAGAAACACTTTTGAAAATATTAACAAAATATTCTGAAATCTGCCTATCTGTTTTCTGCTTGCTTGAAAACATAGAAAAAGATTTTCTTATCCAAGTGTCAACAGGGAAAAAATCCACCCTAGAAAAACCAAATAATAGTATGCAATCTGCCACCTTTGGCCCCACACCAGGAAGTTTTAAAAGCTTTTGTTTAAGTTCTTCACTGCCGAGTTTACACAAATCTTCTATTTTAAACTCATTTGTATTTAACATTTTAATTGTATTGACCAAATAATCCTTTCTATATCCACATCCCAAAAGTCCAAAATCCTGTGAAGTCGCGCTTAAAAGTTGCTGAATAGTTGGAAAAGAATATTCGTTATATTCGCTATTAAAAGTGCCATATTTCTTGCATATTCCAAACAAAATCTTCTTAATTCTTGGTATATTATTATTTGCAGAAACAATAAAACTAATTATAGTTTGAAAGGGGTCTTGACGCAAAATTCTAAGCTCCCCTTTAACAAACTTTGCAAAGTCAGGGCGAATATCAAGAATTTTTTTATTTATGGCTTTATAATCCGTTTGTAAATCAAAAAAATTATAAAAATAATCCACGTCTGTTGTAATAATTTCTGTTATTAAATCTGATATAACTTCAATTTTTGCAAATTTGTTTTTGCTTATCACCAAAAAAGAGCTTGACCCCATTTGTTTAAAACTGAAAATCTGGCCACACTCTAAAATTTTTTTTATATTAAATTGGCTACTTTCAACAATAATTTTATTCTTCTTTTTTGTAACTTTCATGGTAAAAATTGTAACAAAAAGTTAAAAAAAAGTAAAGAAATTAGTTATTTTGCAAGTTTATTTTTGCCTGAAAATGAAACGTTTTTTAACACACTAGAAGAAAAATTTTTCACTAAACTATTTTTTATTTCAAATTGCCTTATAGAATACTCATATATTTTATTTAGCAAATCCTTGTAAGAATAACCCTTAAATTTAAACAAATAGTTAGCAAGCGAGCCAGGGATGGAATTTACTTCGTTTAAATAAACTTCACCAGTTTTTTCGTCAATCAAAAAATCAAACCTTACCACACCATTCATGTTTAAAAATTTATAAACTTTTGTTGCACTTTCCTGAACAATCTTTTTCTGCTCTGTCGAAATATTTGCAGGAATAATTCTTTTTGTTTTTTCTATTCCCTGTTCATTACTTTTAGCCGTGTTAAAATATTTGTTCTCAAACGATAAGATTTCATCAGATTTAACAACTTCCTCTATGTCGGAAACCTCAATTTTTTCACTATTGCCAACAATTGCAATATTAACTTCCTTTAAGTTTTCCACCAAGGATTCCACCAAAACATCGAAATCAAAAAGTAGCGCCAGCGAAATGGCATTTTTTAATTTTTCTTTTGTTTTACACACAGTAATACCAATACTACTGCCCAAACTATTTGGTTTTACAATAAGTGGAAAATTTAAATTAAAACTTTTTATATCTTTTACAAATTTCAAATAGTTAGTTCTATTAACAAGCACGTAATCTGTTTGCTTTATACCCAATTTTTCAAAAACAAGCTTAGAAAGATATTTATTCATGCAAACACTACTTGCAAACGTTTGTGGTGATGAATATGGTATTTGGTATGTTTCAAAAAGGCCCTGCAAACTGCCATCTTCCCCACAAGAGCCATGAGTTGCCATAAAAGAAAAATCTATATTCGTTAACTTCTTTAATTTCTTGCCACACAAAAAATACAAACCCTTGTCAAAAGGGCAAACACACACAATATCACTTTCCTTTTCAAAACTAAAATTGTTAGAAGAAAAGAAGTTTATATCAAAAAATTTTTTAGAATAATACCAAACTCCACTTTTTGATATGTAAACTGGAAATACATTAAACTTTGTAATATCCAAATTATTTGCAAGTTGAATACCGCTTATAATGGAAATATCATGTTCAACACTCTTTCCACCAAAAATAACCAACACATTTTTTTTAGCTGTTTTACTTATCATACTCTTACCTCTTTAATATATATGACAGCAATTAGCCATGTGTTATAAAAATTTTACAAATACAACAAATTAAATATAATTATCCGGCAAATCGTTTTCAAAAAGAATTGCATCACCATTTTTAACAAAGTCCTTTAACAACAATTTTGCCTTTTCAAGGGTTTCAGCCTGATAAATATTTTGGTCTTCAAAACCTTCGCCATTAAGCCCCAATTTTATTGCCTCAAAATTAACATTGTTTACAATAACAACAATATCTGCAACCTTCGCCATTTTTTTGCCAAAGTTAACATTTTCCTCAAACTCTTTACTTCCAAGTTCAACAAGACCCGGCGTTACAATAACGCGCCTTTTTCCAAGCTTTTCAAGAACATTTAATGCCTCTGCGCATCCTTCCACGCTTGCATTATAAGCATCATCAAGCACAATAGTTTCCTGCGTTTTTATAAGTTCCAACCTGTGAGAAATAGGCTTTAAATGTGAGATTGCATAAACAATCTGCTCGCAAGAAAGCCCCAATTTTAACGCAATAGAAACACACAAAAGAATATCTTCCACAATGTGGTTACCAAGCAAAGCTGTTTTACAATCAAACTTCTTTGAGCCAATATGCAAAATAAATGTTGTTCCCTGCTCTCCAAAATCAATGTTTGTCGCCCTTATCTTGCTTTGTTTGGCGCCAGTAAGTTCCTTTTCTATTTTGCATTTTTCATAAAGGTTTGTAGCCCCCAAGTTACATCCATTAAAAACTGCAAAACCATCTTTTGGAAGGCTAGAAATTAATTCAAACTTGGTTTTTTCTATGTTTTGTAACGTTTTAAAAGAAAGCAAATGTTGCGACCCAATGCCAGTAATTATTCCGTATTTTGGCTTTATTAAATTGCAAAGCTGTGCAATATCGCCCACGTTTCTGGCGCCCATTTCTGCAATTAAAACCTGATGAGATTTATCTAAATAATCATTAACAACCCTTGTTAACCCCCCCAACGTGTTAAAACTATGTGGGCTTATGCAAACACTATATTTTTGCGATAATATTGTGTTTAAAATATATTTCGTGCTTGTTTTACCAAAACTGCCAGTTATGCCAATTTTAATTAAATTTTCTTGCTTTTTTAGTTTGTTTTTTGCACTTAAAACATAGCTTTGCATGATTAGTTTTTCAAACGGAACAAGAATAATGTGCACAATTGGCACTATAATAGTTATAAGTATTGGACTAACGCAAATAATTCCAAACTTAATAAAACTCAAAAACTTAGTAGAAAGTGCAATCAAGAAAAATGTTAAAACGCTTTCAAAAATAAACAATGCCACAAATAATCTTGTCATCCTTGTTGTGGCTTTTAGCGGAATTTTCTTTGGAGAATTGTGCATATTCACAATAAAAACAATAGAAAAATAAAAGTAAAATATAAGCCCCAAATAGGAATATAAGGTGCTAGAATTATACACATCAAACAAGGCATTTGTAACTAAAACGCAAAATAAACTTAAAAAACTAAGTATAATAAGCCGCGTAACATACTTGGCTTTTGTATCTTTAAGCCACAAAAAATAACCTTTTAATTTATACCCCGAAAGCTGAATAATCTGAAATAATTTGTAAGCAGCAAGGCACATTAAAACCCCATTTGCCAAAGACAAGCAAATGGTAATAATAAATTGCACACGATCAAAAGATAAAAAAAACATAAACTTCCCTTTATAAAAATTTTTGCATCAAGTTTAAAAATTGTTGCCAGTCATCTAAGTATGCAAAATGCCCTGCATTTTCAATGCTTACCACTTCACTATTCTTTATATTCTTTTTAAAAGTTTTTGTAAAGTAAAATGGGGTTTCTTTATCCAACTTGCCCCAAAATAAAACAACCGGGCAATCAATATCTTTTAACAGGTATTCTTGATTATAATTTACCACATTCAAAAATGTTTGACGCAAATTTCCATTTAATTTTTTATAGTTATCACTACCAAATTTTAACAATTTTTCCCTTTTTATAATGTGAATTTTACCCAAAAACTTTAAA
>JAZRVA010000051.1:0-17109 GCA_045598865.1 Clostridia bacterium | reverse complement strand
TTTGTGGTTTTAACTAAGACGGAAGTAACTTTTGTTTATAAAATATTATTTACATATAAAAAGGTTTTTTGTTTGTTATGATTTTTAGAAACACTTTTAGGTTGTTGCTCACAAACTTTTCCAACGTGTGGAAAGTTCTTGTGTATTATCTAGTTTGCATTTTGCTTACAGTGGCTGTTTGTTGGGGGATTTTGTCTCCAATTATTGCCAAACTTGAAGAGGCACATGTTTTTTCGGACTTAGTTGACATGTTAAACAACATTTTTGTTCAGTCGGAAGGTATTATTGCATACACAATTCAAACCGTTACCAGAATAACTAAAACAGCCATTGAAGTTATTACAACAAATATTCAGTTTAAAGTTAACTACATTTTGTTTTTGGTTTGGATTTTCTTTGTTTTTCCTTTTTCGTTAGACTTGGCACAACTTGCCCTTGGGGAAGTTATGTATGGCTATATGACCAGCCAAGTAAAGTATTCCTTCACTGGAAGATATATTAAAAACATTGGCAAAAGCATACTATATTGCCTAGTTAGATACTTTGTTTTAATTTTGTTTAACGCAGGAATTTTGGGTTTGTTTTATGTTATGATTAAGTTTTTTACAATTGGAAACATTTTTTATGTTCTTCTTGACTTTGTTTTGTTTGCAATATTGGTTGCTTGGGTTAGTTTAAAACACACAGTTTTTGCCTGTTGGATGCCAGCCATTTCTGTTTTAAATTGCAGTGTTTTGGGCGGATTAAAACAAAGCTTTAAAAGCGTTTTTAAAAAGTTTGTTATAATTTATTCCAATTGCTTAATTCTTGTTTTGTGCGGGGTGGTTGTTAATTTTATTGCCATTGCATACACTTTTGGTGTGGGAGTGATTTTAACATTGTCAATAACAGCACTTGCATTTGTTTGCTTCCAAATGGTTTGTTATTTTATGCTAAACGGCATGAGATTTTATGTTATGCCAGATGTGGTTATTAGTCCAAAAAGGTTGGAGGAGCAGGACCACATTACAAAACTTAAATATTTGGTTTAAGTTTTAACTTTTTTTAAAATGTTTATTGCAAAAATTTTTTTGTAATTTTAAACAAATATATTTTTTTGTGTTTTTGGTTTTCTTTTTAAAGGTTTAAAAATTTTTAAAAGGGTTATAAGAGCCAAAAATACTATGCAAAAATTTTTGATTACAATGGCACTTTTGTGCCAAATTACTACTATGTTTATTCAAAGGAGAAAAATTATAACTTATGGAAAATTTAAAAATTAGCTTTCTTGGCGGTATTGGAGAAATTGGCAAAAATATGACTGTTTTTGAGTTTGGCAAGGATATGATTGTGGTGGATAGCGGTCTTTCTTTTCCAGACGAAGAAATGCCGGGAGTTGACTTGGTTGTGCAAGATTTGACTTATCTTGAAAAAAACAAGTCAAAACTTCGTGGCATCTTTATTACCCACGGGCATGAGGATCATATTGGCTCTATTCCTTATCTTCTAGACCACGTTAAGGCTCCAATTTATGGCAGCAGAGTTAGTTTGGGGCTTATAGAAAACAAAATAAAGGAAGCAAAAAAATCTAATGTAATCTTAAAAGCTGTTAAAGGTGGAACCGTTGTGGTGGCGGGTAATTTTAAGGTTGAATTTGTGCCAATTACGCACTCTATTCCTGGATCAATGGCGCTTGTTATTACCACACCAGCGGGTGTTGTGGTGCATACGGGGGATTTTAAAATAGATTTTACCCCAGTTGGAAATGACTGCTGCGATTTGAAGCGTCTTGCAGAAGTGGGCAAGAAGGGCGTAACCTTGCTTTTGTGCGATAGCACTAACGTGGAAAGGGAAGGGTTTTCCATGAGCGAATCCATTGTTGGCAAAACCTTGAACGAACTTTACACAAAAATAAAAAATAAGAGAATAATAATTGCTACATTTGCCTCTAATATTCACCGTTTGCAACAAATTGTTAACATGGCAGAAAAAAATGGCAGAAAAATTGCCTTTACAGGCCGAAGCATGGTTAACGTTAGTGAAATGGCAATGAAACTTGGTGAACTTGTTTGCCAAAAAGACACAATGATAGATATAGATAAAATTGACAAATATGAAGACAACAAACTTATTATTATTTCAACTGGCAGTCAAGGCGAAAGCATGAGTGCATTAACTAGAATGTGTGCAGACAACTTCCCAAAAATAAAATTGAACGAAAACGATGCTGTTATTTTGTCTTCCAGCCCAATTCCGGGCAACGAAAAGGCAATTAACAATATTATTAACAAACTTTATATGAAAGGTTGCCAAGTCATTTATAACGAACTTGCCGATGTGCACGCCTCTGGCCACGCATACAAGGAAGAACTTAAAATTATGCACTCTCTTATAAAACCTAGGTTTTTTATTCCTGTTCATGGGGAATATAGACATCTTAAAAACCATCAAATGTTAACACGTGAACTTGGCATGAACGCAAGAGATATTATTATCCCAGAACTTGGCATGCAAGTTGAGGTTAATCAAAATGTTATTAAAATTGCAGGTTCTGTTCCTGCCGGTGATGTGCTTATTGATGGCACTGGCGTGGGGGATAAAGATAGCAGTGTTATAAGAGACAGATTAACTTTAAGCCAAGATGGTGTTTGCGCTGTTGTGGTTAAAATTAACGCAAAATCAAGGCAACTAGATTCCTTGCCAGAAATTGTATCTCGTGGCTTTATTTACCAAGAAGAGGCAAGTGATGTTATTAAAGAGGCAAGAGAAACAATTGCTAAAAATTTGAGCAATAATTACGACCTTAAAACTCTTGATAATCAAGAATTGAAGGCCGCTATAAAGAAGGTTTCAACAAACTACTTTTTCAAAAAAACCAAAAGAAAACCTATGATTTTGAGTATTGTTGTTGAACAATAAAAACTTTAAGTTTGATTTTAAAAGGTATATCACTATGAATAAAAAATATGAAATAAAGGGGAATTTTAACAAAACACTTGTTGCAGATAGAATAATTTTGGCTCCTTGGGAGTTAAAGTTTGCAAGAAAAATGTTTGAAAACTGGGCATCAGACCCAGAAGTGTCAAAATTTTTAAGTTGGAAACCACACAAAAGTCCAGCAGAAACGGAAGAAATTGTAAAGAAATGGATAAACACTTTAAGTTATAAATGGTGTATTCTAGATAAATCCACAATGGAACCAATAGGAAGTTTAGACGCAGTTAAAATTAATGAAAGGGACTTAAACTTGGAGATAGGGTATTGTCTTTCAAGAAAATATTGGAACAAGGGTATAATGACTGAGGCTTTAAAATGTGCCATAAACTTTTTGTTTGATGAAGGATTTTGCAAAATTACATTAAGACACGACCCTGCAAATGTTGCATCTGGCAAAGTTATGCAAAAAGCTGGCATGACCTTTTTGTGCACAAGCCCAATGGATGCATGCCCCAAAGGTAAATTTGTGGATATGAATTATTACTACATATTAAATCCTAAATATAATAAATAAGATTTTGCAAATATATTACAACTTTAAAAATTATAGTTGTTTGAAATGTTTTTGCTAAGTTAAGTTTTTAAAAACTCTATTTATTTTAATAGAGTTTTATTTTTTTAAAGCAAAAAAAACAACATATTTTATTTTTTTTGTTAAGGACAGGCAAAATATTACAAAATTCGTCATAAACATTAAATATAAAGAAGGGGTGTTTATGATATTTGAAAGTTTTATGTCTTTTATGAATAAAATTATGTTGTTTTCTGCCTATGTTAACAACGCGTCAAACTTTCCAAAACCATTAAGTGAAGAAGAAGAAAAAAACTGCTTTGAATTGTTTTGGAAGGGGGATAAAAAGGCAAAAGATAAACTAATAACCCACAATTTAAGGCTTGTTGCTCACATTGTTAAAAAATATAGCACCGCATACGAAGCAGACGATTTGATTTCGGTTGGTTCTATTGGCCTCATAAAGGCAATAAATTCTTTTAAATATGGCAAAAACACCCAGTTTTCAACTTATGCAGCAAGATGCATAGAAAACGAAATATTGATGCTTTTAAGAGTTCAAAAAAAGCACAATCAGGTTTTGTCGCTATCGGAATCTCTTGGCAAAGATAAAGATGGCAACGATGTTACAATTCAAGATATTGTGCAATCTCAGGAAGAAGATGTTATTTCAAACCTAGAAAACACAATTTTAACTCAAAAGCTTTTGAGCATCACAAAAAATGTATTAAGCAAGCGGGAATATGAAATAATATGTATGAGGTTTGGTTTAAATGGAAGCATTGCCTATACTCAACGAGAAATTGCAAACAAACTTGGCATTTCGCGCTCTTACATAAGTAGGCTAGAAAAAAAAGCACTGGACATTATGAAGGAGAATGTAAAGAAAGAAGATGTTTTTTATTAAAACTATTTTAATATTCAATATTTTATGTTCCACACTTTTTTGTTTGTTCTTTTATTGTTGCAAAAAAATAAGGCAATGATTATTTTAAAAACAAAGCCTTTAAGATTTTTCTTGTAAAGCAAAAAGCAGAATACAAAGAGTTTTAAAATACAATTTTAAGATTGTTAGAATTTGGGTAGGGGATAAAATTTAAGTTAGAAAATAAAATATTGTTTATTTTTACTTCGTTTTTTAAATTGTTCATGGATAAAAACACCTTTTTGTTTTGGTTTAAAGTTATTATGCTATTTGCTTGTATATAGTTTTTATTTTGGTTTAGGTTAAGGCCATTTTTTGCCGGCCAAATTCCCAAACAATAATACATTAAGTTAAAATATAACTTAAACAAATTATTGCTTGCCAAAAAGTGGGATTGCAATGGTATGTTTGCAACTGTCTTATCTAAAAAGTCTAATTTAAAAGACATATTTTTTAAATTTTCAAAATCTTCAACATGGGTTTCTAGCAGTTTGTTGTTTATTATTTTTTGTGGCAGGTAATAGTTTAAAAGCATGTTTAAAGTTTTGTTTGTGGTTAAAACTTTTGGCAAACAAAGACTATTAAAACTAACAGAAGAGCTTTCAAAATATTTTTCAATATTTTTGTATTTAATTTTTGCAAAAGATTTTGTGTCACAAGCCTTTGCAAAATAATATTCTGGATTTGCGGTTTGAGATATTGTTTTGTAAAGGCATAAACTTCCGTTTAAAAGGCTAGTGTTAAAATTGCCAATAATTTGAAGGGGTGTTTTTGCGTTCTCTGTGCAAAAAAATATCTTGTTTCCATTTTTGTTAAAAACAATTTTTTTACAATTATTTTCTTTTTTATTATAACCAAATGTAAAGCAATCAATTTTGTTGTTTTTAAAAGAACTTTCTAGGCAGTAAACATAACAGTTTTCTTTTGCATTATAAGTTTTTTTAAGATTAATTTTTAGGTTTTTGGTGTTTAAATAATAAACTAAATTATTGTCTTCAAAGCCAATTTTTTCTAATGAAAATATTGTGTTGTTTACTATGCAAAAAAAACCGTTTGGCAACAAATTTTGGCTAAAACTGGCTGATTTTTGCAGATAGCTAATTTGGTTTTCTTTATAGCAGTTAAAATAATTTATAGTAGAAAGTAGGTTGTAGTGCACTTCTAAGCAATGATAAATTTTTACAAGTTTGGTTAAATTTAAAACTTTTAGTATTTTGCAAAATTTTTTGAAGTTATAGTAGTTATCTACAAATAGTAGAACATTAATTTTATATCCTTTTTGCAAAAGTTTTTTAAGACAAAGCAAAATTTTTGTGTTTTTAATAAAGTTGGATTTTTTGTAAAATTCAAGTTTTATAACAGGGAAATTAGGGTTAATTCCGCTTTGAGTTAAAATTTTGCTCATACTGTTTAATTGTTTTATGCTGTTAAAAACTAGGGTATGATTTTTTAACATTTGGCTTGTTTCAAACAAAGTGGAATTTTTAGAACAAAACAAAAAATTTTCTTTAAAACTTTTGCAAAAAGCAAATTTAGTTTTTGAGTTTTTTAATAATGGTTTTTGTGATTTTTGTTTTGAAAAATACAAATACAAAAAAACAACACATAAATAACAAAAAATAATTAATGTTGCCATATTTTAATTTTTGCCAAAAAACGGAAATATTAAACTTGTTTGTTATTTAATTTGAAAATAAAAATTTTTTAAAAAAAAGAAGGAAAGTTTGTCCCTCCTTCTTTTTAAATAAAAAAGATTGAAAAAGAGCAACCTGTAAGCCGAGTTCTGTTATTTCAAATGGTCATCTATCTAGACTATTTGTTTCCAAATAGTTCAAGCGACATTTTTAAAGAACCTAGCGAACACACGTTAAAACGGTTCTTTTTAGTCTTGCTTCGGGTGGGGTTTACATGACACATCTTGTCACCAAAATGTTGGTGGTCTCTTACACCGCCTTTCCACTTTGACCTTGAATAACAAGGCCACATATCTCTGTTGCACTATCCTTAAAGTTGCCTTCACTGGTAGTTAGCCAGCACCCTGTTCTGTGAAGCTCGGACTTTCCTCACCCCAAAAACTTAATTTTGGGCTGCGACCATTTAGCTGCCTCTTTCAACCTACAAACATTTTAACCAAAAAATGTTTTTTTGTCAAGGTGGGCAAAAAAATGGGACATAAAAATTTGGCACAAAGTTTATACACAAATCATTTGTTGATATTTTGTTTGCTTTGTTGTAGAATAAACACATGGAGTATTATTCAAATTTTCAAAATAAGCAACCTCTTGCAGAAAGGATGAGGCCAACCACATTGGAAGAATTTGTGGGGCAGCAGCATATTGTTGGCAAGGATAGTTTGCTTGATAGAGCAATCAGGGCAAATGTTTTAGGCTCTTGCATATTTTATGGCCCGCCAGGCTGTGGCAAAACAACTCTTTCGCACATAATTGCCAGCACAACAAATTCGGTTGTGGAAAAATTAAATGCAGTAACAAGTGGGGTTGCAGATGCCAAACAAATAATAGAAAAGGCGAAAAAGAACTTTGAACTTTTTGGCACAAAAACATATTTGTTTTTGGATGAATGTCACAGGTGGAATAAGGCGCAAAGTGATTGTGTTTTGCAAGCAATAGAGCAGGGGCACATAACGTTTATTGGTTCTACCACCGAAAACCCATACACATCAATGACTCGTGCCATTGTTTCTCGTTGCAGAGTTTTTGAGTTTAAACCAATTACCACTGCGGACATAAAATCTTTGCTCGTTAGGGCAATAAACGATAAAGAAAAGGGGCTTGGCAACATAAAAATTAAGGCAGATGATGACGCCCTGGAATATTTTGCATGGGCAAGCAGCGGAGATTGTAGGCAGGCACTTAATGGCCTTGAACTTGCCGTTACTACAACTCCTGCTGGGAAAGATAAATTTATTCACATAACCAAACAAATTGCCACTCAAAGCATTGGCAAAAAGCCACTAAGTTTAGATGAAAACATGTTTTACGACATGCTTTCTGCCTTCTGCAAAAGCGTTAGAGGAAGCGATACAGAGGCGGCACTTTATTACGCTCACCGCATGATAAAGGCAGGTGTTGACCCAAAAATTATTGCAAGACGGCTTATTGCCCATTCAAGTGAAGATATTGGCATGGCAGATAGCAATGCGCTTTTGCTTTCTTGCTTGGCGCTTTACAGCTGCGAAAAACTTGGCGAACCAGAATGTTTGCTAAATTTAAGCCATGCAATTATATATGCTTGTGAAGCCGAAAAATCAAATAGTGTTTTAAGGGCAATGAATTTGGCGCAAGAAGATGCCGAAAATATAAAAGATGATGTTGTTTTAAACAATTTAAAAAACCACCCATCAACAAATAAAGATGAAACAGGCAAATATCTTTATCCTCACAACTTTGGCGGATATGTTAAACAGCAGTATATGCCAAACTCATTAAAAGATAAAGTATATTACACACCTTCAAACAATGGTAAAGAAAAGGGCCTTCAAAGAAAGAAATTTACAAAAAACAAAAAGGAAAAATAAAAAACAAAAGGGTTAAAAGCCCTTTTTTATTTGCCTAATATTTTTGTTTTTTGTATAATACGCTTATTAAAAAACAAAGGAGTTAAATAACTTATGGAACTTAAAGGAAGTCAAACAGAAAAGAATTTGCAAACCGCCTTTGCAGGTGAGAGCCAAGCAAGGAATAAATATACATACTTTGCATCAAAGGCAAAAAAAGAAGGATTTGAAGAAATTTCAAAGGTGTTTTTGGAAACTGCCGACAATGAAAAAGAACACGCAAAAATGTGGTTTAAGCATTTAAATGGCATTGGAACAACTGAGGAAAACTTGGAGGCTGCTGCAAATGGTGAAAACTATGAGTGGACAGAAATGTATAAAGAATTTGCAAAAACAGCTAAGGAAGAAGGATTTAACCAAATTGCTTATCAATTTGAAGCAGTAGGAAATATTGAAAAGAACCACGAAAATAGATACAAAGCAATTTTGAAAAATGTTAGAGAAAACAAAGTATTCTCAAAAGCAAAAAAAGTTGTTTGGGAATGCAAGAACTGTGGTCATAGGGTAGAAGGCGAAAATGCCCCACTTGTTTGCCCTGTTTGTGGCCACCCACAAGCATATTTTGCTGTGTATGTTGACACTTTTGAAGATTAAACCAAATTGTTAAAAAATTGTGTTAAAATTATAATAAAAAACCTTGCTATATCGGCAAGGTTTTATTTTTTTTTACTAAAATTTATATTTTTGGTTCAAAGTATTCAAAAATAATATTATCGCAGTATGGGGCAACTTTCATATATTCTTGTTGACTAGGCACTGGCCATGCAAGCAGTGGAAGATTTTTATACTTTTTAACAAACCTATTTGGCAACTCGCTATATCTATAAGCAATAAAGTGTGGTTGGCTAACCTTTTTGTTAAGGAGCATTCTTTTTAGGGCAAACTTTACAATAAAGTTTAATTTTTCTCTTTTGAAGAAGTGGGAGAGTTGCCCTCTTATAACTTCTGGTGCATTAAGTTTAAACCACTTTAAAACATAAGGGTTAAAACTCATAATTGCATATTCGCCTTTATAATTTTTTAAAATTTCATACAGTGCTTTTTCAAATTTATTGCCAGGATTGTAGGATTGAATTTTGTAATCCTTAACCTCAATCATAATTGGAACTCTGCCATTTACCATTTGTAAAACTTCTTGCAAGGTTGGTATTTTGTGCTCGGTGTTTAAAAGTTTGTATTTTTTTAATTCCTCTTTGTTTTTTATTTGGTTAACATAGCCATCTTTGCCGGTCATTCTAACCAATGTTTCGTCGTGAAAAACAACAACTGTTCCATCTTCAATTTGGTGAACGTCAAGTTCTATTGCATAGTCTTTTTCTATTGCTTTTTCAAAGGCAGGCAAACTATTTTCTGGGCACTTTTCATCATGAAAACCACGGTGGGCAATGTATTTGTGAACAATCCAACTATCAAAAATCTCCATAAAAAACCCCAAAATTCTTTATTTTAACCAAATTATAGCACAAAAATTTCTTATTTTAAAAACATTTTTCAATAAAATTTTGGTCAAAAAAAGCAAAATAGTTGTGTTTTCCTACAAAAATTTACTATAATTAATTGGTTTAAAAGGAGAGTGTTATTCTAGCCGTGCAACAGATAAATCAAAACAACATAAGAAATTTTTGTATAATAGCCCACATAGACCACGGCAAAAGCACTCTTGCCGATAGACTCATAGAAAAAACGGGCACTCTTTCAAAGCGCGATTTAACCGAGCAAGTTTTGGATTCTATGGATATAGAACGTGAAAGGGGAATTACAATAAAACTAACCCCAACCAGAATGTTTTATGAATATGAAAACGCAGAGTATATGCTTAACTTAATAGACACCCCAGGCCACGTGGATTTTACATATGAAGTTTCAAGGTCATTAAAAGCGTGTGAGGGGGCAATTTTGGTTGTTGATGCAACACAAGGGGTTCAGGCTCAAACACTTGCAAATGTTTACCTAGCGCTAGAAAATGATTTGACTATTGTGCCAGTTATTAACAAAATTGACCTTCCAAGTGCAAGAGTTGACGAGGTTAAGCGTGAAATTGAAGAGGTGATTGGCATTTCTTGTGAGGATGCACCGCTTATTTCTGCCAAAGAAGGAATAAACATAGACAAAGTTTTAAAAGCAATTATCACCAAAATTCCACCGCCAACTGGCAACAAGCAAGAGCCTTTAAAAGCACTTATTTTTGATAGCTATTACGACAACTTTAAAGGGGCGGTAAGTCTTGTTAGAGTTTTTGATGGTCAAGTTAAGGTTGGCGATAAAATTAAAATGTTTAAAACGGGCCTAAGTTATGATGTTACAGAAGTGGGTGTATTTTGCCCAAAACCAAAGGCAACACAAAGCCTGTGTGCCGGTGAAGTTGGCTATATTGCTGCCAGCATAAAAAATGTTTCCGAAACAAAGGTGGGAGACACAATTACATTGCAAGACAACCCAACACCTAAGCCACTTGATGGATACAAAGATGTTAAACCAATGGTTTATTGTGGTGTGTTTTTGGTTGATGGGGCAAGGTATGAGGATTTAAAAGAGGCGTTAGAAAAGTTAAAGTTAAACGACGACTCGCTGCATTTTGTGCCAGAAGTTTCTTCTGCATTAGGCTTTGGTTTTAGGTGTGGCTTCTTGGGACTTTTGCACCTTGAAATTATAACAGAAAGGTTAGAACGAGAGTTTAATTTGGACATTATAACTACTTCGCCAAGCGTTAGTTATCAGGTTTTTAAAACAGATGGAACAATGGTGGAAGTTTCCAACCCAGCAATGTTGCCTGCGATTACAGAGATTGACAAAATAAAAGAACCCATCGCAAGCGTTAGCATTTTTACACCACCAGAGTATGTTGGAAATATTATGGAACTTTGCCAAAACAAGCGTGGGAAATACAAAGACATGCAATACTTGGATAAAAACCGCACAGTTCTTAAATATGACATGCCACTTAACGAAATTGTTTACGACTTTTTTGACAACTTAAAATCAAGGTCAAAAGGTTATGCAAGTTTGGATTATGAAGTTGACAAATATGAGCCTAGCGACTTAGTTAAATTAGACATTTTGTTAAATGGTGAAAAGTGTGATGCACTAAGCATTATAGTTCACAAAGATTTTGCTTATTCACGTGGCAAAAAACTTGCCGAAAAGTTAAAAGAGGTTATACCCCGCCAGTTGTTTGAGTTGCCAATTCAAGCTTGTATTGGTGCAAAGTGTATTGCAAGAGAAACAGTTAAGGCTATGCGAAAGGATGTTCTTGCAAAATGCTATGGCGGTGATATATCAAGAAAGCGAAAGCTTTTGGAAAAACAAAAGGAGGGTAAAAAAAGAATGCGTCAAATTGGTTCGGTTGAAATTCCAAGCGAAGCCTTTATGAGTATTCTTAAATTAGATTAGTATGAAAACAATGTCTATTTATGTTCATATTCCATTTTGTAAAAGCAAGTGCCATTACTGCAATTTTGTTTCTTATTGCAACCAAAATGAAAAAATGGAAGATTATGTTTCAAGTGTTGTGGAGGAAATTAAACTTCAAGGCAAGCAATATGGAACAACTAGAAAAATCAGTTCCATATACATTGGTGGCGGGAGTCCATCTGTTTTGAAAGATGGTATGATTGCCAAAATTATGACACAAATTAAAAATAGTTTTAGTTTGTTGCCAAATTGTGAAATTAGCATAGAGGTTAACCCTGGCAGCGTTACAGAAAAAAAACTTATGGAATACAAACTTGTTGGGTTTAACAGGCTTAGCATTGGTGGCCAAACTTTAAATCAAAAAATATTGGATCTTCTTGGTAGGAATCACTTGGTTGCCCACACAAAAGAAGCAATAAAACTTGCAAAACTTGTTGGGTTTACAAATATTAATGTGGATATGATTTTGGCACTTCCAACACAGAAAATTGCTGATGTTAAAAATATGGCAAAATTTTTGATAAAACAAAAAATTCCGCACATTTCCGCCTATTCGCTTATTTTAGAGGAGGGAACACCCCTTTACAATTCTGTGAAACAAGGCAAAGTTAAACTGCCTTCCGAAGACGAAAGTGTGGAAATGTATAACACAGTGTATAACATGTTAAAGAAGCATGGATATGTTAGATACGAAGTTTCCAATTTTTCTTACCCTGATTACGAAAGTAAGCACAACCAAAACTATTGGCAAATGGGGGAATACTTGGCAATTGGTCTTGCAGGGCACTCTTTTGTGAATAACACAAGAACTGCAAACACAGATGATATCGATACTTACATATCAAAAATTAGTCAAGGTGAAATACCTGTTGTATCAAAGGAAGATATTTCTCCATCTCAAAGAAAAGACGAAACAATAATGCTGGCACTAAGAACAAATGAAGGTCTTAACTTAAAAGATTTTGCAAATCAATTTAACACAAATCTTTTGGTAACCAAAAAAAGAGAAATAGAATTTTTACAATCGCACAACTTTATATCTGTTAAAAATGGTTATTTAAAAGTGGCCGACAATGCATTTTATGTTTTAAACAGCATAATAGCAAAACTTGTTTAATTCTTTAATATTTTATGTTTTTTAATTTTTTTAATCTTACAGCAAAAAACACCCCAAAAAACGGGTGTTTTTTTGTTTATAGTAAGCATTTTTAGGCAAATTGCACATTTTTTTATTACTTAATTTATGTAATAATATACTAAGCAATTTGAGGTAAAAAATTTGTTAGATAATGGTTTGTTGGAATACTATAAAACGGCAAGAGATGCCCAGGGATTTTTGTTGATTAGCAAAACCCCTGTTTTTCCGGTGCCAGATAGTGAAATAACTCCAACAACGCAAAAATATGTAGTGCAGGATATGGTGTATTTTGGCAAAACATGCCCAAAAGCAATGATAGATGCAGAGGTTATGCTTTCTCAGTTGTTTGCAAAAAGTG
Organism: Clostridia bacterium; assembly: GCA_045598865.1. Lineage (GTDB taxonomy): Bacteria > Bacillota > Clostridia > Christensenellales > UBA1242 > UBA7862. The sequence goes on along the minus strand of JAZRVA010000051.1, from coordinate 4,213 downwards.
GGTTTAAAACTGCCGTTTACACGCCAGCAATAGGTAAGCAAAATTTGCCAATAGTTTTAAGTAATGAGATCAGTAGGGATAACACACAAAAAGCGCTTGATTATTACCGCCAACTTGTTAACAAAAACTCAAAAGATATTGATGTTGGAGTTTTAAATTTTAAAAAAGAAAGCGGCAAAAAGAATTATGCAAATTGTTTTACCAAAAATGGAATTAGGCAGTTTATAAAAATGCAATTGTTTGACACTTGCTGTTATAACACCGACAGACACCTAGATAACTTTTATGTTCTTCTAAACAGTCAAAACAAAATTGATGATGTAATACTTTACGATTATTCTTTAAGTGGGCTTTGCATGGATAAAAATTTTAATAATGAGTATTGTGAATATCAAAATTTTTTGGGATCTGTGGTTGATAAAACAAGGGGCGAAATGCTTTTTCAGTTCAAACATAATGAAACCGTTAATGGGTTTATTAAACCAAAACAAATGGCGGAAGAACTTGGAAGTATTGAACCTAAGAAAATTGCCAAAGACATAAAACAAACCATAGATTTTGATATTGATGAGAAGTTTGTGGACAAAATAGATAGATCAATAAGTGAAATGGCAAACGATTTACAAAAGGAGATGTAAAAAATGATTGATAACAATTTATTAAATTATTACAGAACAATGAAATCTAAAAACGGCAAAGTGTGCTTGGAAGATATTTCATCTAATATTTGTGAAATTGATTATTGTTATGATGACCGTTTAAAATCTTTTTTTGATAATCAAAAAAAATACTATGTAAAATCGATTCACAGAGGTTCAAAGGAAGAAAGCGCAGAGGTTTTGCTTTCAAGAATTTATCAAAAAGCTGGTTTTGATTGCGCAACATATATTCCGGCATATTCTAAATATGACGATAACACATATGTTATTTCAAACAACATAAAAACGAAGTCTTCTTGCTTAGCCAGAGATTTTAATAGGCCATTTATTAAAGTTGATGGGGTTGCCAAGAACTATTTTGTTAATAACTCTTGTGGTTTAAAGGTGGAGGGAACAAAGTTTTTTACATTTGACACAATTAGGCAAATCATAAAAATGAGATTATTTGATGCTGCATTTTTTAACATAGATAGAAACAATACAAATTATTTTTATAATGTAGAAAAAAATGTGGCAACGCGTATTCAACTTTTTGATAATGCTATGAGCGCAAATTATAAAGATATTATTGGAAGTAATTGCGACTATTGCCATGATTTTTGTGCTAGTTCTTCCACTCAAAATGGATTGCTTGAATTTTTAAAAGAAAGTGATTCTGTTTCGCATTTTATTTCACCAAAAGAAATGGCAGAAGAACTTGCGAGTGTTGATGTAAAAGCTACACGTGAAGAAATTGGTGATCAAACTGGCTTTTCTGTTGATAGGCAATACTGCAAGGCACTTACAGATTCGGTTAATTACTGCATAGAAACGTTAGACAAGTAAAGAGGTTATAGCTATTAATATGAAAGATAACGGATTATTAAAGTATTATAAAATAAAAAGGGTCATTGATGGTAGAATAAGTATTTCCTCTTTAACAAATGAAGTTTTAAAGAATAATGATGAGAGATTTGGGCATTGTATTATAGATGGTAAAAAATATTTTGTAAAAGACAAGTATCCAACCAACAGGGGAGATAGCGCAGAGGTTCTACTTTCACAAATTTACGCAAAGGCGGGTTTTGACACGGCATTATATTTTCCAGCAGCTTTATATGGCGAATTAAAAAATTGTTTGCTTTGTCAAGATATAAAAGGGGAAAGGGTTATAAGCCCAGGATTGTTTGATTATCCTTTAACAAATAATCAAGCCTACTACACAAAAGAACTTTATGATATTCCTCAAAGCGAAATAAAGAATTCTATTTATTTTTCAAAAGACGCGGTAAGACAAATAATTAAAATGCATGTTTTTGATTTGGCATCAAAAAACGCAGATAGGAATAAATCTAACTACTATTTAAAAATTAATGAAGATAACATTGCCTCCGGCGTTAAACTTATTGATTATGGCTTTAGTGCTTATTATGATTCTAAGTTGGGCTTTTACAACGACTTTTCTATGAAAGATTTAAAAAACAGGGAAGATATGGTGGATTTTTTTAAAAATGATAAAACAATTTCTGCTTTTGTTTTCACAAAAGAAATTGGTAAGGAACTTGGCAAGGTTGATATTTGGGGCACCTGTCTAGATATAAAAGAGCAAACTGGTTACAGAGTGGATAGGGAGTTTGCCGAGGAAATGCAAGAATCTTTCTTTGAAGTTTCACAACAGTTAATTAAATAAAAAGGAGCAATATTTTATGTATGATAATGGTTTATTAAAATATTATGGCAATAAGCTTAATTTAATTTCCGGTCATTTAGTTTTGGATAGGCTAAACTTTAAAATAGATAAAAGCCAGCCAATAAACATGACAACATACAAAATTTTTAGCGGCAAGACTTGCAAGTTCTTTTTAAAAGTGCCACTTGTTCCAAACGAGGTTGACTGTGAAGTTTTGCTTTCTCAAATATACAAAAATGCAGGAATAAACACCCCAATATACACCCCAGTGGCATATGAAGAAAAGCCGGAAATGCTTCTTCCGGGGGTTATGTCAAACAACATTTGCACATCAAAAAAAATTGTAATTGCAAAATCATTTTTTGAAAAATTATCCTGTCGAGAACATTGTTTAAATTCAGACATATACACAAACTTACTTAATGCAAAACAGAGTTTAGTAAATTTTTCAAAATATTTCACAAAAGATGCCATAAGGGAGTTTATAAAAATACAACTTTTTGATTTGGCTTCTTACAACATAGATAGAAACACAAACAATTTTTATTTTGAAGTGGAAAATGGCAAGGCGGTGCACACAATTGCTATTGATCAAGGCAGAAGTATAAGCAGAATATCTAGCAAGGAAAATCCATTTTTAAACTATTGTGGCGGAGAAATGTTGCGTTCACACAAACAAATGGTTGAACTTGTTAAAAATAACGAAATGGTTAATGATTTAGTAAACGTTAATGAATTGGCCGAAGAAATTGGAAACTTAAATCCACAAAAAACAGCAGAAGATATTAAACAAACAATCGATTTTGAAGTGGATAAAGAATATATTGATTTGTTGGAAGGGTCATGCCAAGAAACAGCAAACATGTTAATATAAAAAAAAGGAAAACATTTTTATGTTCGACAACGGTATTTTAAAGTATTACAAAAATAGAGCGAATTTAAAAAACGGTCATTTGCAAGTTGAGAAACTTGGCTTTGTTGTTGACGAAAAAAAACATGTTTCTCGCAGCACATTAAAAATTCTTTCTCCAAGCAATGAATTAATGTTTTTAAAAATACCACTAATGTATGGTGAAACTCATGCCGAAACTTTGCTTTCTCAAATTTATAAAAGCAAGGGGATTGAAACGGCAATATACACTCCTGTAGCATACAAAGGTTCTTTTGATTTGAACATGACGGGTTTAATTTCAAATAATGTTTGCATTTCAGAGAATTTTCTTAGGGGGAGTGAAATATTTAGACAAATTTATAAAGACACCACTGTGTTAAATTCAGATAAATTGCTTTTTGATAAATCCCAAAAATATGTTGACTTCACAAAGTATTTTACAAAAGATGCTTTAAGAGATTTTATTAGGATTCAGGTTTTTGACTTGGCATCTAACAACACAGATAGACATACGGATAATTTGTTTTTTAGAGTTGAAAACGGAAAAGTTGCACATGTTATTACAATAGATCAAGGTTCTAGTATGGAGGATATAATGAATCCTCAACGACCTTTTGTAAATTACTTTGGCGGTGAAGATTGTGAAAAGCGAAATGCTATTATAGAAAAAATTAAACATAACGAAATTGTTTCAGAACTTGTAGAATTAAAAGAGATTGCAGAAAAAGTTGGCAGTGTTAATGCTGGGGCAGTTGCAAAGGATATTAAGGAGCAAACAGATTTTAGTATTGACGAAAATTATATAAGCTGCATTTCCCATTCCTTTGATAACACCGCAGAAATGCTAATAAAGTAATTTCTATAATAAATAATAAGGTAGTATTAATAAAGCTATGCAACCAATAAAAAGTGGAAATATAAACTTGGCAACATACAAACAAAAAAACATAGGCAGAAGATAGAAATATTAAAAATAAAGATGTTAATAAAATA
>JAZRVA010000050.1:0-19195 GCA_045598865.1 Clostridia bacterium | reverse complement strand
AATTATGGAAGAATTAAAAGAAGTTATTTCTAAAAACTTAACAAAGTTTAGAAAAGAGGCAAAGTTAACCCAGTTGGAACTTGCGGAAAAAATAAAGTATTCCGATAAAAATGTTTCAAAGTGGGAAAGGGCAGAGGCTGTTCCGGATGTTATTGTTTTAAAACAATTAGCGGACTTTTTTGGTGTTACAGTGGACGACTTTTTAAAAGAGGATTCTGGCAGCATAAACCAAAACCAGGCAGATCCAGCAAGAGCTTCCAAAAAAGAAAGATTTATGGATAGAAAACAACTTTTAATAACATTTTTATCGGTTGGTATTGTTTGGTTGGTTGCAACCGTGTTGTTTACTGTTTTTGTTAATATTTCCATTTTCGAGGAGCATGCGTGGATTTTGTTTGTTTATGCCATAACGGTTTCGTGCATTGTTTCTCTTGTGTTCACGAGTTTGTGGTGCACAAATTTGGTTAATTGTATTATTGTAGGCTTTTTAATTTGGTCCACTGCGTTATCTCTTTATTTTTCAATAGATTCTAGCGAAATGTGGAATATTTTTTTGGTTGCAATTCCCGTTCAAATTTTGGATATATTGTGGTTCATTTTACGAAAAACAAACATAAATTGGGAAAAAATTAAACAAGAAAAAGAAAAACAAAAGCAACAAAAAATTAAGTTGAAAGAAGAAAAGCAAAAAATTAAGCAATTAAAGTTAGAGGCCAAACATAAGGCGAAATTGGAAAAACTAGAAAAAAAAGAAGAGAAAGTTAAAGAAAAAATATAAGCAAAAGTCAAAAAACTATGTTTGTGATTAAAGAAGAGTTAACGTCAAAACTTGTTGTAGAAAGGTCAAAATTTTTGGGCTATTGTTTTTGTTGTGAAAACCTGCAACAGCAAAGTTTAATTTTAAAAAAAATAAAATCTCAGCATCCGTCTGCCACACACGTTTGCTATGCAAGTTGCTTTTTTAACAATAACCAAATTGATTATTATTCTAGCGACGATAGAGAACCAAGTGGAACGGCGGGTTTGCAAATGGTTAATAAATTAAAAGAATATAAGTTAATAAACGTTATTTGTATCGTTGTTAGATATTTTGGTGGAGTTAAACTTGGCGTTCCAAACTTGTCAAAAGCATACAAAGATTGTTGCAATCAAACATTGCAAGAAAACACAAAACAAGTTGAGTTAAAAACAAAATGTAATTTTTTTTGTGATTATAGCCGTTTGGATAAAATTAAAAGTGTTTTAGAAAGCCTAAAACTTGCACCGCAAGATATAAAATACGATAATCAAATAACCTTTTTCTGCTATATGTCAGAATATGAGCAGAAGCAGATTTTAAATAAAAACATTGAATTTATAATTGACAAGACAAACATTAAATTTTGTTAAAACGTGGAGGCACATTGCTTTGATAATAACAAAGATTGAAGTTCAAAAAAAGAACAAAGAAAGAGCAAATATTTATGTGGATGACAATTTTTTTTGTGGGCTTTCTGTGGAAAATATTATAAAAAATCATCTTAAAGAAGGTAAACAAATTGAAGAAGATTTTTTAAACGTTATAAAAACTCAGGCGGAATTTGATATTGCCATGAACAAGGCTTTAAAGTATATTTCAAAAACTCAAAAAACAAAAAAACAAGTTTTAGACTATTTAATAAAAAAAGGTTTTGAAGAAGAATTATCAAATAATGTTGTGGACAAACTTATTGAATATAAATATGTTGACGATGAAGTTTTTGTTAAAAATTTTATTAAATATAAAACCAAATCAAACGGCAATAGAAAAATTGCATTGGAACTAAAACAAAAGGGCGTTTCACAAGATTTAATAGAAGAGGCTGTTTTGAGTTATTGTGAGGACAAAAAAAATATTTTTTCTGTTTTAGATAAGTATATGAAATTTAAACAGTTCGACTTAAAAACAAAACAAAGGGCATATAGGTTTCTGGCAGGCAAGGGATATAACACGGACGACATTATTTCTTGTTTAAACAACTATTTTAAATTAGAGGATTAGTATGAATATTGGCATAGATATTGTGGATATTAAAAGATTTGAAAATTATTCACAAGAAAAATTAATAAAAATTTTTACCCCAAAAGAGCTTGATTATTGCAACTCTTTTTGCGATAAGCAAATACACCTAGCGGGCATGTTTTGTGCAAAGGAGGCCCTTGTGAAGGCTTTAAAAACGGGGTTTAGAAAAATAAATCCAAATCAAATTGAAATTTTGCATGATGAAAATGGCGCTCCTTTTTATAACATTGAAAATTTAAATGGAGCTTTAAATAATAAAAAAATTGACCTTAGCATAAGTCACACAAAACAAATTGCTACGGCGATTTGTTTAATATATGAATAAAAATTATTTATAAAAAGAAAATAATATTAAAGATGCAACAAATAAAAGTTGCATCTTTTTTTGATTATATTTTTTTTAATTGGAAAAACTTTATTATGAAAACCAAAACTGTCATATCACAAGGTGTTAACAATTATTGTTTTACCAAACATAAACTGAATACGAAAACAAACACAAAAAGTAATTATTTGTGTTTAAAAAACATTTTGATTTGTCAGGAAACAAATGTTGTTTTTAATCATCCAAACAATTTTTATATGCAAGGTTTTTATAAGGAGTATGATGATTGTTAAAAGAGGAGAATTATATTTTGCAGATTTAAGCCCTGTTGTTGGCAGTGAGCAAGGGGGCATGAGGCCTGTTCTTGTTGTTCAAAACGACATTGGCAATAAATACAGCCCCACTGTAATAGCGGCAGCTATTACAAGCAAATTGTCAAAAGCCAAACTGCCAACCCACATAGAACTTCCCGCAAAAGAGTATGGGTTAGAAAAAGATTCGGTGGTTTTGTTAGAGCAAATAAGAACGATAGATAAAACAAGACTTAAAGAAAAAATAGGGGAGATTGGCACATTTAAAATGAATCAAGTAAATAGGGCTATGATGATTAGCTTAGGGGTAATATAAATGTTATAAAATATCTTTAATTAATATTTTATTGTCAAAAATCAACTTAAAAAGAGTTAAATTTTTGCTACTTTATGTTATAATGTTTCTTATGAATAACTTAATTGAACTAAATATTGAAAAGTTGAATATAAACGCCGAAGGCATAGGATATTTTAATAACAAAAAAGTTGTTGTAAAAAATGTTTTGCCAAAAGAAAGGGTTTTGGTGCAGGTGCATCAAGAAAAACCCAGTTGCCTTTTTGCAAGTTTAAAACAAGTTCTTACTCCAAGCCCCCTACGTGTTAATCCGCCTTGTAAGTATTATGGCATCTGTGGTGGGTGTGATTTTCAATTTGCAAACCCAAAAGATGTATTAGTGTTAAAACAACAAATTTTTAGTGATTATTTCAAAGATATTTTTGCAGGGAAGATAGTAATAAACAGCAGCGAAAGTCAGTTTTATTATAGAAATAAAATGTCGTTTTATGTTTCAAATAATAAAATTGGCATGCTTTGTGAAAACACAAATAATGTTGTGGAAATAGATAAATGCCTAATAGCAAATGAACAAATTAATTTAATTTTGACAATATGTAAAAACTGGATAAAGCATAATAGTGCTAATCATGTAGTAATAAGAACTATAAACAAAAAATTTATTTTAACAGTTGTTGTGGGAAGTAAAAATAACCCTAACATTAATTTGCTAGTTGAGGCATTAATTAAAAGTTTTAATAAAAATTCTTTTGGTGTTTACATAAACAAAAATTTAAACAACAAACAAATACTCAGCGATAATTGGCAATATGTTTATGGGTTAAAAAATTTAAGCCTTGAAATTTTTGATTTAAGTTTTCAAATTCATCCAGGCTCATTTTTGCAAGTTAATTTACCCGTTGCCCAAAAAATGTATGAAAAAGTATGCAATTTTGTAGATAATAAGGTGGTAGTTGAGGGGTATAGCGGTGTTGGAATTTTGTCTGCCATTTTAAGCAAAACTGCTAAAAAAGTTTATAGCGTTGAAATAAACAAAAATGCTCACATGGACGCGCAAAAAATGAAAAATACAAATAATTTGGTCAACTTAAAAAATATACACGACTCTTGTGAAAATGCTTTGCCAATTTTAGCAAAAGAAAATAGAAATTGTGTTTTTGTGCTTGACCCACCAAGGAGCGGTTGTGACAAAAAAACTTTGGAAGCGATAGTAAAAAATAATATAAGTGAAGTTATTTATATTTCTTGCAACCCATACACATTAAAACAAAACTTGTATCTTCTTAAAGATAACTACAAAGTAGAGAGTTTTGAAATATCTGATATGTTCCCAAACACGTCAAAAATAGAGTGTTTGGTAAGGCTTGTAAAAAACAAATAATACAACAAAAAAACAATTGAAATTATTTGCTTTTGGGGTATAATAGGTGTATGAAAAATTTGGTTCTGCAATCACAAGGTTTTAATATTTTTGGTTTGTTTGTTACGTGGTATGGCGTAATAATATCTCTTGCCATGATTTTAGGCGTTGTGGTTGCAATTTTACTTTGTAAGAAAAAAGGATTAGATACCTCTTTGCCAATTGATCTTGCACTTTTTGCACTTCCATGTGCGATTGTTGGTGCAAGGCTTTATTACTGCATTTTTTATGGGGTTTCAAGTTTTGTTGAAATTTTTGAAATTTGGAAGGGTGGCATGGCTATTTATGGTGGCGTGATTGGAGGTTTTTTGGGCATTTTAATTTGTTGTAAAATTAAAAAACTTTCTCTTGCAATTGCTTGTGATGTTGCCGCTCCAAGTTTGATTCTTGGCCAGAGCATTGGCAGAATTGGCTGCTATTTTGCAGGTTGTTGCTATGGGGTGGAAACAACTTTGGAGTCCTTAAAAATTTTTCCTTTAAGTGTCCAAATAGAAGGCATTTGGCATTTGGCCACTTTCTTTTACGAGAGTTTTTTTGATTTAATTGGCTTTTTTATTCTTATGTTAATTGCCGTTAAAACAGATAAAAAAGGCGTTACTACATCAAGTTATTTGATATATTATGGTGTATTACGTGCAATTTTGGAAATTTTTAGAGATCAAAGCGAGGCTTTAATGCTCGGTTCCACCGGAATAAAAGTTTCTTTGCTTTTAAGTGTTATACTGGTTGTTGTTGGGGTGATGTTGCTTGTGGTTGCAAAAAAGGCAAAAAATAGTGGAGGAAAGGTAAATGTCTAATTTTAAAATAGTCAGAAAAGGTTACAGCCAAATTGAAGTTGATGAATATATTTCCAAAATTATTAATGATTACGAAACAAGACTTTCTGAGCAAAAAGACAGAATTTTTTATTTGAAAGACCAACTTGACAAAATAACAAATTCAACAGATAACCAACTAGTTTCTTCCTTGGTTTCTGCCGTTGAAAGGGCAAAGTTGATAGAAAATAGCTCAAAAAATATTTATGAACTTGAAACAAAAAAGTTGGGCCTTCTTTATACAAAAATGGAAAACTTGTTAAAAGATGAGAATATCCACAACGACAGAAGTATAAAGCAGGAACTAATTAAGCTTATAGAGGATTGCCGTGTGTCATTGCAAAACAGTATTTCTCAGCAAGACAAGAATATAAAAGAAAATGCCCTAACAGATCCTGTAAAAAAACTTCTTTCTAAAATGATAGATTTTAACAAGGTTACAGTAAATCAATATAAGCCAGTTGAAGAAAATAACTTTGATGAACCAGACATAAAATACTTAGAAAAACAAAACAAAAAAATTGTTCAAACCAAAAGGGCAGAACAAAACAATAAACCTGTGGATTTTCAAAGGTATTTATCAAAAAATGATAATTTCAATGGCGCAAATTATGAAAATATTTTACTTTCCAACAAGGAGGCGGTTGCAGATAAGAAATTAGAAAATATTTATAGTCTGGCACCAAACGAGACTGGTTTTGACCTAAAAGAGGCTGTAAACCCAAAAGAAGAACTTGATGAAATTATGAAAGCCTTTGACTTTTATAATGATAAAAAAGGCAAAAATTAATCTTTTGGTGTTCCCAAATTTGGTGGAATAGCAAACACCAATAAGTAGCCTTCAAACAAATCAGAAAATTCATCTTCTTTTGTTTGAGTGTAATCACTGCACAAACCATCAAAACAATTTTTCAAAAATATTTTTATCTCTTCATTATCCAAGTTTTTGTAGTCATCTGCAAAAACTTTTTTACACTCGTTAATTTCTTGCTCAAAGGCATCAAAAACTTTTTTGTGCAATTCTTCAACCAAAAGAGCATTTAAAAATACAATTAAAACTTTTGATAACACATCGGCACGGGCAATTTTATAAGCATTATTTTGGCAGGCACTGGAATAAAGTTTGATTATTTCAACCTTTTGCTTTTCAAAAAATTCAAGTTTATTTTTTTCTATTATTTCATTTGTAAGCATTGGGTCGTAGCAATTTTCAAATGAATTCAAATTTTTATTTAGTTGTTTAATATATTTTCCAATTTGTTTAAAAAAAATTAATTTTGTGTAAGAGGCCTGTTTGTTTAAAGAGGGGAGCACTTCTTTCTTTATAAACGCAGACATATTTTGTTTTATTTCTGCACTAAAAATTTGCCTGTTTAACACTATTTTTTTTTGTCTTAAACTCTTTATTTCTCTTAATTTTTCTTCGTGAATAGCGCTAGCATTTTTTCTTAGCTGCAACACAGGTTTTGTAACTTTAAAAATTTTGTTAGTGTTAAGTTGTTCAAAAAAATACCAATAGTTTGTCGGTATAAATTCTTTTATGCCTATAATATAACTTTTGTAATTATTATGATTTGGCTTTTTAAAAATGGTTGTTTTTTCAAAAACTTTTTCCAAAAGTTCTAATAATTTTTTAATTTTTTCTATGTTGGCATTAGAGCAATCTGGCCAAAAATTTTTGTTGTTTTTTAGTTTGTAAATATCAATTTCAAAATCATTTCGCCTGTAACAAAATTCAAAATCTTTTAAATCAATTAATTTTTCTTTTCCGTTTTTATTAACAATAATTATGCCAATTGGCCTTTTAATAAAACCAAATTCATTTTCAGGTTTATCGCAAACAATAAAAGCCAAATTATAAACTAGGCCAATTTTTTTTATTATTGGCGGAAAAACCATTATGCCGTTATTTTTGCAAAGGGCAAAATTTTTAGAATATTTTTTTTCCAAGTTTTTTAAAAACTTATGTTTAAAAATGTCGTAATTCACTAACATTATTATAACAAATTAAATGTTTTTGTAAAGGGTGATTTTTAATGCAAAAAACTTTACTATTTTGTTTAAAAATAGTAAAATCTTCTTATGTTTGAAACGTTTTTAGATATATTTTTAGATGCTTTAAAGGATTCAGCACTAACACTTCCAGTGCTTTTTATTTGTTATTTGCTTATAGAACTTTTAGAAGAAAGAATTTTAAACAAATATCAAAAGAACAAAATGCTAAAAAGCAAATTTGCTCCCATTGTAAGTGCGGGTTTTGGTTTAATACCGCAATGTGGGTTTTCTGTTGTCGCAAGCGAGCTGTATAGCAAAAGAATAATAACAATTGGTTCTTTGTTTGCAATTTTAATTGCCACAAGCGACGAGGCTTTGCCAATAATGCTTTCAAACCCAGCCAATTATTTAAACTTGTTTTTAATTATTATCATTAAATTTGTTTATGCTGTTTTGATTGGGCTTTTACTAGATGTAATTTTTAAAAATAAAAAAGAAGGCCAAAAATCAACTTTGGCATCTAATAATGTTGCAATAGAAAAAGATGTTCATGGCTGTTGCCATCATGCATTAGAGCATAGCAAACACAGCAAATTTAAAGAGGTATTTGTTCATCCACTCATTCACTCATTAAAAATCTTTTGCTTTATTCTTATAATTAACATAGCATTTGGCATTTTAATTCATTTTGTTGGGGAAGATAGCATATCAAACTTTATGCTCTCCACGGGCATATTTCAGGTTTTTATTGTGGCACTTGTTGGTATAATTCCAAACTGTGCCGCATCTGTTATAATAACCGAAATGTTCATCTCTGGCGGAATTACGCTTGGCTCTTGCATAGCGGGTCTTTGTGTAAACTCTGGCCTTGCAATAGTAATGCTTTTCAAATTTAATAAAAACAAGAAGGAAAGTTTTGCAATTCTTGCTTCGCTCTATGGCTTTGGATGCTTGGCAGGACTGATTATAAGTTTGTTTTAAAAGGGAAATAATAACTTTATGAAAAATAAAAATATTGAAGATAACAACTGCAAGTGGGATTTGTCAGACTATTTTAAAAGTTTTGATGAGTGGGAAAAATCCTTTTCTTCTTACGCAAAAGATTTGGATAAAATAAAAGAATACAATGGCAAACTAACCACGCAAGAAAATATTTTAAAATGTTTAAAGTTGTTAGAAAAAATAGATAAAGATGTTCAGGCTCTTTATGTTTATGCTAATTCCATGCACGACCTTGACGTGACAAACACAAAAATGCAGGAAATGTTAAATAAAATAGAGGCAAAACTAACCGAGCAGTCGGTGAAAAGTTCTTTTGTAACTCCACAACTCACAAACCTTTCAACAGAGTTTTTGGAAGATTTAATCTCAAAGCAAGAGCTTTTGCCATACAAAAAAATATTGTGTGACGTTTTAAGAGAAAAGCCCCACGTTTTGTCAGAAGATAACGAAAAATTGCTTTCAAACTCCACCTTGTTTTCAGGTGGGTTTGACACAAATTTTTCCAACTTTGAAAATGGTGACTTAAAATTTAATAACGTAAAAAATAAAAACGGCGAAATATTGCCAATGAGTGAGAGTCTAGCAAGTTTGTATTTGAGAGACAAAGACCCCGTTTTGCGTGAAAATGCATATAAGGAATTAAATGGGGCATTTGGCAGGTTTAACAATTTCTTAACATCAAACTATATAAATAGTGTAAAAAAAGATGTTTTTTATGCCAGAGCAAGAAAATTTGACAGTGCACTTCAAAAATCTCTTTTCTATGAAGAAGTGGATAAAAATGTTTACAACAAATTAATAGAAAAAGTGGAGGAGTATTTGCCACTTGAACACAAATATTTTTATTTAAAAAAGAAATTATTAAACTTAAAAACTTTTAAAACAAGTGATGTTTACTATAATCCATTAAAGAATAGTAAAAAATATTCTTATGAACAGGCAAAACAAATTGTTTGCTCTGCACTGGATATTTTAGGGAAAGACTATATCAATCAATTAAATAAAATGTTTTCTAATAACAAAATTGACGTTTTTCCAGCACAAAACAAGCGAAATGGTGCCTACGAAACTGTTGCATATGGCCATGAACCAATAGTTCTTACAAATTTTAATGGCAATTTTGATGACATTTCAACCCTGGCTCACGAACTTGGGCATGCAATGCACTCTTTTTATTCAAACAAAGTTCAGTCTTGCTTTAATGCGGGATACACAATTTTCCTAGCGGAAATTGCTTCAACTGTTAACGAAACAATTTTAAATAACTATATGCTTAAAAATGCCCAGACAAAAGATAAAAAACTTTTTTATTTAAATGAGTTCATTTCAAGGTTTCATGCTACGGTGTTTAGGCAAACAATGTTTGCAGAATTCGAGAGCTTTTCTCATAATCTTGTGGAACAAAATTTGCCAATATCAACGCAAGTGTTAAACGAGAATTATTTAAATCTTGTTAAAAAGTATTTTGGCAAAAACGTAAAAGTTTTAAATGAGGTAAAATATGAGTGGTGTAGAATTCCACACTTTTATTCAGCATTTTATGTTTATAAATATGCCACTGGGTTAATAAGTGCCATAAATATTGTGGAAAATTTAAAAGATGGCACAATAACTGTGGAAGACTATAAAAAGTTTTTAAGTTCTGGTTGCACTAAGGATCCAATTTCTCTTCTTAAAATTGTTAAAGTTGATTTGCAAACAGACGTTCCATTTAATAAGGCTTTTGAAGTTTTGAATGATTATTTAAACAATTTAAACAAGCTTACAAAATAATAAAATATTTTAAAAAATGCAAAAATTTTTATTGACTTTTTAACTATGGTCTGCTATCATAACTAGGCATTTAAAAAGAATTTTAAGTGCCAAATATTCCCCCTTAGCTCAACGGTAGAGCACTCGGCTGTTAACCGATAGGTTGTTGGTTCGAATCCGACAGGAGGAGCCATAAAAAGTTTTAGGAAAACCTAAAACTTTTTTTGTTTTTATAAGGTTTTACACAATTTTTTAAAAGTTTTTTATAAAAAAGAATCTAAATAATCAATCAAACATCAAACGGCTTGCTTGTTAATCCACAATTTTAAGGTTAAGCATAGGGTTTTACTATAAATTAAACATATAAGCTTTTGGTCTAAATTCTGTTTAAAATATTATGCAACTTGTTTTTTATTTGTTATTATATATGTAAAATTAATTTTATAAAAAAAGGTGGTTGCATTATGAAAAAACCAAATAGACTAAAAAGAGGTGATACCGTTGCCATTGTTAGCCTTTGCCGTGGAATTTTGGGCGAGGATTGGGCAATTCACAAACTTGATATTGCAAAGCAAAGGCTGGAAAGCGATTTTGGTCTGAAAGTTGTTGTAATGCCAAATGCATTAAAAGGGGTGGATTTTTTGTATAACCACCCAGAACTTCGTGCAAAAGATTTAATGGACGCCTTTGAAAATAAAGAAATTAAGGCAATTTTTGATGCCATTGGCGGCAATGATTCCATTAGACTTTTGCCATATATAAATTTTGATATTATCAAAAACAATCCAAAAATTTACACAGGATTTTCAGATAGCACATCAATTCACTTCATGTTAAATAAGGCAGGCATTTGTTCGTATTATGGGGCATCGGTTATGAACAATTTTGCAGAGTATGTGAAAATAAACGATTACACAAAAAATGCAATTATAAACATTTTGTTCAAACCTGCAAAAAACCAACAAATATTGCCAAGCTCAGTTTGCAGTTACAAAAAAGATATAGTGTGGTGGAAACCAGAAAACATAAATGTCGAGCGCAAGTTTTATAAAGATGAACATGGCTACGAACTTTTGCAAGGCAAGGGCATAGTTCGTGGCAAATTAATTGGCGGTTGCATAGATGTTTTTGAAAATATAATTGGCACAAAAATCTGGCCAAAACTAGCTAGTTTTAAGGGTAAAATTTTGTGTTTGGAAACAAGCGATGAAGATATGCCAGCTTCAACATTAGAGGCGCTTTTGCGCAATCTTGCAGCGCAGAGCATTTTCGATGTGATAAATGGTGTTATAATTGGCAAACCTGCCTCAGAAGAGTTTTATGAAGAATACAAACAAGCATACAAAAAAGTAATAGGGTTTGAAGCCAAACGCCCAGACCTTCCAATATTATACAATGTCAATTTTGGCCATGCCGAACCAATAGGGATTATCCCTCTTGGCATCAACTGTCAAATAGATTGTGAAAACAAAACAATAACATTGCTTGAAAAACCAACAAAATAACAAAAAGCCTTTTTATTTAAAAAGGCTTTTTAATTTAATTGTTACCAAAAAATTGTTTTTAACAAATAAACAATGTTAGCAAACACAAAATTAGTGTGGGAATAGAAACAATAATTCCGTATTTTGCAAACTTTTTGAATGAAAAATCAACATTATTTTGCCTTAAAATGTTCATAAACATAATTCCCGCAAGGGCTCCAACTGGTGTTAAAAATGCGCATAAGTTAGATGATATAACCACTGCGAAAACCATATTTGTTGTGTAACTTAAATTGCTAAGTATGCTTACAAAAAACATAGTCATTGGAATGTTGTTTATAACATTGCCAACCAAAAAAGAAATAATTCCAGTTAAAACAAAGCCTTTTCCACTTAAAGATTGTGCTATTTTAGAAATTAAACCAACGTCTTCAAGCGTTGAAACAATAACCGACATAGAAAGTAAAAATGGAATTAAATTATATGGTAATTTTTTAAGAGAATTTAAAACGGTTTTTTTATTGTTCTTTTTAATAATAGAGTATACACCTGCGGTTGTGTATGTTATTATGCTTGCAATAAGCGGAATATACCAAAGTTCAATTCCTATGTAAGAGGAAATAACCATAAAGAAAATAGCAAAAAATAGTCCGCAAAGCCCAGTGATTAAATAAAATTTTTCTGGCCTTACAATTTTTATGTCTTCAACCTCAATTTTTTGTTTAAGTTTGTTCTTAAATAACAAATAAATTATAACAAGGGCTGTTACACCTGCAACTATTGTTGGCAAGAACATTTTTAACACATAGTCTAAAAAAGTAATATCAAATATTGAACACAAATAAATATTTGTTGGGTTGTCAATAAACAAAAACATGCTCCAAGCATTTGCCATTGCAAATTCAGAAACAATGTATGGGATAGGGTCGATTTTCGCACGTTTTGTGAAGTAACAAATAAATGGTGTAAAGGTTAAAATTAATATGTCGTTAGAAGTAAAAATTGTCAAAATGGCCACAATGCCACTAAAAATAAAAAACAATTTGGTTTGGCTGGTGCCAGCCTTCTTTACTGCAATACCTGCGATATATTTAAAAAATCCAATTTCATCTAGCAGCACAGACAAACTTGTGCAAGATAAAAATATTATCAAAATTTTTAGTGGGTTTATGTTTGAAGAACTAATAAAAACATTTTTAAGAGATTCTGCCGAAATAAAACCAAAGATTATTAATAAACACGCACCAAGTAAAACTACAAACCAATAGGCAGAAAAACTAAAATTTTTAATTTTAATTTTTATGTCAAATATTATTGTAATAAGCATGCATATTAATGTGGCAACAATTATTATAATTGGAAAAACCATGTAAAAATCCTTTCTTAAAAACAAAAAGTGTCTAAAAATATTAAACACCTTTTTTATAATAAACACAAGAAAAATACAAAAAATAAAGTTCTAAATTAAATAATAACTTATTTTAAGTATTCCAATTTTTTCTTATAAACTTTCTCGTAGGTTTTTTTCCACGCTTCAAAGTTTTCTTCCATCAAATATTTTGCATTTTCTTTTGTGTTCAAATCTTCTTTTGGAAAAATTGGAGGCAATATGTGCAATGTGTGCTTTTGAACAAAAGACCCATCTCCGGCAATCTTGTCACTATCTTTCATTGTGATAAAACATGGCAAAATAGGGCAGTTGTTTGTTGCAGCAAATTTAAAAGCCCCAATTTTTAGTGGCCTTGGTTTTTTGTAGTTCCACCACATTGCTTGTTCTGGATAAATAAGAATTTTTTCTTTTCTTTCAAGAAGTGTTTTTACAGCTGACATAAAAAGCTTCATCGTTTCAGTGTTAGATGAAAGTGGGATGGTGTTGCAATGTTTAAAAAAGAAACCAAATAGGCCAGGAAAGTTTGTATAATTGCCTTCACGAATAACTTTCCACAACCTTTTTTTTCCCAACTTTTTTTGAAGTGCTTTAAAAACAACATAATTGTCAAATGGATTAAAGTGATTGCAAGTAATTATAACCCCCAAATCTTTAACTTTGTCATAATTTTCAAGTCCATTAACTTTTTCAATAACCAAGTTGCCAAGTTTTATTTGTTTGTCAAAAAATTTAACTGCCATAAAATTAGAAATTTTTGTTGCAATTTTATTTCTTAATTTTTTGTTTAAATAGTCTATTTGATTTGGCATAAGTGTTGGGGCAGGTGGGTCATTTTCCACGTCAACATCCCATTTTTCTTGCCTTTCATACTCGTCAATCTTTTTTAATATTTCTTGTCTATCTTCACTTAACGCCATATTAAAGTTTCTCCTTCTTTATTATGTAACACTTTAACGTTAACATTTTTATGTTAATATTATAAAGTTTTAAGCACTTTTTTCAAAACAAAAAACCCAAAAATTTCTTTTTGGGTTTTTTATAAATTTAAAAATTAAATCTCATTTATAGCAAGTATAAGGTTGGAAAAAACAATATTTTGTGTGTAGGCATCTTTCAAATAAGATTGTTCAAGCGCCATTTTCTTCAAATTTTCCCCTACCATAATGTCTTTTTCTTTGTCTGCATCAGAGAACAAACTTTTAATTTCTTGAAGTTTGTCAAACATGTTAATCTCTTTTGCAATCTTCCAAAACACTTCTTCATACAAAATACCATCATAGTGCCATGGCTTAAAACTCAAATTGTAGTGAATAAGGTTTAATTTTTCGGTTGGGGTAGCATTGCATTTAAAAGGCATCTTGTTCCAAGATGAGTCAATGTAATGTGTTTTGTTTTTGCAAATAACGTTTAAATAGTCTTGGTCTTGTGCAACGTTAAATTTTACTTTTTGTAATAAATACAAAAATTGATCTTCAAATTTTTCATCTCTTAAAACTTTAAGGTTCATAACCAAAATGCCAGCATTGAAATATTTGTCGTATGTTATGCCCAAAAAGTCTTTTGTATATTTAGAAAACTCAGGCACAATGCTAACAGACTCATCAGGAATAGCACCAACATAATTATCTTTAATGTCCACGTTATAAAGGTTTGCAATGTCTCCTAAAATTGCAATGTCTGCATCCAAATAAAGTGCCTTGTCATATTGAGGGAACATGTTTGGAATAAACAATCTGTAATAAGTGGATTTAGAGTAGTAATCCCTAGTGTGAAGCTTTTGGGAAATAACAGACAAGCGGCTAGTAATGTCATCAAATTGAACAGATATATTGTCTGTTCCACAAATCAAATTCACGAGAGCCTTATTTTCTTCACTAATGCCTGTGTTTAAAATGTGAATGTCATAAAAATTTTCTTTGTTAGAATTGTTTTTTAAAGATTTTAACGCAATTGTCAAAAAAGGAATATAGTTGTCGTCAACTGAAAAAAATATTGGAACAATGTTTTTGTTATTCATATCAAATCTCCTATTATTCTTTTTGTTTAACTTTTTTTGCAACCCCTTTTGTTAGGTTACGTCAATATGTTACCACTTTACACAGCAAAATATAAGAGAAAATTTCATTTTTAATTCTATACTTTGTTTTGACAAAATAGAGAAATTTTATAAGACTCTACAAATCGCAGAATTTTAATTTCTACTCTTAGTTAAAAATTGTTTTAAATAATAAGTTGTATTTGCACTCTTTTTGTGCTATTATTCTTTTTGTAAAGAAGAATCCTGTTAAAAAGGAGTTTACAATGTTTTTCTATTTAGCAACCATAATAATAGCCACAATACTCATTTGTATTGCAAATATCTTGTTTGTGCCACTACCATTTGCAAACTCAGCGCTATGGGTGATAGTAACTGTTGTTTCGGCGGTTATTTTGGAAATGGCAATAGATGGTCTGTTTGCCTTCATTGCTCACAGTTTTCCAAAAAAATGGTTTGATGTAAATTCAAAGGCTTTTTATGTAAGCCGTGCAGAGCGTAAATTTTATGAAAAACTTCACATAAAAGCGTGGAAAGACAAAGTTATGGAGCTTGGCTTTTTAAGTGGTTTTAGCAAAAGCAAAGTGTTGTATCCAAACGATTTGTATTACATAAATCGGTTTATCATAGAGTGTAACAAGGGTTTTTTGGGGCACGAGCTTGGCATATTTTTGGGGTTTTTAATTTTGTTATTTCCACTGCCAAAATATTGGCTAAGCATAGGTTTGCCAGTTGCACTTGTTAATGTGTTTTTAAACAAACTTTCAAGCATGGTTCTCAGATATAACGTGCCAAAACTCACAGTTGCATATCAAAGGGCGGAAAAACTTTTAGAAAGAGAAAGAGGAAAAGAAAATAATGAAAATAAAAAGCGTTAAAGGAACAAACGACTTTTTGCCAAATGATGCCGAAATTAGGGATTATCTTCAAAATAAAATTTTGGAAACCTACAAAAGTTATGGGTTTTCAAGAATTTATACCCCAATTTTGGAAGATATAGAAAACTTGGAAAAAAGTGATGGCGGCGAAAATTTAAACCTTATTTACAAAATTTTAAAGAGGGGAGAAAAGTTAACTTCTGCCATTGATGCTGGTGATTTTGGTTCGCTTGCAGATTTGGGGCTTAGATATGACTTAACCTTGCCACTTTCAAGGTTTTATGCCGCAAATAAGGATAAACTCCCAACTCCTTTTAAATGTATCCAAATAGACCAAGTTTTTAGGGCAGAAAGGCCACAAAAGGGCAGAGATAGAGAGTTTGTGCAGTGTGACATTGATATTCTTGGCAGCAGTAAACCAGAGTGCGAAATAGAACTAATAGATGCCACCGCTGCCGCGTTGTTAAATGTAGGCCTTAAAAATTTTAAAGTTAAAGTAAACGATAGAAGAATTTTAAACGGGATTTTAATAGATTTTGGTTGCAAACAGGAAGATGTTGTTTCGGTATGTATTTCACTTGATAAATTAGATAAAATGGAAATTTCCCAAGTTGCCGAAGAATTGTTAAACAAGGGATTCGAAAAAAGTTTTGTTGAAAAATGTACTCAGTTTTTTTCTAACCAAAATATCAAGTTAGAAGACTTAAAATCTTTTTCTTCTGCCGCAGAATATGTGGAAAACTTGCAGTATATCATTTCTTCTGCAAATCAAACAGCAAATGGCAATTATTATGTGGAATACTGCCCAATGTTAGTTCGTGGTCAAGGGTATTACACAGGCCCTGTTTTTGAAGTTGAAAGTGCAGACTTTTCCTGCTCTGTTGGTGGTGGCGGAAGGTATGATAATTTGGTGGGGAAATTCACAAACCAAAGTGTTCCTGCGGTGGGTTTCTCAATTGGCTTTGAAAGGATTTTTTCTATTCTAAAACAAAAGGGCTTTGCTGTTCCACAACAAAAAGCAAAAATTGCAGTTATTTATGATGCTCAAAATTTTATTGTAGCCCTTAAAAAAGCAAAGGAACTTCAAAGCAAATACAATACAACTTTGGTAGAAACATCAAACAAATTTGGCAAACTTCTAGCCAAACTAGAAGCACAAGGATTTGATGGCTTTTATAATGTAGAAACAGAGCAAACAAAAATTTTTAAAAAGGTTTAAAATTAGTATGAAATCTAGATTGGAAAAAACATTTGCAAAGTATCTTTTTGACGACTCAAAAATGAAAAAATTTATGTCCCCAAAAAGTTTTTTAGCATATGTTAACAAAAAAAAGCTTGGTGAACCACTTGATGAGTGTTTGGCCAAACAAATTGCAAAAGCAATAAAAAAGTGGGCAATAAAAAACGAAGTGAAACATTTTTCTCATTGGTTTTTGCCACTAACTAATAAGGCTGCCGAAAAACAAGTTTCTTTTTTAGAAAAATCAAATGGCGGGTACATAGAGGATTTTAATGAAAAACTTTTGTTAAAAGGTGAAATAGATGCATCAAGCTTCCCAAATGGTGGCGAAAGGTTAACTTTCGAAGCCAGGGGTTATACAATGTGGGATTATACATCTCCTGTTTTTATTAAAGAAGATTTGTCAAAGAATAAAGTTTTATATATCCCAACAGCGTTCTGCTCATATAACGGCCTTTCGTTAGACGAAAAAACGCCAATTTTGCGTGCGTCAGAGCAACTTAATACCCAAGCCTTAAGAGTTTTAAGATTATTAAACGAAGATAAAACAAAGAAGGTTTTTTCTTGCATTGGCGCAGAGCAGGAGTATTTTTTAATAAAAGAAAGTGACTTTGAAAAAAGGTTTGACATTAAAATAACGGGCAGAACTCTGCTTGGTGCTGTGCCTGCAAAATCACAAGAAAAATATTCTCACTATTCCGGCGTTATAGAAAGTCAAATTAGTGCATTTATGTGTGATGTTGATTTGGAACTTTGGAAAATGGGTGTTCCAGCAAAAATTCAACACAACGAAATGGCCCCAAAACAATACGAACTTGTGCCAATTTTTAATAATGCTAACATAGCAAGTGATCAAAACCAGATTATTATGGAAGTAATAAGCAAATTTGCAAAAAAGTATGGGCTTGTTGCATTGTTTCACGAAAAGCCATTTTCTTTTGTAAATGGTAGCGGAAAACACATAAATTGGTCAGTTTTAACAGATGCGGGCGAAAATCTTTTTGATGTTAACCAAGAGAACAAACTTGTTTTTTTAACCATGATGACTTGTGTAATTTCCGGCATAGATAAATATTACAAATTATTAAGAGCCAGCACTGCTTATCGTGGTAACGATTTAAGATTGGGCGAAAGGGAAGCTCCACCAGCACTTATTTCTGTTTTTGTGGGTGACGTGGTAGAAAATTTGTTAACCAATTTTGAATTTAACACAGAAGGAAAAACTGAGAGTAAAAACAATGTTATAGATTATCGCGTTGGGGTTATTCCAAAACTCGCCAAGGATTATTGTGATAGAAATAGAACAAGCCCTTTTGCATTTGGTGGTAATAAATTTGAGTTTAGAATGCCAGGTTCTTCTCAGTCTATCGCATGGCCAACGGTTTGCCTAATCACAATTTTAACAAAAGAACTCAAAGATTTCGCCGATAAATTTGAAAATAAAATGCCAAATTATCAGGAAATAATAAAATATTTAAAGCAACAAATAAAAAACCACAATAGAATAATTTTTAATGGAAACGGCTTAGATAAATCTTGGCAAGAGGAAGCAAAACTAAGAGGAATTAAAGAGTATAAAAATAGCCTAGATTGTTACAAAATATTTGATGATGAAGATATAATAGATTTGTTTGAAAAAACAAAAATTTTAAACAGAGAAGAACTAAAAATTAGAAAAAATGCCTTAACAAATAACTATTGTGAAGATGTTTTGGTAGAGGCAAAAACAATGTGCGAAATGTGCCTTAAAAAAATATATCCAAGTTTAAACCAGTATTTGCAAAGTTTAAATTTGACTTTGCAAAATATTAAAGGGCATTCGTTAAAACAATTAGCAAACAAACTTCTAACATCAATGGAAGAAATATACAAAAATGTTTTAACCTTAAAGGAGTTGGTTGAAAAAATAGAGATGCAAACAAACGTAGATAAAAAAAGCGGTTTAATTCAAACCACCTTAATTCCTTGCATGGAAAAAATAAGAGAGATTTATGACCAAATAGAGCCTTTTATCCCAAATAACACAAAACCATATCCATTTTATAACGATATTCTGTTTTAATGTTTAAAAATTAATTTTTGTTCTGTTTATTATTATTTTTTTTGGTTTTCTTATTGTTTTTTGTTTCACAATTTTTGCAATATGGGCAATTTTTACATGAATTTTGCCCATTTTTTGTGCTTCTAATTCTAAAAAAAATTATTAAAAAAA
>JAZRVA010000049.1:0-24122 GCA_045598865.1 Clostridia bacterium | reverse complement strand
GATAACAAATATTTTAATTCTTATTTGTTTTTTAGTTATTATTATCTATTGAAGGTTGGAAATTTATTATTAGTTTTAATTGAAACATTTATTTGTGTGTGATATAATTTTTTATATGAATCAGGTTGATATTTCTCTTCTTAATACTGCGCAACAACAGGCCTTAAAACAAACAAATGGGGCTGTGGTTGTTTTGGCGGGTGCTGGCAGTGGAAAGACAAGAGTGGTTACTTACAGAATTGCATATCTTATTAATAATTTGAACGTAAATCCTCAAAGCATTTTGGCGATTACATTTACAAACAAAGCGGCAAATGAGATGAAACAGAGGCTAGAAAAAATGGTGGAGAATAGTGGGGACATTTGGATTTCCACCATTCACTCCATGTGCGTTAAGATTTTGAGGAGGCATATTTCCAGTTTAAAATCTGCCAAAAATGTTACTAATCAGGTTAATTTTGACAGTAATTTTTCTATTTATACGGACTCTGAGAAGGAAAGGGCGATAAAAAATGTACTAACAAACTTGAAGATTGAAAAGGAAGGTTTTTTGCAGAAGGTGAGTTATCACATTTCTAACGCAAAAAACAACAATTTAACGCCGTGGGATTACCAAAAGGCAAACCAATTGGAGCCGGAGATTGACGACATTACAAAAGCTTATTCTGCCTATCAAAGCTATCTGGCCTCTAACAACGCACTTGACTTTGATGATTTGCTTATAAAGACATATCAACTTTTTTGTGAATTCCCTGACATATTAAAGAGATATCAAGAGAGGTTTGAATACATACACGTTGACGAATTTCAGGACACAAACGCAATTCAATATGAAATAATAAAACTTTTGGCAAGTGTTAACAAAAACATTTTTATTGTTGGTGATGAGGACCAATGCATTTACTCTTGGCGTGGGGCAAACATTCACAACCTTCAAAGTTTTATGAGGGATTTTCCTGAGTATAAAATGTTTAAGTTGGAGCAGAATTATAGAAGTACAAAGCAGATTTTGACGTTGGCAAACAAACTAATTAAGAATAATTTTGAAAGAAACGACAAAAGTTTGTGGACTAACAACTCTGTGGGCACGCAAGTAGAATATTACAAGGCGCAAGATGAGTTTGAAGAGGCGGAATATGTTGCCTCTAAGATAAAAAGTTTAGTTAACAGTGGGGAATACAAATATAGAGACATTACGGTTTTGACAAGATTAAACGCACTTAGTGCAAACTTCGAAAACAAGTTTTTGAATTATTCCATACCATACAAAGTTTTTGGGGGCAACAAGTTTTTTGACAGGCTTGAAATTAAAAATCTTTTGTCTTACCTAAAAATGCTTACTAACCCTTATGATTCCACCTCGTTTGCAAGGATTATTAACTACCCAAAAAGGGGAATAGGTGAGGCCACGATTGACAAGATTTTAAAGTTGACTGAATTTCACAACACAACACCATTTGGGTTGATACTAAACTCGGAAGAATACTTGCTTGACACTGCCACAGAAAACAAGATTAAGCCTTTTAAGGACATAATTGTGAAGTTAAACGCAAGTTTTCAAACCATGCAGCCGCTTGATTTTATTGAATATTTGATTAAGGTTATTGATTTTAAAAGCATTTATCCAACACAGTCTGACGAGGATAAATCGCGCCTTATGAACATTGACAACTTTTTTGTTATGGCACAAGAATATTTTGAAAACAACCCAAAATCCACTATTAGTGAATTTTTGCAGAGTATTACACTTATTAGTGACATTGACGATTATGACAACCAAAACAACACTGTAACCCTGTCCACTGTGCACGCTGTTAAGGGTTTGGAATTTAAGGTTGTTTTTGTGGCAGCGCTAGAAGAAAAGATGTTTCCGATAATTCGCTCTTATTCTAATGCGGAGGACATGGAAGAAGAAAGAAGGCTGATGTATGTGGCTATTACTCGTGCGGAACAGAGGCTGTTTTTGACAAATGCAAACACAAGGTTTATTTATGGCAAGAGGGATTATTTGTTGCCATCTAGGTTTTTGAAAGAGTGCGAACTTGTGCAAAACAAGACTTTTAACAAGTTTGAAACAAACGCTTTGAACACAAACTTCCCATCTTTTTCTAAGATGAATTTTTCGCTTACTAAGAATCAGGAATTTGAAAATTCTAATGGTCAGAATTTGGCGAAGAAATTTTTTGTGGGGGCAAAGGTTAGTCACCCTAAATTGGGGCAAGGGGTTATTGTTAAAAAGGAGGGAATAAACTTGACGAAGTGTGTTAGCATAAACTTGGAAGGGGTGGGGGTTAAGACTCTTTCGGTTGAATATGCGCCAATAACTTTGGTGGATTAAAAAAGGATTTTTGTTATGGATAAAAAATTGTTAGAGCAAAAAGAACTGACAGATTTGGTTTGTAAATATGCCTATCAATACTATGTTTTAGAAAAGCCAATTGTTTCTGACTATGATTATGACAAGTTGTATGACAGACTTTTGGAAATGGAAAAAGAAAACAATTTTATTTTTGAAAATTCGCCTACACAGAGAGTGGGGGGCGAAGTTTTGAAAGGTTTTAAAAAGGTTGTTCACAAGAACAAACTTTACAGCCTGAACAAGTGCAACGATTTGCAGGGGTTGAATAAATTTTTATGCGATGTTAACTTGCTTTTTCCCAACCAAAAATTTGTGGTGGAATATAAGTTTGATGGATTAAGGATTATTGCTCACTACAAAGATGGCCGTTTTGTTGGTGCTGCAACCAGGGGAAACGGGCTTGTGGGTGAAGATGTGACTTTGCAAGTAAAGACAATTAATTCGGTGCCGCTTTCTATTGAGTATAAAGGCGAGCTTTATGTGGCTGGGGAAGGAGTTATTACTCAGCAGAATTTGGAAAAATACAATAAAACCGCACAGGAAAAATTGAAGAACGCAAGAAATGCTGTGGCGGGGGCTATTAGGAATTTGGACCCAAAGGTTACTGCAAGCAGGAATCTAGATGTGGTTTTTTATGACATAATTTCGATTGAGGATCAAAATTTGCTGACCACGCAGGAAGAAGTGAACGAGTTTTTAAAACAAAACAAATTTTTAACTGGCAAACTTTTTGAAAGCATAACTAATTTAGATGTAGCGCAGGAGATTATTGCAAAAGTTGACAAAGAAAAAGCCAAATTGCCCATTACAATTGATGGACTTGTGATTAAACTGAACAGCTTAAAACTAAGGGACGAGGTGGGCTACACTGCAAAATTTCCTAAGTGGGCGATTGCCTACAAGTTTGCTCCACAGGAACTTACTAGCACAGTTAAAGATGTTTTGTGGAACGTGGGAAGAACGGGAAAAGTTACGCCAATTGCAATTGTTGACCCTGTTGAGCTTGCTGGGGCCACCGTTAGCCGTGCGACCTTAAACAACATAGACGACATAAAAAGAAAAAATATTAAGATAAATAGCCTTGTTTTTATTAGGCGCAGCAATGAGGTTATTCCGGAAATTTTAGGTCTTGCGCAAGAGGGGGAAAACGCGCGTGAAATTGACGTGCCGCACAACTGCCCAAGTTGCAACAGCAAGCTTGAAATGGTGGGACCAAATTTGTTTTGCAAAAACCCTGAGTGCCAAGAAAAACAAATTCAAAAGCTTGCGTATTTTGCATCGAGAAATTGCATGAACATAGAAGGACTTAGCACAAAAATATTGGAAGTTTTGTGTAAGAATTGTGGCGTTAAAAGTTTTAGCGACATTTACAAATTAACAAAAGAAGATTTGACTGGATTGCCTGGGTTTAAGACTAAAAAAATTGACAACATTTTAAACTCTATTAAAAACAGCAAGACGTGTAATTTATCTAACTTTTTGGACGCACTTAGCATTGATGGAGTGGGGGAAAAGACATCTAAGGATCTTGCCAAAAAATTTGGAACACTCGAAAATATTAAAAGTGCGATTATTGGTGAGCTTTTGGAAGTGAAAGATATTGGTGAGGTTATTGCGAATAACATTTTTGAGTATTTTAGAAATAATATTAATTTGATAGAAATTGAAAAACTTACCAATTGCGGTGTGGAAATTTTGGAGAAAACTCCAAGAGAACAAAACACAACTAGCCCATTTTACAACAAAAAAGTGGTGTTGACTGGCACTTTGGAGAAATACAAAAGAAGTGATGCAACAAAAATAATTGAGGACATGGGGGGAGAAGTTTCTTCTAGTGTTTCTAAGAACACAGACTATGTGTTAGTGGGCAGTGATGCAGGCAGTAAACTTGACAAGGCAAGAGAGTTGAATATTAAGATTTTGTATGAAGATGACTTTGACAAATTGATTAATAGTTAAATTAAATTTCTTGCAATTTTTTGTTTGTTGTGGTATTATACATGCTAGTTTTACAATTGTTTTTTAAAGGAAGTGAATTTATTATGATGATTGATCCACCTATTGAGGAATTAAAACAGAAGGCAGGAAACGAGTATATTTTGACTAATCTTGTTGCAAAAAGGGCAAAAGAACTTGAAAAGGACATTCCTGAGGTTATTGAAAACTCACAAGAAAAGGCAATTAGCATTGCTGCAAGAGAAGTTTATTCTGGCAAGATTGTTGCCAAAAAAATAGAAAAATAATTTTTTTAAAAAAGGTGTTTTTTAGTGGTAGCCGAAGTAATTGTTGATGTTTTATCAAGTAATGTTGATAGAGTTTTTGACTACACTATTCCCGATGGTCTTTGTGTTAAAGTTGGGCAAAAAGTGCAAGTTCCTTTTGGTGCTAGAACATTGTTTGGGTTTGTGATAAAACTAAAAGACAACTCTAACTATGATAAATCTAAACTAAAAAGTATTATTAGTGTGGACTCTGCACAACCTTTGCTAACAGAAAACATGGTGAGGTTGTGTTTTTTTATGAAGAGTAAGTTTTTTTTAAGGCTTGCTGATACAATCAGGCTTTTTTTGCCGCCAACAGTAAGAGGTGGCATGAAGGAAAAGACAACTGATTTTGTTTTTATAAACTGCGAGGACATATCGTGTGTTAATCCAAAAAAATCGCCAAAACAATTTGAGGCACTTAGTTATTTGAACGAAAATGGGCAAGAGGACGTGACCAAATTTACACAGAAATTTGGGGCAAGTGCAGTGAAGGGGCTACTTGAAAAAGGGCTTATTAAAAAACTAACAAAAACAAAAGAGACTACCGGGGTTGAGTCTAAATTTAGTGTAAAAAAGAAAGACATAGTTTTAAATAGTCAGCAACAGGAGGCGGTTGAAAAAATTTGCAGAAGCAAATATCAAACATTTTTGTTGCATGGTGTGACGGGCTCTGGAAAGACGGAAGTTTACATAAACTGCATAAAAAATGTTTTGAAAGATGGCAATACTGCAATTATGCTTGTGCCGGAAATTTCACTGACTCCGCAGATGTTTGCGAGGTTTAAAAACGCCTTTGGTGACACGGTGGCCATTTTGCACTCTTCACTAAGTCCAAGGCAAAGGTTTGACGAGTGGACAAGATTAAAGCAAGGCAAGGCAAAAATTGCTTTGGGGGCAAGGTCTTGCATTTTTGCGCCACTTGAAAACATAGGGCTTATTGTTATTGACGAGGAGCATGATTCTAGTTATTACTCCGAGAGCAACCCAAGGTTTCACACTCATGAGGTTGCAAAATATTTGGCGTATTTGAACTGCTGCCCGCTTGTGCTTGGCAGTGCAACGCCTAGTGTGGAAAGTTTTTATCGGGCAAAAACAAAGGAATATATCTTATTGCAACTTACAAATAGGGCGAACAACAAGGATTTGCCACAGATTGAAATTGTGGACATGCTGCAAGAAATTTCATCTGGCAATTTTAATATATTTTCAGCTAGGTTTTTAAAAGAGTTAGAGGGGTGTTTGGCTGCCAAAAAACAGGCCATGATTTTTATTAACAGGCGTGGGTTCTCCTCCTTTTTAATGTGCAAAGAGTGTGGATATGTGCCAAAGTGTGAGGACTGTGATGTTTCACTGGTTTATCACAAAGATGATAACCAACTAAAATGCCATTACTGCCAAAAAAGGTATAGGCCGATTACAAAATGCCCAAAGTGCGGCAGCGAGTCTATTAGATTTGGTGCAGTGGGCACACAAAGGGTGGTGGAAGAGCTTAAAAAATTTGTGGATGTGCCTATTTTTAGGTTAGACAATGATTCTACCAAAAACAAAGATTCTTATGTGGAGATTTT
Source organism: Clostridia bacterium (assembly GCA_045598865.1). Lineage (GTDB taxonomy): Bacteria > Bacillota > Clostridia > Christensenellales > UBA1242 > UBA7862. The sequence continues at coordinate 17,931 of JAZRVA010000049.1, read as the reverse complement.
GGAGAATTTTAACAACACAAGCCCTGCAATTTTGGTGGGGACGCAAATGATTGCCAAGGGGCATGATTTTAACAATGTAACCCTGGTTGGAATTATTGATGCAGACATGAGTTTGCATTTTAGCGATTATCGTGCGCTTGAAAGAACATATCAACTAATTACTCAGGTGGCGGGCAGAGCTGGCAGAAGCGACAGTGAAGGGAAGGTTGTTTTGCAGACTTATTACCCAAAACACTTTGTTTACAGGTGCGCCTCTAACTATGACTACAATGCCTTTTTTAAAAAGGAACTGAACTTGCGTGAGGTGAGCCACTTTCCGCCTTTTGTGGGAATTATAAGAGTGCTTGTTCTTAGCCAAAATGAACAGCTACTTTTAAACGAGTTAGAAAAAATTTATGGCAAAATAAAAAAATTAAAGGAAGAATATTCCTCTGACTTTGTTTACTTATCTGCCATGAAGTGCCCTAAAAAAAGGTTGCAGAAGAATTTTAGATATCAAATTTTGGCAAGGATTTACTGCAAAAATGAGCAGGAAATTGTTGGCAAAATATTTAACATATGTGATAATATTAAAACAAGCAAAGTTAGCGTTTTTGTGGAACTTGACCCACAAAATTTATCTTAAAAAATAGGAGAGATTTTTATGGCGACATTGAAGATAATTACACAAGAGAACCCAATTTTAAGAAAGATTTCTAAGGAAGTAAAATTTTTTGACGAAAGTTTGTGGGAACTTTTGGACGATATGAAGGAAACTTTAATAAAGGCAAAAGGTGCAGGGCTTGCATGCCCACAAGTGGCAGTTTTGAAAAGAGCCTTTATTGTTATGGCACAAGAGGATTATATTGAGTTTATTAACCCAAAAATTACAAAAGTTTGTGGCTCTCAAACTGGGCAGGAAGGGTGTCTTTCTATTCCAAACAGGTTTGAGCAAGTTACAAGGCCAAACAAGGTTACCATTGAATTTCAGGATAGGTTTGGTAACCAAATGAGTTTGACGGCTACTGGGTTTATGGCAAGGGCGATTTGTCACGAATATGACCATTTGAATGGCGTTTTGTATGTTGATTTGCTTAGCAAAAATAATTAATTAAGAGGTGTTTGTTAGGTGAGGATTGCTTTTTTAGGTTCTTCTGAATTTTCTAAGATAATGTTAGAAAAACTGTTTGCTTCTAGGCATGAAGTTGTTTGCGTGGTTTGCAACCAAGACAAACAAACGGGCAGGGGGCAGAGGGTTGTGTTTTCCTCTGCAAAAGTTTTTGCCTTGCAAAATAATATTCCCGTTTTGCAATACAAAAGCATTAGCAAGGAGGGTTTTGACGAAGTTAAGAGTTTTGAGCCAGATGTTTTAATTACTGCTGCATTTGGACAGATTTTAAGGCAAAACATTTTGGATTTGGCAAGATTTGGTGTGATAAATGTGCATGCCTCTATTTTGCCGAAATATAGGGGAAGTTGTCCAATAAATTGGGCTATTATAAATGGTGAGAAATCAACGGGTGTAACCATTATGAAAACAGACATTGGCCTTGACACTGGTGACATTGTTTTTAAACAAAGAACCCAAATTTTGCCAAACGAAACTGCGGGGGAACTGACATTGCGCCTTGCTGAGGTTGGAGCAGAAGCACTTTTGACTGCGCTAGATAAAATTGAATATGGCACTGCAAAGTATAAAAAACAGGACAATGAGAAATCGTCTTACTTTCCTATGCTTAACAAGGAAATGGGCAAAATTGATTTTGACAAAACTGCAAACCAGATTTCTTGCCTTTGCAGGGGGCTTAACCCTTGGCCAGTTTGTTTTGTTTTGTTAAATGATGAAAAGTTGAAGGTATTTTCAGCTAAAAAATATGAAATTGCAAAGTTGGATACTAGGGAGTTTAAGGAGTTTAAAAATGGGCAGGTTGTGCTTGCTTCTTCTAAAACTGGGCTTATTGTGAAGTGTAAGGGCGGTTTTATTTTGCTTGAAAAAATACAAGCGCCAAATGGCAAGGCAATGATGAGTAAAGACTTTTTGAATGGCAGAAAAGTAGAGGTGGGAACTTGGCTTTAAAAGAAGATATTTTATCTAAGAATTACGTGGAACTTAAAGAGATTTTAATTTCGCTTGGCCAACCAAAGTTTAGGGTTGACCAGATTTTCTTTGAACTTCAAAATGGCAAACAAATAAGCCAGATTTCAAATATTCCACAAGATTTAAAGCAGAAACTTACTGAAATGTTTGAAGATGACGTTTTGCAGATTGTGAAAACCCAAACCTCGCAAGACAAAACCCGAAAATTTTTGTATAAACTGGCAGATGGAAACTTGATTGAGGGTGTTTTGATGAACTACAACTTTGGCTACACACTTTGTGTTTCTTCGCAGGTGGGGTGCAGAATGGGGTGCAAATTTTGCGCTTCTGGTTTAGACGGGCTTGTGAGAAATTTGACTGCTGGCGAGATTATGGCTCAGGTTGTGGTGGTTAATAAAATGCTGGGGGGAAGCGTTAAGGACAGAAAAATTACAAATATTGTGCTAATGGGCAGTGGTGAACCACTTGACAATTATGACAATCTTTTAAAGTTTTTTGACATATCAACAGATACTCACGGGCTTTGTTTTAGCGAAAGGAATATTTCCATTTCCACCTGCGGCATAGTGCCAAATATTTTAAGATTGGCAGACAGCGGGTGGCATGTGAATATTTGTCTGTCGCTTCATGCTAGCAACGATCAAACACGGCATGAAATTATGCCAATTTCTAAGGCTTACACCATAAATCAACTCATGGACGCCTGCAAATATTACTTTGAAAAAACCAACAGAAGAATACTGTATGAATATATTTTGATAAAAGATGTTAATTCTTCCACCCAAAATGCGAAGGAACTTGCAGGCATTTTAAAGGGGCAGAACTGTATGGTTAATTTGATTAACCTAAATGAAGTTAAAGAAAACAACCTAAAAAGGTGCACATCGGAAGTTTCTCAGGCGTTTTTTGACACACTTAAACAAAGCAAAATTAATGTGACACTAAGAAGAAGTTTGGGTAACGACATTGATGGCGCTTGTGGGCAACTTAGGCGAAGAGTAATAAAAGAGAATAGCAAATAAAATTAAATGAGAAGATAAAACATTGCGCCATCAATGGAAATAAGGGTTCCCGCAAAAATGGAAGATTTTGCGGGAAAAGCGAGCATAGAGCAAGAGCCTGAGAAACACGGTAGTGTTTTGAGGAAAAGCGAAAATGCGAGTGCAGGCGCTTGTGGGCAACTTAGGCGAAGAGTAATAAAAGAGAATAGCAAATAAAATTAAATGAGAAGATAAAACATTGCGCCATCAATGGAAATAAGGGCTCCCGCAAAAATGGAAGATTTTGCGGGAAAAGCGAGCATGAATTTTTTAATTTATTTTGATATTTTTTAGAAAACTGATAATATATTAGCAAGGGGTTTTAAGATATGTTACTTTCTGCTTCCACTAATCCACCGAAAACACAAGGTGAGCTTTTTGAGTATATTAAAAAAATTGATAAGACGACTATTGATTACGTCCACTGTGATGTGATGGATGGGCGTTTTGTTGAAGCTAAGACTTTTGATTATAAAACGGTTTCTGCGATATCTAAACTTACAAAAAAGCCACTTGATGTGCATCTTATGGTTAAAAACCCTGGGGGTAAGATAAAAAAATATGCAAAGGCGGGGGCGAAGGTTATTACTATTCACTATGAGGCATATAAAAACAAAAAAGCCCTTATAAAAGACTTGCAAAAAATTAGAAAATTTGGGTGTTTTGCCGGGCTTAGTTTTAACCCTACAACCTCTGTTTTGGACATTTTGCCTTATATTTATTACTGTGATATGTTGCTTATTATGAGTGTGGTTCCTGGCAAGAGTGGGCAGGAATTTATGCCGGAGACTTTTGCAAGACTTGGCACTATAACTAAGTTTTTAAAAGAACAAAAGATAGATGTTGTTTTGGAAGTTGATGGTGGAGTTAATGACAAAAACCTGCCAAAACTAGCCTCACTTAATGTTAACAGCGTTGTTATGGGGGCGTATCTTTATAAGGCTAGAAGTTTGAAGGCGGTTGCTAATTTGGTTCATGGTTCATAAAAAATGTTTTGGCATTATAGGTGTTAAACATGCTTAACATTTAACAATGTTTGGTAAGGATTCATATTATACTTAAAACGCAAAAAAATAGTGAGGGGGAGTGTTTTGAAGATAATATGTTTTAAGGTGCCCAAAGGGCTAAAAACTTTTTTTAAACTTTTTTTAAAAAGGCATTACATAAAGTTGGATTAGTTTGTAAAAATTTAAACGCACTTCAAAAATTTTTTTTGGGTGTGTTTTTTATTTGCGGAACAAATTTTTTGTGTGTTCTGTTGAATAGATAGCAATATTCATTTTTTACAAAAGTAACTAATTGAGGTAAATGAAGTTTTTTATTTTAAATATTTTACAAAATGGCTTGATTATTGTAATTATTTGTTGTAATATATTACCTGTAATGTGGGAAAAGTGCGAGCTTTTCTTATGTTAAACTAAGAGGATTTTATGTCAGTTAAAACTAAAAATGCGTTTGGAGATATTACAATAGATAACGATGCAATAGCGGTTGTTGCGGGGTATAATGCCCTGGATTGTTATGGCGTTGTTGATTTGGTTGCTAGAAACACAAAAGATAGTTTTAACGAATTATTTAAAAGCAAATCCCTTACCCGAGGAGTTAGAATAACAAGCACGGGCAATCATATTACGGTGGATTTGGACGTTATACTTAAATATGGAGTTTCCATAGGCGCGGTTGCAGAAAGTTGCAAAAGTGCAGTTAAGTATGGGGTTGAAAAGTTTACCGGCATGATTGTTGATGCTGTTAACATTAAAGTAATCGGTGTAAGGGTTTAATTTTTTTTACAAATATAAATTACAAATTATTTTAAAAAGGACCCTTAAAACCCCTTTTTTAAAATAGTTGTTTGTCAAATTGGTGCAAATAGCGGAGGAAGTTTTAAAAAATGCAAAAAACAATAACAGGAGCAATGTTTAGAAAGATGGTTTTGGCCGCAGCTAACTTGCTTGAAGAAAATAGAAAATATATTGACTCTTTGAATGTTTTTCCTGTTCCAGATGGAGACACGGGAACAAACATGAATTTAACTTTTAAGATGGCATCAAAGGAAGTTAGTGAATGTATTAACAACAACTTTGATACTTTGGGCGAAGCTTTGGCAAGAGGTGCCCTAAGAGGTGCAAGAGGAAACTCTGGGGTTATTTTGTCTCAGATATTAAAGGGGATGTCAACTGTTATTACTGGTTGCCAAGAGCTTAAAACCAAAGATTTTGCCAAGGCCATGAAGGAAGGGGCAGAGATTGCATATAAGGCTGTTACCAAACCAAAGGAAGGCACAATTTTAACTGTTATTAGAGTTATGGCAGAATATGCCATGGAGACTTATAGGAAAAGCACTGATTTTGAAGTGTTTTTAAAGGGTGTTTTAGACAAAGGTGAAGAAATTTTGATGCAGACACCAGAAATGCTACCTGTTCTTAAAAAGGCCGGTGTTGTGGACTCGGGTGGTAAAGGCTTGCTTGTGGTGTTTACAGGGTTTTATAAGGCAATTATGAACGACGAATCCATTAGCACAGACTATTTGGATGCAGCAACTGCCTATGAAAAAGACAAAGAATTTCACGCCAATTTGGTTGACCTTGCAGAAATTCAATTTGCTTATTGCACAGAATACATGATTATCAACATGCACAAAAAGACAACACAAAGTGATATTGACAAACTTAGAGAAAGACTTGTGGAACTTGGGGACTCTGTTATTTGTATTGGTGACCTTAGTTTGGTTAAGGTTCACGTTCATTGCAACGAACCTAACAAAGCTCTTGGTTACGCCCTTGAACTTGGGGAACTTACAAATTTAAAAATTGAAAACATGCTTGAACAAAACAGGCAACTTTTAAAGGCAAAAAGCCAGCAAGAACCTGCAAAACCTATGGGAATTGTTTCTGTTTCTGCTGGAGATGGGTTTGCATTATTGTTTAAGGATTTAATGGTTGACAATATAATTGAAGGTGGCCAGACCATGAACCCAAGCGCAAACGACATTGCAGAAGCAATAGACAAGGTTAATGCAGAGACTGTTTTTGTTTTGCCAAACAACAAGAATATTATTATGTCGGCGGAACAGGCGCAGAATTTGACAAAGAAAAACATTGTGGTTATTCCAACAAGAAGTGTTCCTGAGGGTATTTCGGCCTGTTTATCTTTCAACCCAGAGGCAACCGTGGAAGAAAACACTGAGGCAATGAAAGCTTCTGTTCAAAACGTTAAAACTGGAAATATTACTTACGCGGTAAGAGACACTCACATTGACGACTTTGATTTGAGTGTTGGTGAAATTATTGGTCTTGACAACAATTCTATTTTGGCAAAGGGCAAGGAAATTTCGCCTACTGTTGAAGATTTGGTTGGAAAACTTATTGACGAGAACTCTGTTAATGTTACTTTGTTCTATGGCAAAGACGTTAAGGAAGAAGATGCACTTGCTTTGCAAGAGAGTTTGACCAAGAAATATCCACAATGCGAATTTAATGCTGTAAATGGTGGGCAGCCGGTTTATTACTATATTTTATCTATTGAATAAAAAATTTTTGATTAAAAAAAAGGAAAATATCAACTAATGTAGTATATTTAAAATTAGTTGATATTTTTTTGTTTTTGGAGATTATTTTGTTAAATAAAGGTTACCCAGAGAACTTCATTGAGGAATTAAAATCTAAGTGTGATATTGTTTCCACCTTATCCAAATATATTACCATGCAAAAAAAAGGCAAAACTTATTGGGCTTGTTGCCCATTTCACTATGAAAAAACCCCTTCTTTTGCAGTTAATGAGCTTGAACAATATTACCATTGTTTTGGTTGTGGCGAAAGTGGAGATGTTATTAAATTTGTTTCAAAATTTGAAAATTTATCTTTTGTTGAAAGTGTTAAGGTTTTGGCCGATGGTTGTGGGCTTAAACTGCCAGAACTGGAACAAAGCACCAAAGACATGGAAATTTTAAAAGAGAAACAGCAGGTTTTAAATGCCTTAAATCTTGCCATGAAGTTCTATAAAGATTGCCTTAAAAATGGGGCAACAAAGGCACAGGAATACTTGAAAAAACGTGGGATTCCAGATGATGTTGCCGATTATTTTAACATTGGGTTTAGCCCAGACTGGAACGCACTTATCAATTATTTAGTAAGCAATAAAGTTTCTCTTGCCACAATGAAACAGGCGGGGCTTGTTGAATATAACAGCAACAATAAGCCATATGATGTTTTTGGGACAAGGCTTATTTTTCCTATTCAAAACGCATTTTCAGATGCAATTGGTTTTACGGCAAGAACATTGGAGCAAAATTCCAACTTTGCAAAATACAAAAATTCAACTCAAACTATCGTTTTTGACAAGAGCAAAACAATTTATAACATTCACACATTAAAACAGTTAAAGAAAGAGCAAAAGCTTGACTACATAATTATTTGCGAGGGGACAATTGATGTTATTGCCATGTTTGTGGCCGGGTTTAAGAACACTGTGGCTTGTTTGGGAACTGCAATAACACCTCAACACGCACAAACGTTAAAAAGATATTGCAACAAGATAATTTTGTGTTTAGACGGCGACAGTGCTGGGCAAAATGCAATGTTTAAGGCTATTGATGTGTTGTATGACGAGGGGTTGGAAGTTAGGGCTGTTAAGTTGAAAGATAATTTGGACCCAGACGAATACATAAAAAAATATGGAAAGGAAAGTATTAAAGATTGCTTTGAAAAGGCGCTTGATGCGTATGAATACAAAATTAGAAGTTTGGCTCAAAGGTTTGATTTGAACGACACATACCAAAAAAATAGTTATGTTGGACAGGCAATGCAGATAATAAACAAATTTGAAAGCAACTCCCAAAAAGAGATTTATCTTAAAATTCTTTCAAAAATTGTTAATATTTCGGTGGACGTTTTAAGAAGGGATATTTTATCTTCTTCTAGCACTCAAAAGGCAGAAACAGAACAAACCGCCACTTTGCCGTTTAGACCACAGGGAGATGTTAAGGCGCAACAATTTGTGCTTGCCAGCATTATACATAAAAAAGATTATGCGCAGGATTTGCTTTCTCAAAATATCAAATTTGACAATCCTTCATATCAAAAACTGTTTGAGTTTGCAAAAAAGTGCTATGAACAAAACAAGAATTATACGATAAGCACCTTATTTGACTATTTTGACGTGGAAGAAAATGAGGATGTAAAAATTATTATAGATTTTAATTTTTCCGGCTTTGGGGATAATTTGCAAACTTATTTTAATCAGTGTTACAAGAAAATGATTATAAAATCATTAGAACAAAAACAAGAAGAGCTAACAAAACTGTTTAAGGTTGAAAAGGACTTGGCTAAGCGGAGGGAAATTGCAAACCAACTTTTTATAATAACAAAAGAAATAAAACAAAATGGAGATAAAAATTAATGTTTAACGAAAAATTTCAGCCAGAAATTACAAAACTTATGGACATTGCAAAAAACAAGGGGAGCCTAAACGAAGAAGAAATTATTTTAAGGCTGCTTAAATTTGATGCTTCGGCTCACGATATTGATGAGGTTATTGAGTATTTAAACTCTAAAAACATTAAGGTTAACAAGTCTGATTCCGTTGAAGAAATGGAAGATATAAGTGAAATTGTTAGCCAAGTTCAAGTGGACGACCCAGTTAAGATGTATTTAAAAGACATTGGCAAAGTTCCACTTCTTTCTAGCGAAGAAGAGGTTGAATATGCTAAACGCATGGCAGAAGGGGACGAGTATGCCAGAAAAAAACTTTCTGAAAGCAATTTAAGGCTGGTGGTTTCTATTGCCAAAAAATATGTGGGCAGAACTAGCATGCAATTTTTGGATTTGATTCAGGAGGGAAACCTAGGACTTTTAAAAGCTGTGGAAAAATTTGATTACACAAAAGGTTTTAGGTTCTCCACATATGCAACTTGGTGGATTAGGCAATCTATTACAAGGGCAATTGCAGACCAAGCAAGAACAATAAGAATTCCTGTTCACATGGTGGAAACAATTAATAAATTAATTCGTGTTTCAAGGCAACTTTTGCAAACTTTGGGCAGAGATCCAACTGCACAAGAAATTGCAGAGAAGATGGGCATAACAGAGGCTCGTGTTTGTGAAATTCAAAAAATTGCGCAGGACCCAGTTTCACTTGAAAACCCAGTTGGTGAAGAAGAGGACAGTAAAATTGGTGACTTCGTTGAAGATGAAACAATTAAATCTCCTGTGGAAAACGCCTCTCAACTTATTTTAAAAGAACAACTTATGGCGGCAATAGACACTTTAACCCCAAGAGAGCAAAAAGTTATTAGGCTAAGGTATGGCCTAGATGATTCTCACCCAAGAACTTTGGAAGAAGTTGGTAAAGAGTTTGACGTTACTAGGGAAAGAATTAGGCAGATTGAGGCAAAAGCACTAAGAAAATTAAGACACCCAAACAGGTGCAAAAAATTAGAGGGTTTTTGTGATTAACAGTGCAAGAATTGAAAAGATAACAGAACTGGTGGATAAAAAAGTTGTGGCAGACGTGGGGGCAGACCACGGGTATATTAGCAAACTGCTATTTTTAAAAGATAAAATAAAATTTGCTTATCTTACCGATATTAGCAAAAAGTGTTTGCAAAAAGCTGTTTACAATTTTAAAGGAACGCAGTTTGAAGACAAGGTTTGTTTTTTTGTGGGTGATGGATTGGAACCTTTAAACAATTTAAAAAACAAACCAAGGCAGATTATAATTGCGGGTATGGGTGGCAACGAAATTATAAAAATAATATCTAAAAACACAACTTATAACAATTTTGTTTTGCAACCTCAAAAAAATATTGTAGAATTAAGAAAATTTTTAAGTAATAATAATTTTGCAATTTATAAAGACGTGGTGGTTAAAGAGGGAAATCAATTTTATTTTGTTATAAAATGTAAAAGAACAAACACTTTGCACAAATTGACGGATAACGCAATTTTGTTTGGAAAAACAAATTTAAAGGTTTTTGGCAAGGATTTTGAGGAGTATTTGAATTTTAGAAAAAAGTTTTGCGAGGATATTTTAAAACAAAAACGAGTTGAGGAAAAACAAAAGGAATTAAAGCAAATAAATATTTTATTAAAAAGAAGGAAAAATAAATGTTTGAAAAGTTATTAGAGTATCAAAGTTTGGATGGAAAAATTAGGGCAGTTAAAAACGAAGTGGCATCTAGCCCTGTTAGAGTTTCTGCTGAAAAGTATAAAAACTTGGGCAGAGAAGAGCAGACAAAACTTGCAGATGTTTTGAACAAGGCACAAGCACTTTTGCAAAGTTTTTTATCTTGCCAGGAAGAGTATAGCTCTGTGTTTGAAAAATTAAATGCCTTGTCAAAGCAAAATTTGGAAAAGTTGACAGAGGAACAAATTAATGAGAGTGTGGAACTTGGCAATAATTTGTTAAATAAATTAAGTGTTTTGGAAAGAAATTTGTCCATGCAATCCACAAATTTATCAGCTCTTATTAAAACATATGAAAGTTCTAGAAACACAATTATGATGTATAGGTCTAAACTTGATGAGATAAAATTAAAACTAGATGAGCAGGACAAAGAATATCAAAGCAGGTTTGATGCGCTTGAAAAACAAAAACATGACCTGGAAAAACAAATAGACCCTTCGTTACTTGCAAAATACAAAAAAATTCAAACGGAAGCAAAATTTCCATACCTTGTTCCACTTAATAACAATGCCTGTGGTGGGTGCAGTATGGAATTGCCGGCGGCGCTACTTACAAAGTTAAAAGAAAATGGATATTTAGAGTGTGAGCAATGCCATAGATATATTTATTTAAAATAAAAAACAAAAAAACACCGAAAAGTTTTTGGGTGTTTTTTTTTGTTTTTAGTAATACCTTTGCAAAATTTTTGATTTTTTGATACAATCATACAAAATATTACAAAGTTAGTTTTAAAAGGTAAAAAAATAGAATAAAGTTATTTTATGAGCACAGGAAACGTTTTAAGCATTACACAAGACAATAATTTTTATTTTAGCAAGGCAAATCAATGTTTGTCTCAGGGTGAATATTTTTGTGCGATAAAATATTTAAACAAGGCAATTGCTTTGGCAGAAGATAAAAATATTTTTTTAAAGTGCAGTTATTATTTGCTTCTTGCTCAGGCATATTCCTTTGTTAAATGCCAAAATTTATCTAACTATTATTATTTTTGTGCGCTTGATAACGAAATTTTTGCTCAGGTTGCTTTTAGGGGGCTGGGTGAAAACTTTTGTTTGGAAGGTGACGAATTAACTGCAAGGTTTTACTTAAACCAATGCATAAATTTTTTGGAAAACAGCCAAGTTGCTCAAAGTGCAAAACAAAAGTTAAACTCAATGTCACCTGTGCGAAATTTTAAAGTTATTAACACGCAAACATACCAGCAGGATAAAAAACTAGCTTTGGCGGAAAAATACATGTCTGGCGGGAAGTTTGACAAGGCAATAGAGTTGTTGCAAACTTGTAATCTAAGCGATGACAAAACTAGGGCAGAACTTAGCCTTGCATATTTTTTTACTAACAAAACATCAGAAAGTTTAAACCTTATTCTATCAAAAGGGAAAAACAATGTTCTTGACTTGTGTAACTTGCTTTTAATTTATTTTTGTGACTATAAAGATAAAGAATTTGAAGATACTAAACAGAAAATATTGGGTTTAGAAAATTTAACAAGTGAAGAAAAATTTAAAATTGGTCTTACTTTTGCTCAAACAAACAATCTTGCTTTGGCAAAAAAATATATGAACTTGTTTTTTGAAGATAGGCCAAATGACCAAGAACTAAAATTTTTGTATGCTATTGTTTGCATAAATAATTTTGATTTTAAAGAGGCAAAAGATATTTTAATTGATTTAAAAACTCTAAACCCTTTTAATAGTTATTTGTTTGATTTTTATTTGGACATTTGCAAAAGAGAAGATAAAACTATTAAGCTGGAATATGTTTTTAATGTTCCGGTTAGCGAGTATTTAAAAGTTCAGGCAAAATTAAAACAATTGCTTGTTATGAAAGATGACGAATTACTAAATTATTTTTTACAAAACACAAGTTTGTTTTATTTTTTGTTTAACCTGCCACAAAGTAAAACAATTACATCAATAATTACAAATTTATCTAAAATAGATAACGAAAAAGTGGGGAACTATTTTGATTATATTTTTTTAAACAATATGTTTTCTTCAAACCAAAAAATTTCTTGGGCGTTAAATAGGATAAGTTTGGATTCCAGCACGGGGGTAAAACTGGTAAAAGACAAAATTTATACAAGAATTGTTTTGCCAAACATGCTGGCAACAAAAACAAACAATCAAAGTTTGTATGAGGGCGTGATTTTGTGTTGCAAGTATGTTTTGCAGGAATCTTTGTTTATGGTAACAAATTTAAAAAGAAATATAATAAAACTTGAAAGAATAATTGGTTTAGAACAACCACAACCAAACCTTTTGGCGGCCTATTTAACGTGGGACAAAACAAAAGAGCATCACTTGGCTAGCCTTAACAAGATTTGCAAATATTTTTTTGTTACACAAGAAGAATTTTATGAGTTTACAAATCATTTTGATTTGGAGGTTTAGCACAAATAAAAATTTGGTGTTGAAATTTCTTGGGCTTTTTGTTATAATGCACTTATTAAAATAACCTTTGGGGGTAGTAAAATGTTTAATTTACTTGGAGTTTCACTTATTCAGTTTTTAAAACAGCCATTAACATTAACAGGTTGTCTGTTGCTTGTTGTGGGAATTTCAACTGCCTTTTTGGCAAGAAGAATTGCAAGAGTGGCAAGAAAAAGCAACAATATCCCTAACAACGATAAAGTTTATGTGGCACTTAAAATAATTGGTCTCCTGTTTGTTGTGGCGGGGTTTGTTTGTATTGCAGTTCACATTATTTTGTATATAGTTAATAGGTAAGAAGTTAATTTGTTTTAAAACAGCACCAAAAAAGTGCTGTTTTTTTTGTTAAATTTGGTTTAATAATTTGCGAAATTTTGTTAGTTAATGTAAAATACTATTATTATAGTATATATTTTTTTGGAGGGGTAGAAATGTTAAGATATATTCCAAGAAAAACCAAAGTTAAAATGGAGTTTTTTAAGGGCGTAACATTAACCGACATTATTGTTGGTGCAATTGGCCTTGCTGGCGGTGTTGGGCTTGCTCTTGCAAACTTTGACTATCACTGGTATTTGGCAATTGGCTGGGTTTGCTTGGTTGCAATGCTTTTTTTGCCAATAGATGACGACTTAAAACTTTATGGTTCCATTGGGCTTTTGATTAGATTTATTGCTTTTAAAAAGAAATATAACAAAAGTGATGTGGATAAAAAGTCTGGCAGATTAAAAATTAAAGATATTATCCCATTTGAAGGTATTTTAAAAGACAAGTTTTTGGACTACAAAGAATATTATGGCATGGTGATAGAAATAAAACCAATAGAGTTTGGTTTGCTGGGTGAGAGCAAACAACAGATGGTTATTAAATCATTTGCAAATGCGCTAAGAAGACTTAATAATGACCAAACAGCAAGTATTTTGAAGGTTAACAAAGCTATTGTTTTTGACGACTATATCCAGGCGGAAGACAAAAAGTATGATAACCTAATGGAACTGCAATATGAAGGCGAAATGACTGACAAGGAAATTGAAGCCAGGGCAGACGTTTTTGAAACTCGTGTTAGCAACCTAGATTACATGAACAAAGAAGAAAAGATATATAAAGATTATTTTTACATTATTGTTTATGATAAAGATAGAGATGCCTTGGAAACAACTGTTGATGGTATGATTAACACTCTTGGCAATAGCGTTGTGCCAATGAACTCAGAAAAAGTTATTGGCAAGGCTTTGGCCACCTTCTTAAAATCCAATTATGGCAAATATTTTGACGAAAGAGATTTGGAAAGCACCCCTGTTGATCAATACACAAACTGGGCAATGCCAGAAAACATAACATTTAAGACCACAAAAACTATTATTGATAAGCAAGCATACAGAACATTTGTTATCAGTGATTATCCACTTCAAGTTCCAGATGCTTGGGGGGCACAGTTTTTCTTGCTTGACAGAACAAACGTTGTTGTTAACTTTAAGCCAATTCCAAAAGGCCCTGCCGAAAAGAAAATTGATAAGGCTATTATAGAAATGGAAGCCAAAATGGAAAACATTTACAAGAGCAGTAAAAAGATTGAAAGCCAAACACACCTAAAAACATTAAAAGACCTTTTGCAGATGTTGAAAAACAACAACGAACAGTTGTTTGAGGTTAACACACACCTTGTTTGCGAAGATAGCGCAAAAAAGGAAGTTAGGGCAATTTTAAGGCAAAATGGTTACAAATTTTCGGAAATGTTTGGTAGGCAAGTTGATGCTTTTGTTAGCAGGAACATTTCTGCACTTGACACTGTTAAACAAACAAAAAGGGATATTCCAACCACAACTCTTGCTTCTATTTTCCCATTTATTTCTGGTGCTTTGCAAGATGAAAAAGGTTTTTATATTGGGTATAACGAATATCCAGTTTTTGTAAACTTCTTTAAAAGAGATAGGGAAAGGGCAAACAGTAACGTTATGATTATTGGTAAGTCTGGTGGTGGTAAATCTTATGCCACAAAAACATTGCTTACCAACTTAGCGTGCGACAACACAAAAGTTTTTGTTCTTGACCCAGAAGATGAATACACCCCTCTTGCTTATAACATGAAAGGCAAGGTTTTGGACGTTGGTTCTTCATTAAGTGGAAGGTTTAACCCTTTTCACATTATGACAACCCTTGAATCCGATGAAGGTAATGCAGACGATTCTTATTCCACCCACTTGCAATTCTTGGAAGAATTCTTCACTGTTATTTTGCCGGGCATGCCATCTGAGGCATTTGAGGTTTTAAACCAACTTGTTATAGAGACATATAAGAAAAAGGGCATAGATTCTTCCACTCCACTTTCCAGGCTTAAACCGGAAGACTTCCCAATTTTTGATGATTTGTATGGGGTAGTGGAAGATAAACTTAAAAAAGAAAAAGACGAATATCACAGAAAGAATTTGTTGACAGTTGAAACTTATATCTCAAAATTTGCAACTGGTGGCAGAAACAGTAACTTGTGGAACGGCCCAACCTCTATTGCAACAAAAGAGAATTTTGTTACATTTAACTTCCGTTCGTTGCTTGCAAACAGAAACCAAGTTATTGCAAATGCACAGATGCTTTTGGTTTTTAAATATTTGGATAATGAAATTATCAAAAACAAAGACTTTAACGATAAATATCACGCCAACAGGCACATTGTTGTGGCCGTTGATGAGGCACACGTTTTCATTAACCCAAAGCACCCAATTGCTCTTGAATTTATGGCGCAAATGGCAAAGCGTATAAGAAAGTATAGCGGAATGCAGATTGTTATTACGCAAAACATTAAGGACTTTGTGGGTTCAGAGGAAATTCAAAGGCAGTCAACTGCCATTATTAACGCGAGCCAGTATTCATTTATATTCTCCTTGGCGCCTAATGATATTACTGACCTTATTGAGCTTTATAGAAACGCGGGTGAAATTAACCAAGATGAACAGGATAGTATTGTAACTGCCGGCGTTGGTCAAGCCTTCTTGATTACAGGGGCATTGTCTAGAACATCTGTTAAAATAGAAGCGAACGAAGCCGTTGTAAAATTATTTTCATAGACTTGAATAATATTTAAAGGAAAATTTATGAGTGAGGAATATTTTGATATTTTAGATGAATTTGGCAATAAAACAGGCAAAACAAAACTTAGAAGTCTAGTTCATAGAGATGGTGACTACCATAAGGCAGTTCACATTTGGATTTATTCTTCAAAAGGGGGTGGACAAATCCTTCTTCAAAGAAGGTCTGCAAACAAAGATAGCAACCCAAACATGCTAGATATTTCTTGTGCAGGTCATTTGTCTGCCGGAGATGATTCTCTAACAGGTGCAGTAAGAGAGTTAAAGGAAGAGTTAAATTTATATGTTAAACCGGAAGAATTAACGTTTATAACAACAAATCTTCACAAAGGTAAATATACTTCAACTTTTATAAATAACGAATTTTCTGATATGTATCTGTTAGAAACAAATAAGGGAGTAAATGATATGAAATTTCAAAAAGAAGAAATATCAGAAATTTTGTTTGTTCCTTATAAAGAGTTTAAAAAGATGGTAAAAAACAAGCAAAAAGATCTTTTAATGCATACAAAAGAGTTTGAAATATTATTTTCCATTTTAGATAAAAAATTTGGTAAATAAAAAGCTAAAAGTTTTTTAAATAAAAGAACCTAAAATAATCTCAAGTTCTTTGCTTTTTTATTGCTTAAAAAAATTATTCTTAGTGTTTAAAATATTATCCTTGGTTTTATTATTTCAGAACTATCTTAAATATTATAATCAATTCAAAAATTCTTAACAATCTGTTCCACCCATTTGTAAACACGTTTTACGCTAGCTAAGCTAACCCTTTCCATAGGAGAGTGACAGTCGTAAATGTTTGGAGCAATAACACAAATATCAAGACCTGGAATTTTTTTTGCAAAAACTCCGCCCTCGAGCCCTGCATGAACACCACCAACGAGGCAAGGTTTTTTAAAAAGTTTTTCGTAGGTATTTTTGCAAAGGGGTTGCAAGTAAGAGCTTTTATTTTTTTCAAAGAAAGGTGCTTTTGATGTAATTTCCATTTTTAAATCATATTTTTTTGCAAGATAATACAAAACCTCAACATACTTTTCTTCCAAGCTAACCACACTGCTACGCATAGAAACAACCACGTGCAACTTACCATTTTGCAAATTAATACTTGCCAAATTTTGTGATGCAACGGGGAATAAGTCAATATCTTTTGACCAATCCAAAACACCATGTTTTGTCTCATCTAAAAAATCTAATATTGTTTTTGAGTAGTCTGCGGTAATACAATATAAATGATTTTTTAAAAGAGAAACATTTATTTCTTCAACCAAAAATATTGCGTTTTTTTCAATCTTCTTATATTTTTCAAAAACCTTATTAATTAAATTATTTAGTGCGAACATGTTTAAATTTTGTGCCACAATTGTGCATTCGCACTCTCTTGCAATGGCGTTTGACTTTCCGCCACCAATCAAACTTATTAACTCAAAATCTTGTTTAATACTTTTTAAAATTTCAACCATAGCTTTAATACTATTTTGCCTGTTTGTTGAAATTTCTGTACCAGAGTGACCACCTCTAAACCCAGAAATTGAGATTTTAAAAACTGAGTTTTCTTTTTTTATTTTTTGTGTTTTAAATTTGGCATCATATTCACTAACAATCATGCCGGCAGAAGAGCTTTCTATTTTTGCCTCATCTGTTCCGTCTATGGAAAGCAAGTGTTTGCCGCAAAGTTTTGCGGTGTCAAAATTTATTGCTCCTAACATTGTGCTTTCTTCTTGGGCGGTGAACACACACTCTAAGTTTGGTATTTTAATTTTGTTGTCATCTAAAATACTCAAAATCATGCTAAGACCAATGCCATTATCTGCCCCCAAGGTGGTGCCTTTTGCCATTAAAAAGTCACCCTCTATTTTTGTTTTTATAGGGTCTGTTAAAAAGTTGATTTTTGTATTTTGTGTTTTTTCACAAACCATGTCTGTATGCGCTTGCAAAATAAGTGTTTTATTGCAGTTTTTTATGTTTGATTTCTTTTTAATTAGCACATTTTTTGTTTTATCGGTGTAAAATTCTAAATTGTGCTTTTTTGCAAAATCAACTAGATATTTTTTAATTTTTTCTTCCTTGCCAGATGGTCGTGGTATTTTGTTTATTTGTTTAAAATAATATAAAGTTTTGTC
>JAZRVA010000048.1:0-12099 GCA_045598865.1 Clostridia bacterium | reverse complement strand
ATAATTATTATTTTATTTTTTTGTTGAAAATTGTTGTTTTTTTTTGTATAATACTTTTCATGGAAAAACATTATTTAATTCAAACATTTGGCTGTCAAATGAATATTCACGATTCTGAGAAAATTGCCGGAATTTTAAAGCAATTTGGTTTTTGCGAAACTGAACAAAAAGAAGATGCGGACATTATTGTTTTTAACACATGCTGCATAAGAGAATCGGCTGAGCAAAAAATTATGGCTAAAATTGGCGACGTTAAGGCACTTAAAAAGGCAAACAAAAACTTAATTGTTGTTGTTTGTGGTTGCATGACTCAACAAAAGAACATGCCGGAAATTTTAAAGAAAAAATTTCCATTTATAAATATAATTATTGGCACACATAATTTGGACGAGTTGCAAAATTATTTGAGAAGCTATTTTGATACACACAAGAATTTAATAGAAACTTGGGAAAATGAAGGACCAGTTGCAGAGAACGACACTTTTTTTAGAACAAGCAACTATAACGCTTGGGTTAACATTATGTATGGGTGCAATAACTTTTGCACGTATTGCATTGTGCCTTATGTTAGGGGTAGAGAAAGAAGCAGAAAGGTTGAGGACATAAAAAGAGAAGTTCAGTGTTTAATCGAAACAAAAAAATATAAAACAATTACCCTTCTTGGTCAAAATGTTAACTCTTATGGGTTAGATTTTAAAGATGGAAAAACAAACTTTGTATATTTGCTTAAAGAACTTTGTGCTTTGCCGGGGGATTTTAAAATTAAGTTTTTAACTTCTCATCCTAAGGATTTTTCTGATGAACTTATAGATTTTATTGCTTCAAACCCTAAAATGAGTAAAGCCATACATTTGCCTGTTCAAAGTGGAAGCACAGAAGTTTTAAAGGTTATGAATAGAAAATATACAATAGAACATTACAAAAATTTGGTTACAAAAATTAAGGCCAAAATCCCAGATGTTTCTTTGACCACCGATATAATTGTGGGCTTTCCGGGAGAAACAGACGAGGATTTTGAAAAAACTTGTGAATTGTTGAAGTTTTGCAAATTTTGCGGGGTATTTGGTTTTGTTTATTCAAAAAGAAAGGGGACTCCTGCGGAGAAATTTGAAAACCAAGTTTCTATTCAAACGAAGAGGGAAAGAATAACAAAGCTTTTTGAAATTCAAAGGCAAATTACAAAGGAGTATGACAACAGTTTGGTTGGGAAGACCATTGAAGTTTTGGTGGAAGAGGAAATGGGGGATTGTTTTATTGGCAAAACAGACGCGGGTAAATCTATTAAAATAAAACAAGGAAATTTGGAAGTTGGAAAGTTTTATTTTGTAAACGTTAAAAAAGCTCTAACACGAGAGTTGGTTGGAGTTTTGGCAGATTAAAGGGAGTTAATTTTATGCCTAGTGAAGAAAAAGAAGAAAAATTTTCGCCAATGATGACAAGTTATTTAAACACAAAAGAAAATTACAAAGACTGTTTGTTGTTATATAGGCTTGGCGATTTTTATGAAATGTTTTTTGATGATGCAAAAATTGCTTCAAGGGTTTTGGATATTGCCTTGACTGGCAGAAATTGCGGACAAAAAGAAAGGGCCCCTATGTGTGGGGTTCCTTATCATGCAGTTGAGACATATATTTCTAAACTTGTGGAAAAAGGTTATAAGGTGGCAATTTGTGACCAAATGAGTGAGCCAATCCCTGGCAAAATTGTGCAACGAGAAGTAACACGCGTTATTACTCCTGGAACGGTTATAGAGCCGGAGATGTTGGAAGGCAAAACGAGCAATTACATATTATGCTTAAACAAGCAAAAGGATAATATAGGTGCTGCTTATTGCGATGTTTCCACAGGAGAATTTAAACTTTGTGAGTTTGACTCTAACTGTGAAAAGAGATGTGTGGATTTGCTTTGCAGGATTAGGCCATCTGAGATACTTTGCAATGAGGAAATGCAGGAGATTGTGAAAGTTAATAGAGATATTAAATCTCTTGAATTTTTGCCACAATTTTATAAACTAGATGATACTTCTTTTAACGAAAAAACGGCACTAGACACAATTAAGAATCAGTTTAATATTTCTCAAACCAAAGGGCATGATTTTTTGTTGCTTAAAAATGCCGTTTGCTCTGCCGGTGCACTTATTAATTATTTAATTAACACTCAAAAAAGAAGTTTGAACCACATAAATAGAATAATTACAGAGCAAGACAATCAATTTTTGCACTTAGATTATAATGCTTGCAAAAATTTGGAACTTATTGAAAATGCAAAAGACAAAAAGAAAAAGGGTTCTTTGCTTGGTCACTTAAACAAAACAAAAACATCTATGGGGTTAAGGTTGCTTGAAAAATGGATTTTGCAACCACTGCAAAATGAAAATGAAATTGCAATGAGGCAAGATTGCATAGAAGAAATGTTTTATAATAACATTTTGCTTAACGATATTTCCTCCGTTCTTGCAAATATTACAGATATTGCAAGACTTTGTTCAAAGATTTCTTTTGGAACTATAACACCTAAGGAATGTGTTGGGCTTAAAAATTCACTTATAAATGTTTTGGACCTTCAAGCGTTGACAAAGGAATTAGAACACAAAAAATTTAAGAGTTTGTTTGTCAATATTGAAAGTGTTAAAAATATTAAGGACTTGTTAGATAAGGCCTTCGTTGAAGAGCCACCTGCAATTTTGGCAAATGGCGGATATATTAAAGAAGATTTTAATAATGAACTTTTTGAACTTAAAAACATTTCTTCTCAGGCTCAAAAATGGCTGACGAATTTGGAAAATAAAGAGAGAGAAGAAACTGGAATTAAGAATTTAAAAATAGGTTATAGCCGTGTTTTTGGATATTTTATTGAAGTTAACAAATCACAGGAAACTCTTGTGCCATACAGATACATAAGAAAACAAACGATTTCTAACCATGAAAGGTTTATTACGACAGAGTTAAAAGAAATTGAAGACAAACTACTAAATTCACGAGAGCTTGCCATAAAGCTCGAAAACACAATTTTTAACAAAATAAAAGAACAGTTAAAATCCTTGGTTGAGATTATTCAAGATACTGCCAGTGATGTTGCGTTTTTGGACACAATTTGTTCTTTGGCAACTGTTTCGCAAGAATACAATTATGTAAGGCCAGTAATAAATAGTAAAATCAAACATATTAGCATAAAAAATGGAAGACACCCTATTGTTGAAGCAAACTTAAAAAATGAAATGTTTGTGAGCAATGACGCTTACTTAGATGATAAAAATGATAGAACAATTATAATAACAGGCCCTAACATGGCAGGCAAAAGCACATATATGCGTCAAATAGCTTTGATTGTTATAATGGCTCACATGGGGTGTTTTATTCCTGCAACTAGTGCGGAGATTTGCATTGTTGACAGAATATTTACAAGAATTGGTGCAAGTGATGATTTAAATAGTGGACAAAGCACATTTATGGTTGAAATGGTGGAAGTTGCCAATATTTTAAACAATGCAACAAGCAACAGTTTAGTTCTTTTGGACGAAGTGGGCAGGGGGACTGCCACGTATGACGGCATGAGTATTGCTTGGGCAATATTAGAATATATTTCTTCCAAAATTAAGAGCAAAACTTTATTTTCTACTCATTATCATGAAATTACTGCATTAGAGGGTATTTTGGAAGGAGTAAAAAACTATAAAATTGGGGTTAAGGAATTTAATAATTCCATAATATTTTTGCGTAAAGTTGTTAAAGGTAGTGCAGATAAAAGTTTTGGAATTGAGGTGGCGGCTTTATCTGGAATTTATGATGAAGTTATTTCAAGAGCCAAGGCAATTTTAAACTCGCTTGAAAGAAATGCTGTTAAAATTGAAACTAAAAATATAAGCGAAAATCAAGCTGTTACGCAGGAAGACAAGCAAAGTATACTAAACAAAATTAAGAATATTGACGTGAATATTTTAAGCCCAATGGAGGCTTTTGAAATTATTTTGAATTTTAACAAACAATTAAACAATAAGGGTGAAAACAGTGGCAAAGATTAATTTATTAGATAGTTCAATTTTTAATAGAATTTCGGCGGGTGAGGTTGTGGAAAGGCCAGCATCTGTAATTAAAGAGTTGGTTGAAAATTCAATTGACGCTGGGGCAAAAAAAATAACAATTGAAATTGAAGATGGGGGCACAAAACTGATTAGAGTAAGTGACGATGGCTGCGGCATTGAATATGAAGACTTAAAAAAGGCCTTTTTGCCACATGCGACAAGTAAGATTAGTTCTTTGCAAGATTTGGATTCTATTGCCACCCTAGGATTTAGGGGTGAGGCTCTTGCAAGTATTGCATCTGTTGCAAAGGTGGAAATGTTTTCTAACACGGCTTCGCAACAGGTGGGTGGAAGAATTAAGATTGTTGGTGGTGAAGTTAAAGATTTGAGTGAATATGCTTGCGAAGTGGGAACAAATATTTTGGTTGAAAATTTGTTTTTTAACACGCCTGCAAGATACAAATTTTTAAAATCTAATAAACAAGAGGAAAGTTTTGTAACAAACATTGTTAGCCGTCTTATGTTTGCAAACCCAGATTTAAGTTTTAAATATATTGTGGATGGAAAGATTGTTTATAACACAATATCGGCTGGGCTTAAAGATAAAATTTTTGCGGTTTATGGCAAGCAAGCAGTTGATGGTTTAATAGAAGTGAATTTTGAAAATGAAGATTACAAAATTTTTGGGTATATATCAAAACCAAATTTTTTCAAGGCAAATAGAACCTATCAAACGTTAATTGTTAACAATAGATATGTTACAAACTCTTTAATAGGAGTTGCAATTTCTAACGCATACGAAAATTTTTTAATGAAGGGAAAATTTCCAGTTTTCATTTTAAATTTAAAACTTAATTATGAAGATATTGATGTTAATGTTCACCCAAGTAAAATGGAAGTGAAATTTAAGGATTCAAACAAAATTTTCTCTACTTTTTATTCTTTAATTTTGGATACATTAAACAACAATAATTTTCCGGTTTTTTATGAAGCAAACGAATTTAACAAAAACACAGCGCAGATAGAAACAGAAAAGTCTGAAACTATTGAACCTGAAAAATCTTTAAATATTGTAAAAGGCGGGTTTAGTTTTAATGATTTAAAAGATTTTAGTAGTGAAATTTCAAAAATAAATGTTTCTAGCCCAAAATTTGATAATGAAAACATGGTGTTTAAAAGTAGTGAATACAATTTGTTTGACATTAAAAAGGAAGGGCAAAATGATAAATCGGAAGACAATCTTTTTGAAAACCCAATAGGAACAAAAAAAGAAGAACAGCAATCTTTTATAGATATGGACTACAAGATTGTTGGAACATTTTTTAACACTTATATTGTTATTGAAAGTGGCGAATCTATTTATATTTTAGATCAACATGCGGGGCATGAAAGAGTTTTGTATGACGAATTTTTAAAAATGTTTGATAGTAAAAAAATTGTGAGCCAGAAACTTCTTGTGCCATTTAGTTTTTCTGTAAACGAGCTGGAAAAAGTGCTTATCGAAAACAACTTAGATGTGTTTAATTCGATGGGATTTGAAATCGAAAATTTTGGATTTAACACATATAGAATAATTTCTGTGCCGTCTATTTTAAGCCAAATAGATTTAAATGAATTTATAACCGATGCACTTGCTAATACAACAAAAATATCTAAAACCAATAGTGAAATTAAAACATTTTTTGCAACAAAAGCATGCAAGGCTGCTGTTAAAGGTGGGCAGAATTTGACGGACAATGAAATTAAAGTTTTGCTAAATCAAATTGTAAAAAATAAAACCACATTGTTATGTCCACACGGAAGACCAATTTGTGTGGTATTGTCAAAATATGAAATAGAAAAAATGTTTAAGAGGATTATTTAGTAAACTATTTATGAAGAAAAAAACCATTCTTATTATAACCGGTCCAACAGCAAGTGGGAAATCTGACTTTGCAATAGAGTGTGCAAAGAAATTTAATGGAGAGATTATTTCTGCCGATTCTATGCAGATATATAGAGATTTAAACATTGGGACGGCCAAGCCATCAAAAGAAGAACAATGTGGGATTAAGCATTATTTAATTGATGTTGTTGATGCGGACGAAGAATTTAGTGTTAGCGACTTTGTATGCCTTGCTAAAAAGGCAGTAGAGGACATTTCAAGCAGGGGCAAATTGCCGATAATTGTTGGTGGAACGGGTCTTTATATAAAATCTTTAATATATCCATACTCGTTTTGTGGCGCCCCTAAAAACGAAGAGATTAGAAATAAGTATAAAAAATTTTTGGAAGAAAATGGCAAAGAACAATTGTTTGAGTTGTTACAAAAAAAAGATTTTTCTGCCAGCCAAAAAATTCATATAAACGACACGAAAAGAGTTATACGTGCGTTAGAAATTTTTGAAATTACAAACAACACTAAAACTAGTTTAAACAAAGAAGAGAATTTAGAAAGTATTTATAATCCAATTTTTGTGGTATTAAACCCAGACAGGGAAATTTTGTATGAAAGAATAAATAAACGTGTGCACAAAATGTTTAACGCGGGTCTGTTAGTTGAGTTTGATGATTTATTTAAAAAGAATAAAAAGCTTAACAAAAATAATCAGTCTATGCAGGCGATTGGTTACAAAGAGTTGTTTAAGTTAAAGGAAGAGGAATTGTTAAAGCCAGATTGCATTGAACTTATTAAGAAAAACACAAGGAATTATGCAAAAAGGCAAGTGACTTTTATGAAGGGGTTTGGGGATGCTGTTTGGTTTGACCCTTTAACACAAAAAAAAGAGATAATTAATTATATTAAGCAGAAATTAAATGATTAAAAAACAAAGGGAAATGGTGCTAAATATGAATTTGAATAAAGAAATTGTTAAAGCAGAAGATTTATTAAAAGAAAACTTTAAAAATGCGGAAGAAATTGCCCTTAAAAACCAACAAAAGGTTTTAAATGCTTTTATAAAAAACAAGGTTTCTTCAAATCATTTTTATGGATCTACGGGTTATGGTTATGACGATTTGGGCAGACAAGTGCTTTGCCAAGTTTTTGCAGATAGTTTTGGAGCGGAAGGAGCAATTGTTTCGCAAAGTTTGGCGTGTGGCTCTCATGCAATAACAACCGTATTATTTGGCCTTTTAAGACCCGGCGATGTTATGCTTGCAATAACTGGCAAGCCATATGACACATTAGATGAAACAATTTTTGGTCTGCCAAATAAAGACAACGGGAGCTTAAAAGATTTTGGTGTTAAATATGATAGTATTGAACTTATAAATAATGACTTTGATTATGAAAAAATAATGGAAAAAGTAAAAGAAAACCCAAAAATTATTTATATTCAAAGGTCATGTGGCTATTTGCGTAGGTCAGCCATTAAAATTGAGCAAATAGAAAAAGTAATATCAAAAATACGAGAAATAAATAAAAAAGCCATTATTGTTGTTGACAATTGTTATTGTGAATTTGTTGAAGAAAAAGAACCAACAGAAGTTGGGGCTGATATTATTGTTGGTTCGTTAATAAAAAACCCTGGTGGTGGTTATGTTTCTAATGGCGGGTATATTGCAGGCAAAAAGCAATTTGTAGATTTGATTGCTGGAAGGTTTACGTCGCCATCATTAGGGCAAGAGGTTGGCTCTAATGAAGTGGGATATAGACTTGTTTATCAGGGATTATTTGTTGCACCACACACTGTTTTGCAGGCCAAAAAGGGTTCTATGTTAATAGGAAAGGTTATGCAAAATTGTGGTTACAAAATTGTTGGTGATTTTTGCAACTCTTCTGACATTGTTTTGCCAGTTGAATTTGAAAATAAAGATGATTTGGTTAATTTTTGCAAATCTATTCAGCAGTGTTCGCCGGTTGACAGCTTTGCTTGCCCAATCCCTTCACAAATGGCGGGTTATGATTGTGAGGTTGTTATGTCTGCCGGGTGTTTTGTTCAGGGCAGCACAATAGAACTTAGTTGTGATAGTCCACTAAAAAAACCGCCTTATATTCTTTATATACAAGGTGGTTTAACATACGAGCATGTAAAACTTGCTTTAAACAATTATTTGAATTCAAAAAAATAATTAATTTTTTACTTTTTAAAAAATATTTTTAATAGTTCCTTATAAGGCCAATAACTTTGCCAAGTATGTCGCATGAAAAACAGTAAATTGGTTTCATAGATGAATTTTCTGGTTGTAGCCTAATGTATGTTTTTTCTTTAAAAAACCTTTTAACGGTTGCATAGCCATTTATCATTGCAACAACTATGTCTGAATTGTTGGCATAGTTTTGTTTTTTTACAATTATTTTATCTTTGTCAAAAATTCCAACGTCAATCATGCTGTCGCCTTTAACAGTTAACATAAATAAGTCGTTATTATTTGAAAATAAGTTGTTTGAAAATTCGTAAACTTCGTCATAATTTTCAAATGCAAAAATTGGTTTGCCTGCGGCAACCTCACCAAGGAGGGGAATTTTTTTGAGATTAGAAGGGGATAGAGATGTGTCATTATCTAGTATAGTGATGCATCTATTTTTATTGCCAGACTTTTTAATAAATCCCTTTTCTTCCAGTTTTTGCAAATAATAGCTAACTGTGGAGGTTGATTGCACATTAAGGTGCGATTGTATTTCTCTAACTGTTGGGGGATAGTTATTTTTTAATGTATAGTTTTTAATAAAATTTAGTGTTTTATTTAATATTTCATTTGTTTTTGTGGACATTTGTAACCTCACAAAATTTTTTTAACAATTTAAACTATACAACAAAAAAGAACAAATGTCAAACATTTGTTCTAAAAATTATTTTTCATCTCGAAGTTTTATAATATTTGCAACATTTCGTCTTGCGTCTTCTGATATGGCAGCGTAGTGTTTTCTGGTTGTGTTCACATCCTTGTGGCCTAAAACGTCGGCAACTATATAAATGTCGTTTGTTTGCCTGTAAAGATTTGTACCATAGGTGCTTCTTAATTTGTGTGGTGTGATTTTTTTAAGCGGAATACAGGCTCTGCTGTATTTTTTTACCAATTTTTCAATACTTCTAACACACATTCTTTTATTTTGTAGGGATAAAAACAAAGCCTTTTCGGTTGGTAAAACATTTTTGTTGTTTTTTCTTTCAACCAAATATTCTGCCAAGGCTCTTGCCACTTCATCAGAAAAATACAAAATTGTTTGGTTGCCACCTTTTCTTGTTATTTTTAAGCCATTAACTTCAAAGTTAATGTCATCAATATTAATGCCCACGCACTCGCTAACACGGATACCTGTTCCCAAAAGAAGAGTTAGTATTGCTGTGTCTCTAACTTTTGTTTTTATGTTGAATGAAGTTTGTTTTTTTGTAAAATTTTTTGGGTCCTCCGTTTGATCCAAAAGTTTTACAACCTCATCAACTTCAAGCCTGATAATCTCTTTGTCGTGGATTTTTGGAGTGTCAATTTTTGATGCAACATTAGATGATATTTTATCTTTTTTATAAAAATATCTAAAAAAGCTACGGATTGTTGCAAGCTTTCTGGCTTTGCCTTTTTCATTGTTTTCGTAGTATTTGTTGTTAATTGTGTATCCAGACAAAAACTCCATAAACATTTCTATGTGGGTTGATGTTATTTTTGACAAATCATCTATGGTAATATCTTTTATGTCTTTATCTTGAAATTCATACAATTCAGTAGTCAAAAAGTAAAAGAATATTTTTAAGTCATTGGCATAATTTAGCCTTGTAAGGGCAGAGGTTTGATTTTCAACGCCTCTAAAAAAATCCGCGCAAAAAAATGGCAAAGCTGACAAAATTTGCTTGGTTTTTGAATTACACTTAAAATTCCTTTCTTTAAAATATGAATCAAAAGTTATCATATCAATATTTTAACAATATGCAAAAAAAAAGTAAAACAAAGTTGACTTGTAAAAGCATAAAAATTATAATAATATTTGTAGTCTATTAAAAAAGGAGAAGATTTTATGATTTCAATAGAACTAATAAGAAACGAAACAAAAAAAATAGAAGAATTGCTAGCAAAAAAGGGTTGTAATGTTGACTTTTCGGAAGTTTTGAAACTTGATGAAGAAAGAAGAAAAGTTATTCAAGATGTGGAGTCATTAAAATCGCAAAAGAACAAAGTTAGTGCTCAAATTCCTTTGTTTAAAAAGGAAGGGAAGGATGTGTCAACCATTTTTGAAGAAATGAAAGATTTGGGTGACAAAATTGCTAACTTAGACACAAAAGTTGAAGAAATAGACAAAAAAATATGGGATATTTTGGCGTATTTGCCAAACCCAGCAGATGAAGATTTATTGCCAGGAGGCAAAGAAAATAACAAGGT
Organism: Clostridia bacterium; assembly: GCA_045598865.1. Taxonomy (GTDB): domain Bacteria; phylum Bacillota; class Clostridia; order Christensenellales; family UBA1242; genus UBA7862. Next base: position 1,781 of record JAZRVA010000048.1, on the reverse strand, counting down.
TTTAAGGCAATTTAACAAAAAACCAGAATTTAATTTTAAGCCTAAAAACCACGTTGATTTATGCACAGATTTAGGTCTTATAGATTATGAAAGAGGTGTTAAACTTGCCGGCAATGGTGCTTGGGTTTATAGAGGGTTGGGAGCAAGGCTTGAATGGGCATTACTTAATTTCTTTATAGATGAACACATTGCAAGTGGTTATGAATTCATTTTGCCACCACATATGTTAAATTATGATTGTGGTTATGGCGCGGGTCAATTTCCAAAATTTAGTGATGAAGTTTACTGGATAGATAGTAAGGAAGAAAAAACAAAATTTTTGCTTCCAACAGCAGAAACTGTTCTTGTAAACTTATATAAAGGCGAAATTATTCCAGAAGACAAATTGCCACTAAAATTCTTTTCATACACACCATGTTATAGAAGAGAAGCCGGAAGTTACAGGCAAGAAGAGCGTGGAATGATTAGAGGTCACCAGTTTAATAAGGTTGAAATGGTTCAAATCACCACCCCAGAACAAAGTGCAGCCGCCTTTGACGAATTGGTTGGAAAAGCAGAAAGTTTGGTAAAAAAACTTGGCCTTCATGCACAAGTTTCAAAATTAGCAGCGGGTGATTGTTCCAGTGCAATGAGAAGAACATATGACATTGAAGTTTGGATTCCAAGCATGGGAATTTATAAAGAAGTGTCAAGTGCTTCTAATGCTGGTGAATACCAGGCAAGAAGAAATAACACAAAATTTAGAAGCAACACAACAAAGAAGGCGGAGTTTGTTCACACATTAAATGCAAGCGGTCTTGCAACTTCAAGGTTGATACCAGCTATTGTGGAACAATTCCAAAATGAAGACGGAAGCGTTACAATCCCAGAAGTTTTGAGAAAATATATGGGTGGTATGGAAGTTATTAAAAAACAACAATAATTACAAAGGTTTTTTAATTTATGGAAGAATCTGTTTTAAATCAGTTTTGTGAGCTTAAATCTAAGGATAAAGTTAAGGAATTTTACAATAAAGCCCTTAATGTTTTATCTTCTGCGCTGGATGATTTAAAAGGTGAGAATAATAATATTTCATTAAATTATGATGACACAAGAGTTTTTCCAATGGGCGATTATACAAATGATACTTATATTGACCAAGAAGGGGAGTTGGAAATTGTTATTGCAACCAGCAACCCTCAAATAAAATTGGCAAACGATTTGTATAAGAAAACCTTTGCATCGGCAAGAACAAAAAAGCAGAAAAAAGAATTGTCATCAGCAGGAACTTTGGATGAAATTATGTTTTTGTATGCCAATATTCTTGTTAGATATTTTAATGACACAACAATGATTTTGTTAGTTGATGATGGAATTAAAATTTTATGTAAAGAAGAATATGGATTTAAAATTCTTGTGAGATTTGCCACATATGATGAAGACGACAAAGATGCTGTTTTGGAATTTTGGAATTTCCTTGAAAAAAAATCTAATAAAATAAATTTGTTTGTTTATAATGAAAAAATTGCAGAAAAAGACAAAAAAACCAAAGGAAACTATAAAAAACTGGTTAGAATTTTTAAAAACATAAGAAAAACTATTTTAATAAACAAGTGGGCTTCTGGCGGTGATATTAACAAATATTTTGTGGAACTTATTGTTTATAATATTCCTAACAGTATTATGCAAGACGCTGATATTAAACTTTTGTTCTATAAAGCAATAAATTATTTAGAAAATTGTAATATTTTAAATTTTAAAACATTTGACGAACAAAAAATTAACACATTTAAATTGGCTGA